>JBBRUT010000061.1:0-19266 GCA_038247555.1 Phycisphaerales bacterium | reverse complement strand
GTGGGCGATCGTGAACGTGGATGAGACCACGCTTCGGGTGAAGATTGTCCGCGTGGGCATCACGATGCCCCAGCGCGTGCTGGACGCGATCGACCGCCACGCCAAATCGAGCGGCGAAACCCGGTCGGGGCTGCTGGCACGCGCTGCCGCGCGGTATATCGGACGCGAAGCGGGCACCATGCCCGAAGCCAAGCGCGGCGGATCGAAACTGCGAATCATGCGCAACAAGGCAAATGTGGCCAGGCGGAAAGGGCGATGATTCCCGGCCGCGGGGCGAGCCTTGGCCTCAGCGTGCGCACCTGCGCCCGCTTTGCGGGCTGAAGAATACGGGCCGCGCTTCGAGGTCTCAGCGTGGCCGCGGGTCAGGGCCAACGCGAAAGAGTCGGTCGGGCCACCCGGCGAATCATGTCCGGATCCACTTAGCCCGCCGCAACGTATACCTGCGTCAGTGGGAAGCGATGTCGCCACTCCGGCGCAAGCCGATCGTAATGTGCCAGGAACAGTTCGACGAAGCGATCGCCGTCGAGGAGCACAAGGTCGGCATCGTTTTGCTGCACGTGACGAGCATCAGTCGTGAATCCACCCAGAGAGACCATGACTCCCTTCTCCGGTCCATTGAGCAGGCCGCGGAGCTGTTTGATTACGGGACCGCCGACAGGATTCGTTCCGCTCTTGCATTGAATCTTGATGAGCGGGGGCTGCACGCCAAGAGGGTCCGGGTGAGCAACAACATCGACGCCCAGATCATGCGTGCCCTGTTGGGTGGTGGCGGTGTAGTTCATGGCACGAAAGACCGCGGCGACAACTTCTTCGAAGTCTGTGCCGGTCCGCGACCACTGGCGAAGGAGATAGTCTTTGGTCTCTTCCACGGCGCGTTCCGCGAGGTTCACTGAGTCAACTGAGACCACGTCGTCGCCCACGATACCTGTAGTGCTCGGAAGTGTGTCGACAAACTTGTCGGAGCCATATTGCGGTTTCGAAGGCGCGACCTTGCCTGTTACGGTCGGGTTCGGAACTCCCGGTTCCTTTGCAAGTACGGAGATGACTTCCTCCAAGTGCTCATCAGACGTCGAGATCGACGAGAATGAGCCAAAGCTATGCAGCGCGTCCTGTTTGAACGCGATCCGGGGGACTGTCTTGATCCACTTCACCGGCAGCACATTGCAATAGTCACCCTCGACGAGCTCGCGGTCATCTGCCGCCCATCGATATGGTCCGGCTACCTCGCCGATCATGATTTCGCGTGAGCCCTTCACGGGGTAAACGACTGGATCGCCGATGTGCATTTCGTGCGCGAATCGAAACACCTGGCCATACGAAGCGTTGACTGATCCATCGGACCAATCGGGGTACGCACGGTGCATCGCCGCTTTCATCTTTGGTCGCGTGTCGTGCGGCGAGAGATCGCCGATTCGAGTCCAGCCAATGCAGGCGAACCCCTCTCGCTGTGCGCGAGTGGCAATCTTCGCGTTGTTTGAAATGTGGACAACCCAAAGCCGAGTAGCGTTTTCGAACATGGTGTTCTCAGTGTATCGGGTAGCAGCAGATTGCTCGAATGCCGGAGGCTGCCGCCTCGCGGCACCCCCGCTCCCCGGACAGAGGCACTCTGCGCCACGGCACTTGAAGCAGTCGTCGGTGACGAGGCCTCCCGCGATGGGGTCGCCGCAGAGGGGACCGGTGGTAAGGCCCCCTGTGACTCGCTGGCGTGACGTCTCGCCGCGGAGCGGCGAGGTACGCAAGGGGTAGAAGTGTGCAACCGACAATCCGGGGCTTCGTCCCAAAGCGGACTCAGCCCCGGCGTCCCGGCCCGAGTGCGGACTCGGTCGCGGCGTCCGAGCCGGAGAGCGGACTCGGTCCCGGCTGCCTTGGAGCGGGAACCCTTGGGGTGTTTTCCGCATATGGATGGATTGCGGGGCCGCGGCCCATCTTCCGGCCGAATCGGCTAAGCTATTGGTTTGCCGCCCGCTTCGGGGCGGCATGGCCGTCTGTTTGCGGCGTGGCTCCCGGCGAGTTCCCGGGGTTGGGAGCCGTTTTGTTCGATCGACCCGGGTCGCGTTTGGATCCAATCCGGCACCTGCCTCTAGCTAGACATTCCCATGCCGACAATGTCTCAACCCTTTGATTTGCCTGGACTTTCGACACTCAGCATCGCCCAGACGGGGCTGTTTCTGGTGTCGATCTGGAAGCCTCTGCTCCTGCTGGTCCCGATTGCGGGCTGGGCGTGGATCATCGCGAAGGTGTATGACAAGCACGCGGGGCAGTTTTTCCTGCCGCGGCGGAAGTGGAACACGCTGCACATGGGCATGGGTTCGCTTGCGCTGATCGCGGGGCTCGGGCTTGGCGTGGTGATCGGGCCGAATGAGGGCGCGTTCTGGGCTGGGTTTGGTGCCGCGGTTGTGATTCTGATTACGGACATTGTCATTTACGCGGTTGTCGCGAACAAGGATGAGCGCGTCCCGGAGAAGTTCCACATCCGGTTCAACCTGGCGACGATCATGGGAGAGCGGCCGAAGAAGGTCGACACGAAGGGGCAGGCGAAGGTTGCGCTGGCAATCAAGGGGATGGACGAGAAGGGCAAGTACACAATTGCTGTGACTCCGCCGCAGGCTGAGACGCCGGAGTATGAGGTTCGTACTGCTGCGGAGCAGGCGTGGATTGGCGCGGGGGTGGCGCGGGCGAGCCAGTTCGACATCGGGCCTGCTGGCAAGGAAGGCCAGTACAGCGTGGTGTATCTGGTCGATGGCGTGCGGCAGGGGGGCGAGCTGATCCCCGCGGCGAACGCAGCGCGGATCATGGATTTCTGGAAGGGTGCTGCGCGGCTGGATGTCGCGGATCGGCGGCGGAAGCAGACCGGGGCGGTTGAGGTCGAGCAGGGCTCGATGAAGCGGAGCGCGAGGATCACGAGCATCGGCGCGCAGGGCGGGATGCGATTGACGGCGTTGTTTGAGGCCGAGCGTGCGGTGCAGCGCAAGCCCGAAGATATGGGTCTGCTGGATGTGCAGCTTGCCGAGCTCAAGGCGATTGTCGCTGAGGGCAAGGGCATCGTGCTGCTGGCGGCTCCGCCCGATGGCGGCCGGACGACGACGCTGTATACCGTGACGCGGATGCACGACGCCTATACGACGAATGTGCAGACGTGCGAGATTGACCCGCAGTCGCCGCTGGAAGGCGTGCGGACGAATGCGTGGGACCCGCAGAAGGTCGGCGCTGAGGGCGGGGCGGGTGCGGAGTTCAGCACGACGGTGCGGTCGATTCTTCGTCGCGACCCGGATGTGGTATCGATTGGCGAGCTGCCCGATGCCAACACGGCGAAGGAGGTCGCCAAGGCCGATCACGAGCGGACGCGCGTGTATGTGTCGATGAGGGCGACGGATGCGCTCGCGGCGATTCAGATGTATGTGAAAGCGGTGGGCGACACGAAGCAGGCGGCGGATTCGCTGCATGGAGTGGTTGCGCAGCGGCTGGTGCGGAAGCTGTGCAGCAACTGCCGCGTGGCGTATCCGCCGACGCCGGACATGTTGAAGAAGA
This sequence comes from Phycisphaerales bacterium, assembly GCA_038247555.1. Classification (GTDB taxonomy): domain Bacteria; phylum Planctomycetota; class Phycisphaerae; order Phycisphaerales; family UBA1924; genus JAHBXL01. Next base: position 15,738 of record JBBRUT010000061.1, on the reverse strand, counting down.
TGGGCATCCCGGAGGGGAAGGTTCAGCAGCTGTATCGCAAGGGCGGTCAGGTGCTGATCAAGAACCGGCCGGAGACGTGCCCGGTTTGCAACGGTGGCGGGTACTTCGGGCAGGAGGGGTTGTTCGAGGTCTACTCGATCGGTCCTGAGGAGCGATCGCTGATCGCCCAGGCCAACTTCCAGGGGCTTCGGGCGTCACTCCGCAAGCGGCAGTTGCCGAACATTCAGCAGGTCGGCCTGCGCAAGGCGGTCGATGGGACCACCAGCGTCGAGGAAGTGATGAGGGTGACGGCGGAAAGCGGCAAGCCGGAAGGCGGGCAAGCCGCTGCGGCGGCAGCGCCGACACCGGCGACCGCGTGATCAGGAAGTTCATCGGGTAGAGACTTTGCGAGGGCTTCGGCGCATCGGGCATTCAAGCAGGCAGAGCAAACATGATTCACCTTATTGTCGTCGCGATCATCGGCGTCATTGCCTATATCTGGGCATCGCGCGGGTTTTTCTCCGCGTTCCTGCACATGCTGAGTGTGATTGTCGCGGGCTCGATCGCGTTTGCGATCTGGGAGCCGGTGAGCCTGCTCATCATGAGCAGCGATGACTCGGGGAGCGGGTGGCTGACGGAGATGGCGTGGCCGCTGGGGCTGATCATCCCGTTCTCGGTCATCCTGGCGATTGTGCGGCTGTCGCTCGACAAGCTGATCCCGTTCAATGTTGACCTTGACGGCGTGACGAACCTGGTGGGCGGGGGTGTGTGCGGGGCGGTGTCGGGGGTGCTGACCGCGGGGATCATCCTAATCGGGGCTTCGTATCTGCGGATCGGCACGGAGCTGATGGGGTATAACGCGATGGACTTTGAGAGCAACGGCTCGATGGTCCAGCGCAACTCAATCATCCCGCCGGCGGATCGGATCGCGGCGAGTGTGTTTTCGAAGCTTTCGAACACGACCTTCCGTCCGCTCTCGGGCGACTCGCTGGCGAAGTGGCGTCCGGAACTGGCGGATGCGGGGCACATGCTCCGCGTGACGTTCCCCTCGCCCGATGGCGGCGGTCGTCAGTCCGTCAAGCCCACGGCGGTCGAGGTGCTGAGCCATTACACGTATGAGCCCAAGGATGCAAAGGACCTGATGCGGGACTCGTTTGACCCGGAGCGCACGCAGAACTATGCGTACCTCGACGGCTCGCCGCTGAGTGCAGGGCAGACGCGCATCGAGGGCTTTGTGGTGCAGTTCAAGGCCCGCGCCAAGGAACGCTCCGGCCGCATCGTGGTGGGGAACAGCCAGGTACGGCTGATCGCGCAGCCGGTGAACGACCCGGGCGCGGCAGCGATGAGCATTGCGCCGCTGGCGGTGATTTCTCAGGCCGCGGGCGATAAGCCGGCGCTGGGCCGCTGGCGATTTGACAGCCAGAACGTCTTCATTGCGTCGGTAGGCGGGCAGGATGATGCGCCGATGGTGTTTGAGTTCCCGGTTCCCAAGACGCATCGCGCGATCGGCGTTGAGGTGAAGGGGATCCGGTTCGACGTTTCGAGCATGAAGTCGTTTGCGACGTTTGATTCCATCAACGCTCGCGATAGCGCCATCCGCAGTCGAATGATTGCGCAGACGAAGTCGGCGGCCAACCTGGATGAATCCCGCGCGGTCACATATCGCCCGGACAACAATAACGCGGAGTCGTTCATTCGCTTGTCTGATGCCATCTTTCAGGGGCTGGTCATCCAGAAGGACGACATCGGCGGGCTGGAAGTCACCACCGAGGGGCAGAATAACTTCATCACCGGCGGCTCGCACAAGTTCCTCAACAGCGTGTTGTCGAGGAACATCGGCGTGGATCGCAAGCTGCAGGTGCGGAGGTTTGCCGCGACCGAGGACACGCGGGTCGTGCAGGTGGTCTTTGACGGGAGCAACGACCAGTTCGGCCGGCTCTCAAGCGCGCTGGCGGATGTTGACACGACTCAGGCGCCGATGCTGATCGACAACAACGGCACACCCACTACGCCGGTTGGCTATATGTACCGCGACCTGAGCGAGACCTGGTTCCAGTTTTCGCCGCAGTCACCGATCACCTCGCTCGATAGCCTGCCGTCGCTCTCGCGATCCAGCCCGGAGCGCAAGCTGGTGTTGCTCTATCGCGTCAGCAAGAACGTCCGTGTCGAGAAGTTTGCGATCGGCGACCGGGTGGTCGCGATCTTCAAGCCGCCGCTGGATACGACCCCGCAGTAATGCGGCGATGAACACAGGAATGAACAAGGGCCCGGAGCGATCTCCGGGCCCTCTTTGTTTATCCGTTCATCGATCGGGGATCAGTTTCGCCGGAGCACATCGGCGAGTTCGGTGGCAACGCCCTCGGCCAGGCCCGCCCCCTTGGCGCGTTCGACCATCTTCGCCGCGACATCGTCGCGCTCTTCGGCCTGCATGAGCGTGGCGACCAGCAGCCATGCGGACCCGCTGTTCACGCGGTTGGCGTAGGTGACCGCGGCGTTCACGCTCTTGCGCAGGTCGGAGGCATCACCGAAGAACGTAGGGTCGATGGGCGTGCGCGCCAGCCGCGGCTGCTTCTCGTAGGCCATCGCCATGACGGCGACGGATTCGTCGAACCGGCGCAGGTCCAGCAGCGCGAGCGCAAGGCTCCGCATCGCTGCCGCATCGTCGGGGGCATCTTCGAGATACTTGCGGTAGGCCTCCGCCGCGAGCTTGGATTCGCCGTACATCAGCATGGCGTCAGCACGCTCGAGCGGAGTGGGCTCGCGCACGGCTGGGGCCTGCTGGGCAGATTGGGCGTTGTAGGCGGCGGCATAGACCGCCGCGGGATTCACGCCGGTCAGCACGTAGGGATCGACCTGGCCGTAAACGAGGGGCGTGTTGTAGCTGGTGTAGGAATAGCTGCCTGGGTACCACCAACGCCCATAGCTTGAGCCGTAGTAGCCGTCGTCGTAGCGATAGGTCGGGTAGTGCCACGGCTTCCACCACGGCGAATAGGTGTATCCGGAGCCGAGGTGGAACTTGAGGTTCCAGTGATCGCCACGGCCGCGGCCGTCGATCACGACGCCGGTGCCGCTGGAGATCGTGTCTGGACGTGCAACGTAACCCGGCCCGATGACGATCGGCTGGCCGTTGAGGTCGGGCCGGCCGGTGGGGATGTACTGCCGCGGCCGGGGTGAAGGACCGATCCGCCCGCGCGAGACTGTTGGCGCGGGGGGGAGCAAGGTGCCGGTGCGGTTGAGCAGGGTGCCCTTGCGCGAGATGCCGCTGGGGGGCGGCACCTGCGCCTTGACGCCGCCCAGGGAGATCCGCGGCGCCATGGGCGCACGGACTCCGCCCACTCCGGTGGAGGAGCCTTGCTGATCGCTTTGGCCGGTGGCCGCGCCGCACGCGAGCACCACAACGGCCGCGGCGACGCTTCGAATGCAGGATGACTTGATGCTCATGAGACTTGCGCCTTCCTCCCCCCGACCAGTCGCCCTTCCCCAGCGCACCTACCGGTCGGTCGTTCACCCACGAGGGTGAACCCCGACAACAATGGTACCGCCCACGCAGCTTTCGGTTCGCGGGGCAATCATGAACAGTTCCCGGAGCCTTTTCTCCCCCTTGCCCGAACCCGTGTACGCTGCTGCCATGCCAGCCCCCGCCCTTGCCCGAACCCCTGCCATTCTCCTTGTGCTCGCCATGGGCCTTGTGTCCTGCCTTGGGGGATGCGCCGGCCTGGGGCTGCGGCGACCATCTGGACCGCTCATTACCAGTTCGGCCGATGGCAAGAAGCAGCTGGCCCCAGAGTTTGCGACGGTTGTGTATGAGTCTTCCTCCATCGCCGCGGCCGAGATCTATCTGACGGACCTTCCGCCGGACCGCTTGCTCAATCCGCGGGATGACCTGACGGGGCTCTCCGGTTCGATCATCCAGATCCGTCTGATGATCGTGCCCAAGGCCGGGAACACACCGATCGGTGACACCGCCTGCAATGTCACGATTCGTCACATTGTGCTTGGAACGCGTGAGAACGAGGCTGCTGTTCCGCCTGAGGTAGGCGTGTATGGAGGGGGCGGCTTTCTGTATCCCGGCAATACTCCGGGCGCATCGTCCATGTCCGGTTCTATCGCCGGCGGCACCGTTCGGCCGATCGCCTGGACCTCCGGCTTTGTCGATCTGCTTGGGCCGTCGGAGCTTTCGGGCGGGTTCACCGCTCGCCTTGATGAACCGACGTCACGAGGGATAAAGGCCCGGATTCAGAACCTGCTCAGCCGCGCTGACCAGCGACCGGCGGATCAAAGCACCACCATCGCATCGCCGAAGGAGTAGAAGCGATATCCGTGGGAGAGCGCCTGGGCGTACAGGTCGCGGAGCTGGGTTGCGCCCCCCGGCAGCATCGCGCTCACCATCGCCATCAGCGTGCTTCGCGGCAGGTGGAAGTTCGTGAGGAGCGCATCGACGTGCTTCCAGGAATAGCCCGGCGTGATCAGCAGGCGCGTGGAGCACGCGTTGGTTTCCCGCATTGTGTCGATCGATGCGAATGACTCCAGTGTGCGGGCGGCGGTGGTTCCGACCGCGATGACCCGCTTGCCCGCGCCTTTGGCACGCGCGATGTGGTCCGCTGCGGATGGCGGAACCATGCACCACTCGGTGTGCATCGGGTGCTCTTCAACATGCTCGGTTTCGACGGGCTTGAAGGTTCCGAGGCCGACGTGCAGAACAACATCCGCCGACGCGATGCCCCGCGCTGCAAGACGATCGAGGACGGCGGGGGTGAAGTGCAGTCCGGCGGTTGGCGCTGCCACCGAGCCGTGCTCTGCACGTCCCGCCGCGGCGGGCGGCTCCGACGCGTAGACGGTTTGATAGGCCGCGCGATCCGCGGCCTCGGCGACATCGATTGCCAGCTTTTTTCTGGCAGCGAGGATGTAGGGGGGCAGGGGCGTCAGGCCGACGCGGTTGAGCCAGTCGTGCGCGAGCTTGGCGTCGCGATCGCTCTCGATGCGCACGATCCATCCTGAATCTATTGCCGCATCAACAGCATCTGCTTCGCCCAGAGGAGACCCCGCCCGAGACTCGAGCACCATGCGAAGACCACTGTCTTCACCGGCGGGGTTGTGCAGGCGGATCTCGGCACCGGGCGTGTGCCGCCGCATTTTGAGAAGTACGCGGCAGCGGTGGGAGTTGTTGCCGCCGGGTTCATCGCTCAGATACAGCCCTTCGACCTTTCCCCCGGTGTCTGCGCGGATGCCGCGGAACCGCGCCGGCAGGACCGCGGTGCAGTTGCGGACCAGCAGGTCGCCGGCATTCAGGAGGCCGGGGAGGTCGGAGAAACGGAGGTGTTCCACGTGCGATGAGCCGCGGCGGATCACCATCAGCTTTGCGCTGTCCCGGGGCGAGGCGGGCGAGGTGGCCACGGCGGAGTCGGGCAGCTGGTAGTCGAGTTCGGATGTTCGGAGCATGAAGTCTCAGCGGTGTTTCGGATGCAGGGGCTGTTGCCTGGTTGCGACACGATGCCCCTTTGCAACACCCGCCGAGAACGGGCGCCCAGCTCCTGCGCTGGGGGCGGGCATGTTATCGGATCGGCGCGGCGGCACACCGTTCGAAGTCCGTTCCATGTGTCGATCGAACGTTGTCATCTCCAGACCAGTTGGCACACCGCCCGCCCATTGCCGGTGCAGGCACGGTGTGTCGAACCGTCCCGGTTCTCCGCAGCGCTCCACGACCAGAACCAACGCCGCGATGGGGGGACTGTCCCTGACTTTGCGCCCGCGACTCCGCCTGTCCATGGCACGTGGCTGGCGCGGAACAACCGCGACGAGGCCATCCTGGGGCAGCCCCGACCGCCCGAAGGCGTCTACGGCCGGGCGAGGTCCCGATCTGTCGGTCACATGGACGGGGCGATCAAGTCGGAAAAGGGCCTCTCTTTGGCAGTCAGTGCCCCGAGCAACCCCTCGCCGAGCACCGGGCAGAGAGAACAGCTTGTCCGCGCGTACCGCATCGTGGCTTCGCTCCCCCGCGCGTTGACCCTCGACGTCCTTGCGTAATCCCCCCCCCCTTTACCGCCTACTCCCTATTTAGGTGATCTGGTTTGCGGTACGCCGGCATCCTGTACACTGTGGCATCCGGCTCGACCGTTTGTGGATGGCCGGGAGATGCACTTACGCCCGCGGCGCGGCGGCCAACGCTTCCCGCGGCAGGAGGTCGTTCATCATGGCGGTGAGGAACGTCGCGGATATCCGGAACATCTGTCTTGTGGGCCATGGGGGGACGGGCAAGACCACCCTGGCCGAGCGACTGCTGTTTGCAACCGGCACGGTGAAGCGGATGGGGACGGTGGAGGAGGGCACGACAGTCAGCGACTGGACGGATGAAGAGAAGGCGCACAAGCACTCGCTTCAGCCCAGCGTCATGTACTTCAGCTATGAGGGCCACGAGGTCAACGTCATCGATACCCCAGGGTTGATGGACTTCATCGGCCAGGCGATCGCGTGTTTTCCGGCTGTCGAGACGATCGCGGTCGTCGTCGATGCTGCCCGAGGGATTGAGACCGCCACACGCCGGATGATGAAGGTTGCGGCGGAGCGCAGGCTGCCGCGGATGATCATCGTCAACAAGATTGACCAGCCGGACGTCGAACTGGAGATGCTGGTTGATGAGCTTCGCGCTGAGTTTGGCGGGGAGTGCCTGCCGATCAACCTTCCGACGCCGGACCTGAAGGATGTCATCAACGTCTTTGAGCATGATGGGAACGACGAGAAGGGTGACCAGACGGCATTCTCATCGGTGCATGAGGCGCACAAGCGGATCGTTGAGCAGGTGATCGAGGTTGATGAAGACCTCACGATGCAGTATCTGGAGAAGGGTGAGGGCTTTGACCCGCAGAAGCTGCACGAGGCGTTTGAGCAGTGCCTTGATGAAGGACATCTGATCCCGATCTGCTTCTGCTCGGCGAGATCGGGCGTGGGGATCGATGACCTGCTGCACATCTTTGCCAGCCTTTGCCCGAGCCCCGATGAGGTTCACCCGTCGGAGTTCGTGCGTCGCGACAACGAGGGCGCGGAGCACGATTATCGCCCGGATCCGATCGCCAGCGGGCCTGTTGTGGCGCATATTTTCAAGGTCACGACCGATCCGTTTGTCGGGAAGCTGGGCTTTTTCCGCGTGCACGAGGGGATCGTCAAGAGCAAGGGGGACCTGCTGGTTGACGACAACAAGAAGCCCGTGCGGCTTGCGCACCTGCATCGATTTCAGGGCAAGGAGCATGTTGAGGTGCAGGAGGTCGGGCCGGGAATGATCGCCGCGGTGGCGAAGGTGGATGAACTGCGGTTCAACGCGGTGCTTCACGATTCGCACGAGTTTGCCAACGTGCGTGTGAAGCCTCTGCCGCTGCCCAGGCCGATGTTTGGCCTTGCGATCGAGCTCAAGTCGCACGCGGATGAGACAAAGTTTTCGGCGGCGGTGCACAAGCTGATGGCGGAAGACCCGAGCCTTGTGGTGGAGCGCATCGCGGCGACCAAGCAGACGGTGATGCGCGGGAATGGGGAGCTTCATCTGCGGATCGTGCTGGAGAAACTGAAGCACCACTTTGGTGTTGAAGTCACGACCAGCACGCCGAAGATCGCGTACAAGGAAAAGGTGACGGTGAAGGCGAACGGGCACCATCGCCACAAGAAGCAGACGGGCGGCGCGGGGCAGTTTGGCGAGGTCTTCCTGACGGTCGAGCCGCTGCCGATCGATCACCCCGAGGGGTTTGAGTTTCATAACGACACGGTTGGCGGGTCGATCCCCCGGCAGTACATCCCTGCTGTCGAGAAGGGGGTTCGGCAGGCGCTGACCGACGGCGCTGTCGCCGGGTACCCGATGACGGGCATCTGCGTGAGGGTGTATGACGGGAAGTATCACGCGGTTGATTCGAAGGAGATCGCGTTTGTCACCGCGGGGAAGCGGGCGTTCATCGACGGTGTGCGGAACGCGAAGCCCGTGCTGATGGAGCCGATCGTGTCGGTTGAGATCCTCGCGCCGCAGAAGCACATGGGGGACCTGACCAGCGACATCATGGGCAAGCGCGGGCGCATTCAGACCACGGACATGATCGGCGACGGGATGTGCATCATCCGCGCGCACGCGCCGCTGGGTGAGCTTCAGACGTATTCCAACCAGCTCAAGTCGATGACCGCGGGTCAGGGTTCGTTCACCATGGAGTACAGCCACGACGAACCTGCGCCGACGCAGGTTCAGGCGGAAGTGGTGGCGCAGTACAAGCCGCACCCCGAGGAAGACTAAACGGAGGATTGCCTATGGGCGCCTGGGGCGCGGGAGTGTTCGAGAATGATGACGCCATGGACTTCGTCTTTGAACTGACGGAGGCCGATGGGTGGAAGCTGGTGCGCCGCACGCTTCGCGAGTGCCTTGAGGAGGGCTATTCCGACGCCTCGCAGGCTTCGATGTCGCTCGCCGCGGCGGAGGCGGTCGCGGCGGCCAAGGGGCATCCGCTGCTGCGGCTTCCGACGGAGGTTGCATCGTGGGTTGCGCAGCACCGCGAGGAGTTGCCGGCGGGGCTGGAGGATCGTGCGCGCGAGGCGGTGGAGAAGATTCTCGACGATGAGGAATCTGAGCTGCGGCAGCTGTGGGCGGAGGAGGATGGCGCAGGATGGACCGCGGCAATCGACGACCTCATCAACCGGCTATCGGAGTAGGGCTACACTGGCCGACTATGCCACTGGTTGTCACAGGAACTATCGGGATTGATACGGTCTACACGCCTTCAGGACACGCCGAGAGCGTGCTTGGAGGATCGTGCACGTATTTCGCCGCCGCGGCGTCGTTTCACACACCCGTGCGGATCGTGGCCGCCGCGGGGGATGACCTGCCGGATGAACACCTGAACACGATCCGGCACTTTCCGGCGATTGATGCATCGGGCCTTGAGATCCGCAAGGGCTCCAAGACGTTTCGATGGGGCGGGAAGTATCACGACAACATGGACCGGCGCGACACGTTGTACACCGAGCTGGGTGTGCTGATGGAGGCTCCGCCGCCGATCCCGGAGAAGTTCAAGGACTCGGAGTTCGTGTTCCTTGCGAACACGCACCCGGCGGTGCAGCTGGGGATGCTCGAGGCGTTCCCCAAGCGTCGGCTTGCGGTTGCCGACACGATGGACCTGTGGATCAACACAGCGCGGCCGGAGCTTGAGAAGCTGCTCACGAAGGTCGATGGGCTGGTGCTGAACTACGACGAAGCGGAGTTGATGACGGGCAAGCGCAACCCTGTGACCGCGGCCAGACACATCCTTGAGATGGGGCCGAGCTTCGTCGTGGTGAAGAAGGGTGAGCACGGTTCCATGCTGGTTCACCGCGAGGGACTGGGCGCGCTGCCGGCGTATCCGGCAGAGCAGGTTATCGACCCGACGGGCGCGGGGGATTCGTTTGCGGGCGGGATGATGGGGTTCCTGGCGTCGGCGGCCGTCAAGCACCCGGGGAATGGGTCGCGGCGCGGGGCGTCGTTTGAATCGATTCTTCGGGCGCTGGCGCACGGGACGGTGATGGCGAGCTTCAACATCGAGAGCTTCAGCCTGAACCGTTTGAAGTCGCTGAAGCGTGAAGAGCTGGATGCCCGGTATGCGCAGTTTGCGGGGATGCTGCGGATCCACTGAGGGGCTGTTGTCTGCGCGACCGGTTTGTGGTTTGAACATTGACCTTCTACGCCGAGCTTTCCGCCATGCCGATTCTGATCTTTCAGCACACAGCCACTGAACACGCCGCGCGTCTTGCGCTCACGCTTCGTGATCATGCGCGAAAGCTGGATGTGCGGAGGCTCGATCTTCCCGAGACGCGCACCAACCCGCACATCCCGACCGACTTTGACAACGTTGAGGGCATCATTTCCCTTGGCGGGCAGATGAATGTCGGGGATGACCTGCCGTGGATGCAGCGAGAGACTGAGTTTCTTGCCGCGGCCCACAAGCGGAATGTTCCGACCGTGGGCATCTGCCTGGGGGCGCAGCTCATCGCCAAGGCGCTGGGCGGGACCGTTGCGCCGATGGCGGGCGAGCCGGAGTGGGGAATGTTGCCGGTGCGGCAGTTCCCCATCGCCAACACCGACATCATCCTCGCGGGCATTCCGTGGGAGCTGCCGCAGTTCCACGCGCACGGGCAGGAGATCACCACCCTTCCCCCGGGCGCGGCCGCGCTGCAGGCATCTGACAAGTGCAAAGTACAGTCGTTCCGCGCCGGGCTGCGGACGTACGGGTTCCAGTATCACTTCGAGTGCGACCTGGCGATGATTCGCGAGTTCCTGACTTCCGGCGATCCGCAGATGGCCGCGAGCGGCCTGAGCGCCGAGCATGGCATGGAAGAGGCGCGGATTCAGTACGAGATGTACACGCGTACGAACGACCGGCTGGCGGTGAATCTGGTGACGTATCTGTTCGCATCGGCACGGGCGATGAGTGCGTGAGGAGGGAAAGGGACGGAGGGACGAAGCCACGAAGCGAAGAAGGGACGAAGCGAAGAAGGGACGAAGCGAAGAAGGGACGAAAGAAGCGGAGGCGGCGGGTCAACATGGCGGCGAAGTTCTCCATCCCCGTGCCGCGAGACTTCATCCTGGCGCGGGATGTCTGCTCGTATGGGTACTTTCTGCTCGCGCCCAGCCACTGGGACCCGTCGACGGCGTCGTATCTGACGACGCTCGACACCGGCGGCCGCGCGGTGACCGTCCGCATTACGCAGGGTGAAGCGACTGCCCCGACCGGTGTGCGTGAGCTTGCGCGCCGCCGCGGAATCCCGCTCGCTGTGAAGGCCGATGTCGCGCTTGGAAAGGCCGAACAGGCAGTGGTTGCTGGCCTGCTGGGACGGATGTTCCGCGTCGATGAAGACCACACCGTCCTGAGCGGATATCACAAAGTCGATCCGCGGTGGAAGAAATCCGGCCGCGGCAGGCTGATGCGGTCTGGTACGCTGTTTGAGGATGTCATAAAGACGGTGACGTCGTGCAATGTGACGTGGCCGAGCACGATCATCATGAACCGGCGGATGTGCGAGATTGTCGGACGCAAGAGCGCATCGGGCTTGTTTGCGTTCCCGACGGCGGCGCGGCTGGCCAGAACGCGGCCGCAGAAGCTGCGAGCCCGATGCTCCGTCGGCTATCGCGATCAGCGGATCATCGAGCTTGCGAAGATGTTTGCGAAGGATGTCGGCCCCGCGTTGCCGCGGAAGCTGGCGGCGAAGGGGATTGCTTGGCCGACGGGGAAGCAGGGGGGCTTCGCGGCGTGGCTGGAGTCACCCCAGACGACTGATGAGCATGTGTTCGCGGCGCTGATGGAGCTTCCGGGTGTGGGGCCCTACGCCGCGGCGAACATCATGCAGCTTCTAGGCAGGTACGCACGGCTGCCGCTGGATACCGAGAGCATCCGGCACGCCAAGAGCATCCTGAAGTTCACCGGCACCGACCGCGAGCTGATGAAAAAGCTGCACGCCCACTACGAACCCTTCGGCGAGCACCGGTTCCGGTCCTACTGGTTTGAGCTCTGGGAGTTCTATGAGGCGAAGCGCGGGCCGGCGTGGACATGGGAACGCGAGACGACGGGAAAGACGTTTACGGCGGCGCTGCTGGCGGATTGATGCTCAGGCGGTCGGGGCAGGTTCGGCGGCGATCGCTCGGGCGTGCTTTCGCCAGGCAGCACGGAGCGAGAGGACAGCGCCGATGAGGAGCATCCACCAGAGTATCCCGCCGACCAGCACTCGCACAAGGAACGCCGCGGTATCGACCAGCACGTGGAGGGAGCGTTCCCACGCGCATGAGATGCGCTCGAAGAAGTACGCGCCGATGCCGGCTTTGTCGGGATCTTCGACGGGCGCTGCGGCCGCGGGCTGGATGGACACGAGCACCGTCGCGAGCGCGACCAGGCGACCGAGCCGGTCACGCTGGGCGGTAAACTGCTCTATGCGCTCCCGGACGTTTGAGAGTTGGGTGCGAAGTTGGAGAATCTCGTCGAGCGATGCGTCCTTGCGCGATTCAAGGAGTTCCAGCATCTCCGTTTCGACGCGTTGCTCGTTGCGGAGGCGAGCCTCCAGGTCGACAACTCGGTCGGTGACATCTTCACCGCTGGTGCTCTCGGCAGCGACCACGCCAAGTTCGCGCAGCTGGCCCAAAGCCTCGCTGAGGCGCGCCGCGGCGACCCGCAGCGTGATGGTCGCGACGGTCCGGTCGCCCTCGCCGGTGAGCGCGGCGTTCTCGATGTTCTCACCGCCGGCTTCGGAGATTACCTGCTGGGCCTTCATGAAAGCGATGCGGACGTTGTCGGTCGTGCGGATATCGATCTGGGCCTTGCGGATGACGTGGCGATCGGGGGCAACATCCCCTGCGCCGACTCCTGAGTTCAGCGTGAAAGTCGCCAGCACCGTCATCACGACCAGTCCCAACAGCGTGCCCGTCGCCCAGATGGGGACCGTGCGTGTAAGGATGGACCCGGAACGAGGCGGCGAGTTCGCCGAGCGAAGGTCGATCGCCGCGGATGAACCGCGTGAGCAGTTGTTCGTCGGTCAAGAGGTCGGCCATCCGCAAGGCTCCGGCTTTGTCTATGCCGCGGCAGGGAACGTTGGTTGCCCAATCGGTCTGGACCGGGATTAGACCAGAAGAACGGCCGATCGGTTCGCGCACGTCTTGTGTTTCCGGCAGATTCTGGGGCAGGTCGAGGGGCATGATCGCAATGCCATGAAACCTACGGTTTCCCGGCACCCTTCCCTTCTGGGCAGAGGCAATGGTCTCGGTTACACGCGTGCCGGCTTGTTGGCTTTGAGCGACGTAGAGAGCTTCGGCTCGCCCGCCCCCCCAACCTCGTGGGCCTGTGCCGCGAGCCGGTGGTCCTGCATCGCCTTGACGCCCCAGTCGCCCTGCTGCAGAGCCCCGATGGCGCGTGCCGCGGCGGTGGCGCCGGTGATGGTGGTGATGAGCGGGACGCCGAGGCGGACCGTGGCCGCGCGGATGCGGCCTTCATCGGTCTTCCAGCCGGTGCGTGTGGGCGTGTTTATAACGAGGTTGATTTTGCCATCGGTCATCAGGTCGATGACGTTGGGGCGCACACCTGAGTCGATCTTCTGCACAAGTTGAGATTCGATCCCCGCTTCGCGCAGGTGGGTGCCGGTGCCCTCGGTCGCGTGGATGGCAAAGCCCGCGGCCTGCATCAACCGGGCGGCCTCGACGACCTTTGGCCTGTCCGCCGCGCGGACGGAGATGAACACCTCGCCCTTGGTGGGCAGGAAGATTCCGGCGGCCATCTGGCTCTTGGCGAAGGCGATGGGGAAAGAGGAGTCGATGCCCATGACCTCGCCGGTTGAACGCATCTCGGGGCCGAGGACGACATCGACGCCGGGGAACTTGCTGAACGGGAAGACGGATTCCTTGACGGCGTATGCACCGGTGTCGGGGACTTCGCGTGCGCCGAGCTCGGCGAGCGACTTGCCCATCATGACCTTGGCGGCGAGCCGCGGCCAGGAAACATGCGTCGCCTTGCCGACAAAGGGCGCGGTGCGCGAGGCGCGGGGATTGACTTCGAGGATGAAGATCTTGTCCGTTCCGCCATCGCGCTGCACGGCCATCTGCACGTTCATCAGGCCGCGGACCTTGAGGGCCTTGGCGAGCTCGCGGCTGATGCGTTTGATTTCGTTGACGGTTGCGGGCGCGAGGGACCAGGGAGGGATGGTGCAGGCGGAGTCGCCTGAGTGGATGCCGGCTTGCTCGATGTGCTCCATGACGCCGCAGACGAGGGCAGTGCCGCTGTCGGACTTTCCGGTGGGGTCGAAGTCGGCGATCACATCGACATCGACCTCGGTGGCATCGTCGAGGAAGCGGTCGATGAGCACGGGCGCGCCATCGAGCTCGGAGATGTTGACGGCCGTCGCCATGTAGTGCCGCAGGGCCTTCTCATCGGCACAGATTTCCATGCCGCGGCCGCCGAGGACGTAGGACGGGCGAACGAGCACGGGGTAGCCGATGGCGTTGGCGATCTGCACGGCCTGCTCGAGGGAGCGGGCGATGCCGCTGGGCGGCTTGTGCAGGCCGAGCTTGCTGAGGAGGGCATCGAAGCGGTCGCGGTCCTCGGCGAGGTCGATCGAATCGACGCTGGTGCCGATGATCGGTGCGCCGGCGGTGAGCAGGCCCTTGGCGAGGTTGAGGGGGGTCTGGCCGCCGAACTGGACGATGAGGCCGAGGACCGAAGGGGTCAAGCGACGGAGCGACGGAGCGACGGAGGGCCCGGAACCGGCGGTCGCTGCTTGCCTGGCTTCGCCGCTTCGTGCCTTGGTCGCTTCGTCGCTTTCGCCATTCAGTCGCTCGACAACATTCAGCACATCTTCAAGTGTCAGCGGTTCGAAGAAGAGCAGGTCGCTGGTGTCATAGTCGGTGGACACCGTCTCGGGATTCGAGTTGATCATCACCGACTCGAAGCCGAGCTCGCGCGCGGCGAAGGAGGCGTGCACGCAGCAGTAGTCAAACTCGATCCCCTGGCCGATGCGGTTGGGGCCGCCGCCGAGGATGATGACTTTCTGCTTGTCGGAGACTCGTATCTCGTCCTCGGCAGAAGCGACGGAGCGACTCAGCGACGGAGCGACGGAGGGAGATGACGAAACAGGCGCCGGCATCTTGCCTTCGTCGCTTCGTGGCTTCGTGGCTTCGTCGCTCGCTCCCCCTCCCGTCTCGTACGTGCTGTAGTAATACGGCGTAACGGCTTCGAACTCGGCAGCGCAGGTGTCGACGAGCTTGTAGACGGGCTCGACGCCCTGGCCCTTGCGGAACGCGCGGACCTGCAGGATCGCCGTGGGGGTGATGGTGCCGAGGTAGAGCATCGCGAACTGGGCATCGGAGTAGCCGAGCTGCTTGGCGCGGAAGAGCACCTCGCGCGACATGTCCTCGAGCTTTGTGTAGGAGCAGAGCACATCCTCGAACTCGACGAGGCGGCGGAACTGATCGAGGAAGAACGGGTCGATCTTGCAGAGGTCGAAGATCTTGGAGTCGGACCAGCCCATCTTCATCGCGTAGCGGATGTACCACAGGCGGCCCTGGCTGGGAACAGCGAGCTTGCGGGCGAGCTTTTCTTCGGGGATGGGCCATTCGAGCTCGGAGCCATCGGCGAGCTTGGTGCCGGGTTCGATCTTCTCTCCGGCCTGCTTCCACGCGAGCCACGCGTCGTTGCGATCGAGGCCGAAGCCGAATCGCTTCACCTCCATCGAGCGGATCGCTTTCTGGAAGCTCTCGGCGAATGTGCGGCCGATCGCCATGCCCTCGCCCACGGACTTCATCTGTGTCGTGAGCGTTTCATCGGCCTCGGGGAACTTCTCGAAGGTCCAGCGCGGGATCTTGGTGACGATGTAGTCGATCGCGGGCTCGAAGCAGGCGCTGGTGGTGCCGGTGATGTCGTTGCGCAGCTCATCAAGCGTGTAGCCGATGGCGAGTTTCGCGGCGATCTTGGCGATGGGAAAGCCGGTGGCCTTCGATGCCAGCGCGGAAGAGCGCGAGACGCGGGGGTTCATCTCCACGACGACCATCTCGAAAGGCTTCTTGCCATTCGCGTCGGGCTTGGGATTCGGGTTGACGGCGAACTGCACGTTCGAGCCGCCGCATTCGACACCGACGGCGCGCATGATGGCGAACGCGGCATCGCGCATCGCCTGATATTCTTTGTCGGTCAGCGTCAGCGCGGGGGCGATGGTGACCGAGTCGCCGGTGTGCACACCCATCGGGTCGATGTTCTCGATCGAGCAGACGATGATGCAGTTGTCCTTTTT
>JBBRUT010000060.1:0-19487 GCA_038247555.1 Phycisphaerales bacterium | reverse complement strand
GACGCGATGGCTGTCCACGATCTCTTTCAACCGTGTGTACCCGGGGCCGCCCGGCACTTTCGCCCGAAGCCAATCCGGCTTCTTCTTGTTGGCGAGCTGCTGCGGCCCCGCGTCCTGATTGTTGAGAATCATCCCCGACAGACTGATGAGCGGTGTTTCTACCCGTTTTAAGGGGTCGCCACCAAGCGGACGCGGGTGACGAGCAAGGGTGCGTGCAAGGGCCGCATCGAGCGCGGGCTCGGGCTGCGGGGATGGCGTGGGGAGGGTGGGCATTCGCGCCAGAACTGTAGGGCCGGGCGGAATCGTGCGGCGGGGATCGGCCCGACCCAGTACCCTATCTTTCCATCTCGCTCCGACTCCCGCTTCCGCGCGACCTTTGCGCCCTGGCACCCTGATGTGCCGATAAACAACACCCCAACGCCGGATGGGCCGATCTCATCCCACCAGACCGCAGGAGCGGTCCGTGTTCACCGCAAGGAGGATCCACATGTCTACATCTCAGCGCAGCACCTCGCGCCGCCAACTTCCCATCCATCGCCGCATCGCGGCCGGCGTCGGCCTGGCGCTCGGGCTCGCAGGCCTCACAGGCTGCGAAGTTGATTCGTGGTTCGATCCTTCGGTCATCGGCCGCTGGGAGGCCACGCCGACCGTCATGCCCATCCTCGACCGCATCGCCAGCATCGAAGATGATTCCGGGAAGTTTGTGCAGGCGACGCCCGTCCAGACCTCCGACCTCATCCCAGATGCCGCGGAGTATCGCATCTCCGCGGGCGACATTGTCGAGATCCGCATCCGCGACTTCTTTGTTGTTCAGCAGGAAGAGCGGTTCGAGCGCGTCGTCGACCGCACCGGCTTTATCGATCTTCCCAAGCTCGGGGCCTTCCGCCTCGAGGGCAAGACCCCCACCGAGGCGCGCGAATCCATCGAGAATGCCCTCGCCGCGGCGAACATTCAAGACGACGCCATCGTCGCCGTTACGCCGCTGCAGCTCCGTCGCCAGACCTTCTCTGTCATCGGCGCTGTGCAGTCCCCCGGACAGTTCTTCATCCCCAGCCGCGACTACCGGCTGCTCGAAGGCATCACCGTCGCCGGCGGCGTATCAGAAATCATCCCGACTATTTACATCATTCGGCAGCAGTCGCTGACTGAAGACGAAGTCGGTCGCACCGAGCCCGCGCGCCCGCGCGAGGGCTGGAACGATCCGGCCCGTGCCCCCCAGGGCGACGCTCCCGCGGGCGATGACCTCATGCGGCTGATCGATTCCCTCTCCGATCCCGAAGATGCCAAGCCTGCCCCCGCGGTGTTCGGCCGGCGCGAAGCCGCGATGACCGCGGTCCGCACGCAGCCGCCGATCGACATCCCCGAAGGCGCACCCAGCCGACCGCCGACCCAGGGCGAACGCGCGGACCAGCGCACCGGAACCCGTTCAAACTGGATCTTCCTCAACGGTCAGTGGACGCAGGTCAATGGCGGTGCGGGCACGCCCGAAGGAGCCGACCCCCTCGCAACGGCCCCCCGCGGCGCCGATGCGCAGGTCGTCCAGCGCGTCATCGAAGTCCCCACCGGGCCACTGCTCGCTGGCGTCGCCGATGTCAACATCGTGCTCCGCCCGTCGGATGTCGTCCGCGTCCCCGCCCCCAAGAGCGGCCTCGTCTACATCAGCGGACAGGTCTCACGGCCCGGCCCCTACAACCTGCCCGGCGACAGCCGCTTGACCCTCCTCAGAGCCCTCACCAGCGCGGGCGGCCTCGGCTCGCTGGCCATCCCCGAACGTGTTGACCTCACCCGCGTCGTCGGAAAGGACCGCCAGGCGACCATTCGCCTCAACCTCCGGGCGATCGCCGAACAAACCCAACCTGACATTTACCTGAAGCCCGATGATATGATCAACGTCGGAACCAACTTCTTCGCGTACCCGATCGCCATCATCCGGAGTGGCTTCCGAATGTCCTACGGATTCGGGTTCATTCTGGACCGAAACTTTGCCGGTGACATCTGGGGCACCGACCTCCAGCGGAACTGACCGGCAGTTTGCGCAGTTCCTGCGCGATATCTCTTCTCACGCGGGCTGAAGCCCCGAACACACGGAGCCGATTGGCGTAGTACGCCGGCGGGATCGGTGCGCCGTGCCCGGGTCCGGCAACAATGGAGCCGAGTTGACCACTGCGCAATCCTCCAGTTCCCCCTCACTCGGTGCCATTCCCAGCACACCGAGCCAGGCGACCATCACTCGGGTTCCCACCCGTCGGTCGCTGCTTGATCTCCTGCGCGATCCACTCAACGGCCTGATGATCGGCCTCCTCCTGCTGGGCATGGTCTTCCTGTTCTGGCGGTGGTTCGTCAACCAGTCCCTGCACTCATGGGGCAACCCCGACTGGTCCCACGCCTACCTCGTTCCGTTCATCAGTCTGTACATCCTCTGGCAATCCCGCGCAGAGTTCGCAGACTGTCCGCGGCGGGTCTTCTGGCCCGGCCTCATCCCGCTGCTGCTCAGCGTCTGGTGCTTTGTCTTCTTCACCGTCGGCAGCGCCTCCACACATCTGGGCCAGGGCCTGGCCGTCATCCTCTGCGTCTTCGGCATCGCGCTGCTCCTTCTGGGGCCGATGGCGATGCGCACGCTCTTCCTCCCCATCGCCTACCTGGGCTTCGCGGTGACCCTCCCCGAGATGGTGATGATCAAGCTCACCTTCCCGCTCCAGCTGTTTGCCGCCGAGGGCGGCTACATCGCGCTGCGAATGGTCGGCGTGCAGGCCGACCTCTCGGGCAACATCATCAACGTTACCAACCCAACCACGCTTGTGACTTCGCCGATGAGCGTCGCCGAAGCATGCTCAGGGATGCGCATGCTCATCGCCTTTGTCGCGCTGGGCGCGGCCATCGCGCTCGTCGCCACCCGCGTCTGGTGGAAGCGCATCGCGCTTCTGCTGCTCGCCATCCCCGTTGCCCTCTTCCTCAACATCATCCGCGTCGCCGTGCTCGGCGTTCTCACACTCTGGGATGGCCAGCTCAGCCAGGGCGAAGCGCACACCTTCATCGGTACCCTGCTGCTGGTCCCCGGCTTCATGCTCTACATGGCCATCGTCTGGGCGCTGCACAAGGCCGTGCCCGAAACCAAGGAGGTCGCGGCATGAACAGATGGCCCGCTTTCATCGTGTGCCTGGTGGTGCTCTTCGGGGGCGGCCTTGCGTTTCGCAGCACCATCGCCGCGCTCAAGTACCAGCTCAGCAAGCTCCCCATCGAGGCCGAGCTCAAGCTGCCCTCCCTCCCTGCCCAGACCGACCGGTGGAAGGCGATCTCCGATCGGCAGGAATCCGCCGAGATGCTCGAGGTCCTCGGCACGCAGAACTACATCACCCGCGCCTACGTCCGCATCGAGGATGTCGCCAACCCGACCTCCAAGGTCCTCGAACTGCACGCCGCGTACTACACCGGCATGATCGATACTGTGCCGCACGTGCCCGACCGCTGCCTGGTTGGCGCCGGCTTCACGATCTCCGGCGGCACCCGCAACATCCCCATGGAGATCGATCTCTCCAGCTGGACACCCTCAACACCAGAGGAGGGCCAGTCGCCCGTGCTCTCGCGCCGCTCCTATCGCACCCGCGATGCCATCGGCCCCGACGGCACCGAGCGCAAGGTGCTCATCCGTCCTCAGGTCCGTCTCCCTTCCGGCATCGAAGCCGCCACGCTCCGAACCACCGAGTTCCGAACTCCTGATGGCGGACGCAAACTCCTGGCCGGGTACTTCTTCATCGCCAACGGTGGATTCGCCGGCACGGCCGAGGATGTCCGGGCGCTGGCCTTCGATCTCCGCGCCAGCTACGCGTACTACCTGAAGGTGCAGTTCTCCGGGTCCTACGACACCGCCGAGGAACTCGCCGCGGCCGCCGCCGAGCTCCTCGAAGACATTCTGCCCGACCTGATGCTCTGCGTGCCCGACTGGCAGGACGTTGAATCAGGCGAGTATCCACACGACAACCCCAAGCGCGCGGGCCTAAAGAGCACGCAGGCAAACTGAGAGAGCCGGGCCCTGCGGCCCGGGACCTGAAGAACGGGAAGGACGATCGAGATGGCTTCCAATATCAACATCAAGTTCATCGCAATCGCAGGAGCGGTCCTCACCGTCGTCGGTGCCGCCGGCGTCTGGTACGCCTATGACCGCCTCACCAAGACCGGCGAGGAGAGCATGCTGCTCGGCGACACCGCCGCGGCCAAGGGCGAGTGGGAAGACGCCATGTCGATGTACGCCCGCGCGGTCGCCAAGGACCAGGGCAACACCGAGTGGATCGACAAATGGATCAACGCGATCCGCAACACCAAGCCCGAATCTTCGCAGCTCTATTCCGAGCGTTACTTTGGTCAGTATGTCCTGGCGCTCCGCGCCCGTTCCGAGGCCGATCGCACAGACGTTGAGCCGCTCCGCCGATACCTCGAAGAAACCCACAACCGCATCACCATCAACGGTGGCGATCTCGGCGCATGGGAGTCGCAGCTCGCCCACGTCGATGACATGATCAAGCGATATCGCGGCGAGGAGGACGCCGGCCGCGTGCTCCATCGTTTCCGCGGCATCGCACAGATCCGGCTCCTCCAGCAGCGGACCGATCTCAATGCCGAATCCGTCACCTCCGCCGTCGCCGACCTCGAAGCCGCGATCGCGGCGGACCCCACGGATGAGGAGTCGTTGGTCGCCCTCTCCACACTCGATCGAATCGTCGCCGCCGATCACCGCCGGCGCGATGAGGCCGAGCAGGTCACCCAGCGCGAAACCAGCGCCCAGAAGCGCCTTGCAGACTTCGTAGCCGCCCATCCGCCCGCCGCGGCTGCACGCCTCGAGCTGCTGCAGATGGATCTCGAAGCGTTCGCCCGCGTCGCCGAGCCCGGCACCACGCGCGTTGAGGCGTTCCTTGCACGAAAGGCCCAGATCCAGCAGCTTGTCGACGCCGTGCTCGGCGAGAAGAAAGATCGCCTGCAGCCGGTCGTCACCACCGCTGCCGCGGAGCTCGCCGAGATCACCCTCGACTCCGGCACCAACGTCGCCGACATGATCTTTACCCAGGCCCTGCAGGGGCGGCCCAACGACCCCCAGCTCATGCTCGCCTGGGGCCGTATGGAAATGCTTCGCGGCAACACCGACAAAGCCGTTGAACGTTTCCAGGCACTCATCGACCTTCCCGATCCGCCCGTCAGCCTCGAGGGTGTGGTGCTCTACTCATTCCGCGGCCGCGCCGCATCGTTCCAGGCCGACTCCATGTTCGCCGCCTGGGAAGCCGCCACCACGATCCCGGACCGCGAGAAGTACGAGATTCGCGCCAAGGAGTATCGCACCGCTCTGACCAAGTTTGTCCCCGAGAACAGCCCCCTGCTGCTCTCGATCGATGCGCGCATCAAGTTCATGGAGGGCGATCTCAACGCCGCGCGCAAGCTGCTGGCCGATTACAACGAGCAGACCGGCGCACGCGACGGCCTCACCCTCCAGCTCCTTGCCGAGGTGCTGATCCGCCAGGATAACCTTGGCGCAGCGAAGACCAACTACGAGCGCGTCCTGGATCTCGATCCGCGGAGCGTGCGTGCGATGACCCGCCTGGCCGAGATGGCGATCGCCGAGCGCGACTTCCCCAAGGCCTTGCGTCTGCTCGAATCCGCTTCCCGGCTGGATCCTCGCAACGATCGCATCAAGGACAGTCTGCGTCTGGTGAAGGAAATGACGCTCGGCGCCGAATCTACCGACCCCGTGGTCAAGGTGCTCAACGAAGTCCGCCCGATGGTGTCGGGCGTGGCGCCCGATGTCACCGGCGCGATCACCCGCGTGCGCACCGGCCTGCGCGACAACCCCGGCGATCCGCGCCTCTCCCGCCTCCTGGCCGAGTTGCTCTTCTCGCAGGATGATCGGGCCGGAGCCATCGAGGCCGTCCGCGCCGGGCTTGCCGCCAATCCCGACCACGGCGGCCTCAAGGCCATGGAGCAGGCACTCAACGATCCTGATCCTGTCAGCTCCCAGCTCAAAGCGATCGAACAGGCAAACCTGCCCGAGCTGAACAAGCACCTTGAGCGGCACCGCGTGCTCCGCGGTGCAGGGCGCAACGACGAGGCCACGGCGCAGCTCGCCGCCGCCGCCCAGCTCGACCCCGCCGATCCCACGGTCGTCGAGTTGCAGTTCGTCCGTGCCGCCGAGAGCAACAACACCGCCGAGCTCGACCGGCTGTGCGCACTGGCCGAATCCAAGAACATCGATCAGGCCCGCGGCATGGTCTTCAGGGCGCGGCGAGACCTCGTCGCGCTCGCGAAGCTGGAACAATCCGATGCACGCCGCGGCGGGATGGAGTCCGTCGCCGCAGGCCTGCGCACCGCCCTCTCCCAGGACCGTCTCAATCCCTCGCTCTGGCGAATGCTCGGTAGCGTGCAGTTCGAACTCGGACAGGTCCGCGCGGCGGTCGAGTCCTTCACCCGCGCAATCCAGATCCGCCCCGGCGACATCGTGAGCAACACCTCGCTCGTCAAGTCGCTCTTCACGCTCAAGGACTACGACGAGGCCCTCCGCGTCGCCCGCGCCGCCGAAGCGACCTGCGGCCGCGATCCGGAGTTCGCCCGCATCCTCCTCATGCTCGAATCCGAGGGCCCGAACGGCAATCGCGAGAAGGCCCTGGCCGCCCGCCGCCGCATCGCCATCAGCAATCCTGCCGATCTCGAGAACAAGCTCTCCCTGGCCTCCCTCCTCATCATGCAGAACCTCATCGACGAGGCCGAGCCCCTCGCCGCCGAGATCGCATCCAAGGATGCTCGCATGGGCGCAGCAGCGCAATCAGCGATCCTCGCCCGTCGCGGCGACCGTCAGGGCGCGGTGAACGTATACAAGTCCTACCTCGACTCGGTCGCCGATTCGACCAAGGGCGGCACGGAGTATGTCACCGCCGCGACATTCCTGTCCCAGGTGGCCGGGCGCGACATGGCCCTCGCGCTGCTCGAACCCTCCCGCGACAAGCAGGACCCAAAGCTCCGCGAGATCGATCGCGCAATCGGTAACTTGTACTTTGAGAGCGGCGACTTCCCCAAGGCCATCGAGGCCTACGACCAGGCGCTCGCCAACGGCGCAGCAGACGCGGGCATGGAGATCACCAAGCGCGTGATCGAGTCCCACATCCGGATCAACAAGTTCAAGGAAGCCCAGGAACTCATCACCGCCGCTGGCCCGAAGGCCCAGTCAGACGCGATCATGCTCATCCTCAGCGCCCAGGCCTCGGCGAACCTCGGCGACATGGACGCCGCACGCCGCACCCTCGATCGCGCCGTCGCGGCGGAGCCGGAGAACTTCCTGGTCTACTTCAAGCGCGCCGAGTTCACCTCGATGGACCCCGCGCTCAACCGCGACACCGAGGCCGACCTGCTCCAGGTCCTCAAGCTCCGGCCCGACATGACCCCGGCGCGACGCATGCTCGCCACGATCTACCTCGGGACCCAGCGCGTGACCGAGGGCATTGATCAAATCCGCCGCGCAGTGACCGCCGCGCCCCACGATGCACAGCTCCGCATGGACTTTGTCGAGCTCCTCCTCGCCCTGACGCGCGTCCCCGAAGCTCTTGATCTGGTGGAGGATGCCGTCAAGCTCGCCCCTGATGACCTGCAGTGGAAGATGCGGGCCGCCACGGTGTTCACGCAGACGGGCCGCTTCGAGCGCGCCGCACAACTCGTGGGCGACATCTTCGCCAAGGTCCCCGATCCGCAGGTCGCCGAGCTCTACGTCGTCTCGCTGACGAGCGGCGCCAATCCCAACACCACCCGCGCGATGGAAGTCCTCCGCACGCCCTCGCTGGCCACCGAGCAGAGCCCCAGACTGCTCATGCTCCGGGCACGCGTCTGGGCGAAGGCCAAGAGGCCGACCGAAGCGCTCGCCGATGCACGCCTGGCCTGGGGCAAGATCGAACCCACAAAGCGCGAAGATGTGGACCTCTTCTTCCGGACCTTCCCATCGATCTTTGACAACCCCGAGGACCAGATGGCCGCGCTCGAGCAGCTCAATCGCTCCCGGCCGTTCACAGGATGGGCGATCTACCACGCGACCGTTGTCCGCGCGAGAATCCCCGGCCAGGAAACTCAGGCCGCGGCGACCTTCGAGCAGCTCTCCGAAACCTCCGGCCTCGATCCCGTCCTCACCGCCGCGGCGTGGTCGGCACGCGGTTCCGCCGCGTACCGAATCAAGGACTTTGACAACGCCCTCAAGGCGTTCCAGCGTGCGCTCGTCGCCACGCCCGATGACCCCGAACTCAACAACAACGTCGCCTACACCCTGGGCGTCGACCTGAAGCGGCCCGCCGAGGCCCTGCCCTACGCCGACAAGGCGTCCAAGGCTGCGCCCAGCTCGTCGATGATCCTCGACACCCTTGGTGCGATCTACCACGCCCTCGGCCGCCACGATGAGGCCCAGCCTGTTCTGGAGCGGGCGGTCAACATCGCCGTCGCCCCCAGCGAGCGGGTCCCCGCGCTCCTCCACCTGGCCTCCACGCTCAAGGCCCAGGGCAACCGCAACCGTGCCCGGGAGTGTGCCCAGGCCGCCGCACAGTTCATCGAAGCAAACCCTGCTCTGCAGAGCCATTACGGCACCGAACTCAAGGACCTGCTCCAATCACTCGATGGCCAGTGACCCTTGGCCGCCTCCGCCCCCGCGGGCCACACACAAACCTGTCCTCCGTCCGAGAACCAAACGGAACAGGGCAGACGAAGACCGATAGCTTTGTTCACGGAAACCTGTCATGACCACCGCACCAACACAGACCCGACCCCACTCCGCGCCCTCGCGCTCGGCTCCTCAGCCCGCCGCGGGACCCATGGGCCTGGTTTCCATTGATCCGGTGCGTCTGCTCCGGCGGCACTACCCCCTGCTCATCGGTGCAGCCATCTTCGGTGCGGTGCTCGGCGCGGCCGCCCACTTTGTGCTTCTCCGGGTCTATCCAAGCTACGACGCTGTCGCCATCTTCCGCTGCGATCCGCCGGTGAACAACCCGCTCGAGACCGGCAGCATGTACGAGAACCAGGACGCCAACGCGCGTTTCATGGGAACCCAGGTCGCAATGATGACGGCCGACGAGATCCTCGCCGCCGCGCTCAAGGACCCGGAAGTTGAGCGGACCGACTGGGCCAAGCAGTTCTATGTCAACGGGCGGCTCAACGCGCCTCAGGCCATGCAGCAGCTCACCAAGGATCTTTCCGCCCGTGTCCGTTCCAACACCAACCTCATCACCCTGAACATGACCTGGCGTAAGGGCCCCGACACCGCCGCGGTCGTCAACGCCGTCGCCCGGTCTTACTTGCAGGACCTGCAGCGCATGAACCGGTCGGAGAGCTCGGGCCGGCGCGCCTCACTCAACGATCGTATGAAGACGCTCGCGCAGGACAAGGAACGCGTCATCAGCGCCCGCGAGCGCTTGCTGCAGGAAAGCAAGATCACCGACCTGCAGACCGCCGGTGTCAGTGAAAACATGAAGCTCTCCAACATCGCCGAGAGCCTCGTGAAGATCGATACCGGGATGGCCGGTCTCCAGTCCGTGCAGGAGAAGTACAAGGACCTGCTCGCGGTTAACCAGACCCCCGTCTTCCCCGAGGAACTGGTCTCCGCGACCCGCGAGGACCCGATCATCCGTCAGGCAGAGTCGGAGATCTCCTCGCTGAAGGTGGCCGAGCTCTCGCTGCTCTCCGGCGGATATGGCGAGGGCCACAACGAGGTCCGCGCGATCCGGCGAAGGATTGAGGCCACCGAGCGTTCCCTCGAGTCCCGCCGCGATGAGATCCTCCGCAAGATGTTCGATGCCCGTCTCGATCAGTTCCGCACCGAACTCTCCGGCATGGAGATGCAGAAGAAAGAGCTCGAGGCCCAGCAGCTCGAGACCAATCTCCGCAAGGAGGACATCGTCCGCTCCCTCGTTCGCATCCGGCAGTACGACAATAACCTCGATTCGCTCAACAAGGAAGAGAGTGATCTCTCCGTCGCCATCAAGAACCTCGATCAGCTCGCCGCGACCAGCGTCTACGACCGTGTCCGCGTCCTCCGCTGGGCGCAGCCGCCCGATCGCGTCTCGTTCCCCAAACTCCAGATCCTCGTGCCGCTGGGCGTGATCCTCATCGGTGGCCTCGTCGGCGGCCTCCTGGTCCTTCGGGAACTGCTCGATCAGCGCGTCCGCGGCCCCGGCGATCTGGCCGTCATCCCCCGCCTCAATGTCCTGGGCATGGTCCCGGAGGCCGGTGAAGATCCCTCCAAGCCCAAGGCCGTCGAGACCGCCTTCCGCGACACACCCGGCGGCGTCATCACCGAGAGCTTCCGTCTTATCCGCAACCCCCTGATCAAGAAGATGGATCAGGAGGGCCGGCGCTCCCTGGTCGTCATGGGCGGCATGCCCGGCTCCGGCGCGACCACCGTTGTCTGCAACCTCGGCATCGCCTGCGCGGGCTCGGGCGAACGCGTGCTCATCATCGATGCCAACCTCCGCCGCCCCGCCGTCCACAAGGCCTTCAAGCTCAATGAGTCCCCCGGCCTGGGCGACATCCTCGCCGGCCAGGCCACGCTCGACGGCGCGGTCCAGAACTCCGGCGTTGACAATCTCTCGGTCCTCTCCGCCGGCACGCTCGCCAACCGTGCAGTCCCCGAGCGTCTCTCTTCCGACATCATGGGCCGGCTCATCAGCGAGGCGTCGACCAAGTTCGACCGCGTCATCATCGACGTGCCGCCGGCCATCGTCTCCGGTGACGGCATGGCCATCGCCAACCGCGCCGACGCCGTCGCACTGGTCGTCCGCGCGATGAACGAGAAGCGCGGCCTCGTCAATCGTCTCCGCTCACAACTCTCAGAAACCCGGGCCGAAATGCTCGGCGTCATCGTCAACGCTGTCCGCTCCTCCGCCGGCGGCTACTTCAAGCGCAACATCCAGGCCACGCACGCCTACCAGTCGCAACCCAAGTGAGCCCCGACCCCGACAACGCCGCCGCCAGACTCGACCGATCGCCCGCCCCGACCCAGCCCGCGCTCCCCGCGCGAGTCCTTGTCACCGGCGGCGCGGGCTTCATCGGTTCGCACCTGTGCGATCTCCTTCTCTCCCAGAACTCCTCCGTCACCGTCATCGACAACCTCTCGACCGGCCGGCGTGAGAACCTTCCCCCCGCTCATCCGAGCCTTCGATTCATCGAAGCCGATCTCTCTTGCGCCCTCAATGCCTTCGGCCCCGGCGAACGCTTCGACGAGATCTATCACCTCGCCGCCGCTGTCGGTGTTCGCCTCGTCGTCGATGACCCCATCGGCTGCATCGAGACCAACGTCCACGGCACCGCCGACCTCCTGCGCTTCGCGCTCACGCACGGCCCCGACGGCGGCCCCGCCCCCACCCTCATCGCCTCCAGCTCCGAGGTCTACGGCAAATCCGAGCGCTCCCCGTTCTCGGAAGACGACGACGTCGTCTACGGGCCCTCGATCCGCTCGCGGTGGTCCTACGCATGCTCCAAGGCGATCGATGAGTACCTCGCACTCGCCTATCACGAGAAACGCGGCACGCCCGTTCTCGTCGCACGCTTCTTCAACACCGTCGGCCCGCGTCAGGTCGGCTCCTACGGAATGGTCCTGCCCAACCTCATCGCCGCGGCCCTCGCAGGCGACGATCTGCCCGTCCACGGCGACGGAGAACAGACGCGCTGCTTCTGCGATGTCCGCGATGTTTCCGCGGCGTTGCCCCGCCTGCTCCGCAACGTTCCCTGCCACGGCCGCGTCTTCAATGTCGGCTCCGATCGCTCTGTCTCCATCAACGAGCTCGCCGATCTTGTCATCGCCGCGACCCGCTCGCGCTCGACCAAGCGCCTGATCCCCTACGAGCAGGCCTACTCCGCAGGCTTTGAAGATCTCCGTAGACGCGAGCCCGATCTCCGCCGCATCCGTCAGGCGATCGGCTTTGCCCCTCGCTTCACGCTCGAACAGACCATCCTCGACATCGCCGCGTCGTTGCGGAGCGGTGTCGTCGTTCGCCCACCCGCTCAGACGGAGGCCGGCGCGGCATAGCCGCCCCTCGCGATGCTCTCCACTTTCTTCAATCCTCTCACGCTTACTCCCGGCGATGCTTCGTCAAGAGCCACCCCTCTTATCACGGAGATGCGGGCGCAGATCGAGGCTCTCTCCGCAAAGCAGACGGCCATCGAGGCGGTTTTCGGTCTGCACAAAGCCGGTCCCAGTCGCCTGGAGATCTTCCACGGCTATGTCGGCGTGTTCGTCGTCGCCTTCCTCACCACCCTGCTCCTCACCCCGGTCATGCGCCGCATTGCCCTGACCTACGGCGTCATCGACCGGCCCACCGAAGCACGTAAAATCCACAAGACCCCCACGCCCTACCTCGGCGGGGTCGCGGTCTACTTCGGCATCATCCTCGCTGCAATCTTCACGTACACCGCGCCGCTCCACGGCCTTGTGGACTTTCATGCAACGGAACACGTAGTCAAACGCATCGGCCTGGCCGGCGGGCTCTCGATCTGGATCCTAGTGGGCATGACGGCGATCATGGCCTGCGGCCTATGGGATGACATCAAGGGCATCCATCCCCGCACCAAGATCGCCGGAATGCTCTTCGCCGCCGCCGCGCTTGCCACGCAGGATATCGGCGTCCGCGTCGCCGCGGGCGTCATCCTCCCCGCGGCCAAAGCCCTCGGAATCGGCCCCAACCAGATGACCGGCTTCACGACCAGAATGGTCGACGGTCTGGAAACCGTTCTCGTCATCATCCCCATGCCCGGCGGCGGCGGAGTTTCGTTCGACATCGTCTACTGGGTCGGCACCGCCGTCATTGCGATCTTCGTGCTGGGCGCGTGCAACGCCTCCAATCTGATCGACGGCCTCGATGGCCTCTCTTCCGGTGTCACCGCGATCGCCAACGTGGGCCTGCTGGCCATCGCATTGACAATGGCCAGTTCCGATGACGGCGTGCTCGACGGCGCACGCATCGTGCTCTGCCTGGGTGTGCTGGGGGCCTGCCTCGGATTCCTCCCATACAACTTCAACCCCGCGAACATCTTTCTGGGCGATGCCGGTTCGCTGCTGCTGGGTTTCTGCACGATCGTCATTGTGCTGACCCTCGGCGACACCGGCCGCACCGACCTCGTCCTCGCCGGGCTCATCATCTACCTCATCCCGATCATTGATACCAGCCTCGCCATTGTCCGCCGCAAGCTCGCCGGCAAGAGCATCTCCGATGCCGATGATCAGCACCTGCACCACATGCTCAAGCGCGCTCTGGGTGTCAAGGGGGCGGTGCTCGCGCTCTACGGCATCGCCGCGGGCTTTGCCATCCTCGGAGTCACCCTGTCAGAGGGCCGCGCCCGCGTCACCTACGCCCTGACCCTCGTCTTCGTCGCGTTCATCGGCGTCACCGCGTTCAAGATCGCGCGGCGGAACCAGGAGCTTCAGGCCCGCGATCCCGCCTTCGCCCCTCCGGCGGCGCCCCGCTCCATCTCCGGCCCCTCTGCACCCACGCAGCCCACCGACCCGAAGGGCTCAAAGGCGGCCTGAACCCCTTTCCCCGATCGGCAATAGGGCACGCGACCCCGCCTCCGTATACTCAAGCCGATGTCCACCCACGCCGCCAATCCGTCGTCCGCCGGCTCGCCGCGGCCCGTTCGCACCATCGCCCTTCTCAATCAGAAGGGCGGCGTCGGCAAGACCACCACCACAGTGAACCTCGCGGCGGGCATCGCCGCCTCCGGACGGCCCACCCTGCTCATCGACCTCGACCCTCAGGCCCACGCCACCCTCCATCTCGGTGTCGATCCCGGCGCTGAAGGCGATACCGATCGCAGCCCCACCGTGTACGACGTGCTGCTCGACCCTGCCTCCGTCGCGCCCGCCGCGCTCAAGCAGGTCCGCCCCAACCTCTGGATCCTCCCCGCCGAGACCGATCTCGCCGCGGCGGAGACTGAGCTCGCCTCCGCGCCCGACCGCACCACCCGGCTGCGGAAGTTCCTCGAATCCGTCGGCGACAAGTTTGAGTTCGTCTTGATGGACTGCCCCCCCTCCCTCGGCCTGCTCACGCTCAACGCGCTCGGAGCGGCCCGCGAAGTCTTCATCCCCATGCAGGCCCACTTCCTCGCGCTCCAGGGCGTGAGCAAGCTGCTCGAAACCGTCGCCCTTGTCAGCAAGTCGGTGAACCCACGCCTCCGCGTCACCGGCATCATCCTCTGCATGCACGACACCAGCACGACGCACTCCCGCGAAGTCGTCGCCGACCTCGTCAACTTCTTCGAGCAGGCCCGAAGCTCCGGCCAGGATGTCCCCTACCGCACCGCGCGCATCCTCCAGCCCCCCATCCGTCGCAACATCAAGCTCGCCGAGTGCCCCAGCTTCGGCCAGACCATCTTCGACTATGCCCCAACCTGCCCGGGCGCGGCCGACTACAAAGCCCTGGCCGATCGCGTCATCGCCGATTGGGACACCCTGCTCCAGCGCCGCGCCGACGGCGGATCGTCAGGCGCCACGCCACCCATCCCGCAGGTGGTTGTTCGCGAATCCTCCGCCGCCGCTTCTTCGCAGGCGAGCAGCAACGCATGACGCGCCGCGTGCGCCGAATCATCTTTGCCGTCTACGCGCTGGCGCTGTTCATCGGCACCCACATCCCCAATCTGCATGTCCGTGTCCCCACCATTGATCGGCCGGACCTGCTCATCCACATGGCCGCGTTCGGCGGGTGGTTCTCGCTGCTGCTGGCGGCGGAGGTCCTTGGCCCCTGGCGCTCGTTCCGCTCCATCGCCCTCTGCTTTCTCATCGCGATCTGCGGCGCAGCCGTCGATGAGTACTCCCAGTCGCTCCCGGTGCTCAGGCGCACCGCGGCGTGGGACGACTTTGCCGCCAACACCATGGGCATCGTGCTCGCCGCGGTCCTCGCCGCCATCGCCGCGAAGCTGTTCAAACCCTCAAGGACTGCCCCTCGCACCACGCCCGCCGCGTAACCTTCCGGGCCATGTCACTACTCACGTACATTGGGATGTTCGCAGGCGGCCTCGTGCTCCTGCTCTTTGGCGGCAAAATGCTCGTCGATGCAGCCGTGGCGGTCGCTTCGCGACTGGGGATCTCACCCCTGCTTGTCGGCCTCACAGTTGTGTCCTGGGGCACCTCCGCCCCCGAGCTCGCCTTTAACACCATCTCCGCCGTCAAAGGCCGGACCGACATGGTCTTCGGCAATCTTGTCGGCGCAAACATCTGCAACATCGGGCTCATCCTGGGCATCTGCGCCCTCATCCGTCCCCTCGCGGTGGGCGATGCGGTCATCCGCCGCGAACTGCCGGTGGTCGCCCTCACCATGGCCCTCCTGCTCGCCCTCGCACTCTTCGGTGCGCCGGGCTTCGCGCGGTGGGAAGGCCTCATCCTGCTAGGTGTCTTCCTCATCTACTCCACACTCACCATCCTCGACGGCATCCGCGCTCATCCGCGCACGACCCAGCTTGATGAGCAGGTCAGCCACAAGCACGAGCGCGACTTTGAACGCTCACTCCTCTCCAGCATCGTCGGCTTCACCATCGGCCTCGCCATGCTCGGTCTGGGCGGCTCCCTCGCGGCCGATGGTGCCAGCGGCGCGGCCACCCTCATGGGCATCAGCCCCGCCGTCGTCGGGCTCACCGTGGTCGCCATTGGCACCACCCTCCCCGAGCTCATCACCGGCATCATCGCCGTCCGCAAGGGACACGTCGACATCGCCGTGGGCAACGTCGTGGGTTCTTCCATCTTCAACATCGCCTGCATCTTCGGCCTCGCCTCCGCAATCAGCCCCATGGTGGTCCCCCACAACGGCATTCTCGCCATCTGCGTGATGAGCGGTCTTTGCGTCGTGCTCATGATCATGGCCCGGACCACCAACCGCAGCATCTCGCGCATCGAGGGCACACTCCTCCTGCTGTTCTACGCGTCCTTTGTCGGCTTCCAGGTCTTCTCGGCCACTCTCGCGCCCCCGCCCGCCGCGCCAGTCCACTCCGAACCCGCCGCAGCCGAACCTGACGCCCCTCCCGAGCCCTCCCCACCCGCGCAGACCCCGGTGCTGACCCCCCAGCCGCCGCCTGACCGATGAATCAGGCCTTGCCAGCCGCAGACCCTATCTCCCCGGCCCCGCCCAGCCTCGAAGCCGCCGACCACGCGCCCCTTGCTCGCGCGGTTCGCGCCGTCTCCGGTGTCACCCTCCTCTCCCGCTTCGCGGGGCTCGCCCGCAACGTCATCATCGCACGCGTCTTTGGCGACACCATGGTCGGCTCCGCCTTCGCCGCGGCGTTCCAGACCCCCAACATGTTCCGCCGCCTCTTTGGCGAGGGTGCGCTCTCCGCCGCGTTCATCCCCACCTACACCCACGCCCTCCGCCACGATGAGCAGGCCGCGGCTCCGGGCGAGCCCAGCCGCGCCGGCGCAATCGCCCGCCTCACGCTCATCGTTCTGGGCATCGTCACCACCGGCCTCACTGTCCTGATCGAACTCGCGCTCCTCGGCATCCTGCTCTTCATGTCTCACACCCCGGAGCGCGAACTCTCCCTCCAGCTCATCATGGTCATGCTCCCCTTCATGCCGCTCATCTGCGGTGTGGCGGTGCTCGCGGGGATGCTCCAGGTGCACGGAAAGTTTGCCTGGGCCAGCTCCGGGCCCCTCGTGCTCAACGCCTTCATCGTGACCGTCGGCCTCTTCTTCATGATCCGCGGCGAGACCGGTGGCCACTTCACCGCCTTCGCCCTCGCCGGGGCCACGACTTTCTCCGGGCTCACCCAGCTCCTCTTCTTCTTCAAGCTGCTCCAGCCGCACGTCCGCTGGTCACACGATGCCGCGGAGGCCCGCCCGCTCGCCCGCGCCATGCTCAAAAGGTTCATCCCCGTCGCCATCGGCATGGGAACCATCCAGGTCAACGCCTTCCTCGACATGCTCATCGCAATGTGGCCCATCTGGGTCGGCCCCACGCTCCTCGGTCACACCTATCCGCTCGACAAAGCCTCCAACGCCATCCTCTTCAACACCCAGCAGCTCTACCAGTTCCCCCTCGGCGTCTTCGGCATCGCCGTCGCCACCGCCATCTTCCCGCTGCTCGCCCGATACGCACACGACGATATCGACTTCACCGCCACGCTCCGCCGCGGCCTGCGCCTCAGCTTCCTCATCGGCCTCCCCGCCAGCATCGGCCTCGTGCTCATCCGCAACGATCTCGCCGCCGTGCTCTACGGACACGGCAGCACCGGCTTCTCGGTCGAGGGCACCGCCCGGTCCGCGGCGGTCCTTCTGGGCTTTGCCCCCGGCGTCTGGGCATACTCGCTCAACCACGTCCTTACCCGCGCCTTCTACGCCAAGCACGATACACGCACGCCCATGTACGTCTCCATGGCGATGGTGCTGCTCAACCTCGTGCTCAACGTCGTGCTGATCTGGTACTTCCGCGAAGCCGGACTCGCGTGGGCCACGAGCATCACCGCGACCGTGCAGTGCGGAATCCTGATGCTCCTGCTCAGGCGGCGCATCGGTGGCCGCCTGCCCGTCGATCGCGCCGTCGTCCGCGGTGCAGCCCGCATCACCATCGCCACCGCGCTCATGGCCGCGGCCGTCGTCGCAGCCCTCTGGCTGCTCGGACCACGCACAACCTGGTGGACACAACTGCTCGGCGTGGCCGTCGGTGCCGGCGTCGGCGGGGCCGTCTTTGCCGCCGCGGCACGCCTTCTCCGTGTCGAGGAGTTTGGCTGGCTCCTTTCGCTCCGGCGTCGATGATCCCCCTCCGACAGACGCTCCACCCCCAACGCATACGATGCGTCCTTCGCGCAGCCTCTCGCCCCGGAGCCTCCCCGCCATGGCCATCGACCTCCGCAACAAACCCATTGCCATCACCGGCGCATCCTCCGGCATCGGCGCGGCCACTGCCCTCGCGTGCGCCCGCGCCGGAATGCCCGTGGCCCTCGGCGCCCGCCGCATCGATAAGCTCGATGCCCTCGTCAATCGCATCCGCGCTGAGGGCGGCCGCGCCATCGCGCTGCAAATGGATGTCGTCGACCCTGCGCAGTGCAAAGCCCTGATCGACGCAACAGTCACCGAGTTTGGCTCGCTCTATTCCGTGTACGCCAATGCCGGATACGGTGTCGAGAAGCCCGTGCACGAAATGCTGGATGCGGAAATCCGCGCTATGTTCGAGGTCAACTTCTACGGCACGCTCAACACCATCCGGCCCGCGATCGACCACATGCGCAAGGCCTCGCCGTTACCGGGCGAAACCCGCCGCGGCCACATCCTCATCTGCTCATCCTGCCTGAGCAAAATGTTCCTTCCCTACTTCAGCGTCTACTCCGCCACCAAGGCCGCGCAGAACCACATCGGCCGCTCCATGAACCTCGAGCTGCGACCCGAAGGGATCGCCGTCTCCACCGTTCACCCAATCAGCACCAAAACCGAGTTCTTCGAAACAGCCGAGAAGCTCTCGGCCAACGGGTCGATGATCGCGCACTCCCCCGACATGTTCACCCAGACCGCCGATTTTGTCGCCAAGTGCACAGTCGCCTGCCTGCGCAGGCCGCGGCCGGAAGTCTGGACCGGCTTTGCCGGGCACTTCGTCCGGTTCGGAATGTCGTTCAACACCCTCTTCCCCAGGGTCGCGGACCTCACCCTCTACGGCATGGTCAAGCGGCGGCTCGCGACCTATAAGCCGTCCGATTCCGCGTCCCGTTGATTTCCAGGCCCGGTCCCGCCCGCGCGCTCGGTCCCCCCCAGCAGCTCCGCCGCCCCCGCAGCGCCATTCCCGCCGCCAGCGTGATGAATGCCCGTTACATCCGCCGGGCCGGTCTTGATGCGCTGATCGGTCCGGTGCTTCCGCAGCAGCTTCTTCATCTGGAGCCTCGCCTTGCGCTCCTGCTTATACATCCACACCGTATGAATCACGCGCGTCGTGCCGATGCCGATGGCAAACGCAATCGCTGTCGCCGCTACCGGGTGCATGCCCTCGTGAATCAGGACGTACTGTGTCCCAAGCAGAAGCAGGTACAGCAGCGGTGAAAGCGCGGCACGCTCCACCTGCACCAGCGTCGCATCCCGAAAAAACGACAGCCTCGGCTTGGGCGGGCTTCCCGCCTCCTCGCGCCGCACCACCGCCAAAGCCGGCCAGTGATTCGCCAGCCAGTGCAGCGCGAAGTACACCAGCACATCCGAGACGATGTCCGTCAAAAACGTAATCAGCGAAATCCGCCACCCCTGCTCCACGCCCAGCCGGTGCGCGATCCACACCGCCAGCAGTGTCGGCGGCAACGCCAGCACGCCCGCCAGCACAATGTTGACGTTCACGTTCACAATCCGCCGGGCATAAAGCTGGCCGAGCCAACGCAGCATCGGCCATCGTACGCGCCTCTATGCCTCGATCTTCCCCACTTGGGCCGCAAGCCTTCCCGCGGCGATCTCCACCGCTTCCGGGTTCACATCGCACCCTATCCACTTCCGGCCCAACTTTGCCGCCGCCACAAGCGTCGTCCCGCTCCCG
>JBBRUT010000059.1:0-19626 GCA_038247555.1 Phycisphaerales bacterium | reverse complement strand
TGGCCCCTCCGGGGCCGAATCTGCAAGGCACCGGGCTCGCCGCGGAGCGTCGAGGTACGCAAGGCCAGGGCACTCTTCTTTGTCTCTGTCTCGCTTGCAGCCGGGCCGGCGCTTGAGGCCACTGTAAATTCTCTTCGCCAGCGAACGGGCCCGGCCCAAAGCCGCCGGACCCGTGGCACTTCAAGGCAAAGAAGTCACCTGTGCCACCCGCCTGCTCGCGCGTGCCATCGCCCGCGCCGGTCCAGCCGTTGGAGTTGTCCTTGTCGCGCAAGACCACGGTGTCAATGTAACTGCTGCTGGTGTGGCGGGCAAGGGGTGACTTTGGGGCTGGTCTGGGAGAACGGTGGGCGGTCATCGGCCCTGCGGGCCGGGGAGTTGGGGGGGCTTGCCACGGGTTGCGCTCCGCGGGGGCTCTGTAGGAAGGGAATCGTGCGCCCTTTGGGGCGGGGAGGAGGGAAGTGGGAGATCCGGCTTAGACGGATCGACGCTCGTGTTTGTGCATCAGGCTTGTCTCGCGGCGGAGCGGCGAAGACTCAGGTCGCTCTTGCCGTTCACCTTCAGCGGTTGCTTGTCCCATTTGGCGCGGAGCCAGTTCATGGCCTTGAGGACCTTGCCCTTGGAGACGAGCCACTTCTCGAGGCGGTACTTACCGGGGATATCGAGGAGCATGACACCGACGAGCACCATGAGCACACCCTGGCCGGGGAGGATGAGCATGGCCAGGCCGGCGAGGAAGAGGAACGCGCCGAGGATGTTTTTGGCGACCTTGATGGCGACGCCGCGGTTGCGCTCGCGCGGGGGGCGAGTGGGGTGCGCGAAGTAGTTGTGCGGGAGGCGGATGACCACGATCGCGGCGACGAAGATGCTGCCGACGAACATGACGACTGAGGCCGCGGTGAGCCAGATGGCGAGGGCGTCGTTGTCTTTCAGCCAGTCGAGCATGGGATGATTGTTGGGAATCGGGTGATCATGACGCGGAGGTTGGGGTGAAATCGGGGTTATTTTGGGGGATGCGGGGGGACAAGTGGCAAATTCAGGGGGGAAGAGGCAGCGCAGGGGAGAGGGTGAGGGAGAGTTTTTTTGGAGTAGGCAGTAGGCATTCGGCACTCGGCGGAGGGCATTGGGCACTCGCTTTGTGGCTGGGTAAGATTGGACCATGAGCACTGCCACACCCTCTGCGCCGTCGATGAAGAGCCCCGTGACCCATGCCGCGTCGGGTCGGATTTTCAACTTCTCCGCGGGGCCCGGGTGCCTGCCGGAAGAGGTGATCAAGCAGGCCCAGGCGGACCTGTGGAACATTGACGGCTCGGGCATCGGCATCATGGAGCACAGCCATCGCGGCAAGGTGTTCGACAAGGTGCTGGCGGAGGCGGAGGAGAACTGCCGGAAGATCGGCAGTGTTCCGGCGAACTACAAGGTGCTGTTCCTGACGGGCGGCGCGACGAGCCAGAACTTCATGATCCCGGCGAACCTGCTGGCCGATGACGGGGTGGCGGCGTACCTGACGACGGGGTATTGGGCGGAGAAGACGTGGGACGAGTCGAAGGTGTATTCGAGCAAGTGCTATGAGGCGTGGGACGGGCGCGGGTGCAAGCACGATCACTGCCCGAGCGATGCGGAGATCAACTACGCTGGAAAGCCCGCGTACGTGCACATGTGCTCGAACAACACGATCTACGGGACGCAGTGGCGGAACGCGGATGGGAGCTTCCGCTACCCGAAGGTGCCTGACGGCGCGCCGCTGATCTGTGACATGTCGAGCGACATGTACAGCCGCCCGATCGACGTTGCGAAGTTCGGGATGGTGTATGGCGGCGCGCAGAAGAACGTGGGCATCGCGGGGACGACGTTCTGCATCATCCGTGAAGACCTGCTGAAGCCTGTGCGGAAGCTGCCGCTGATGCTGAAGTATGAGACGCACGCGAAGGATGGGAGCCGTCACAACACGCCGCCGGCGTTTGCGATCTATATCAGCGGGCTGGTGTTCAAGTGGATCCTTGCGCAGGGGGGCGTAGAGAAGCTGCAGAAGCACAATGAAGATAAGGCGAGGATCATTTACGATGTCCTCGATTCGTCGAAGTTCTACAAGGGGCACGCCCACAAGGGCAGCCGGTCGTCGATGAACCTGACGTTCCGCACGCCGAGCGAGGCGCTTGATGACCAGTTCGTCAAGGAAGCCTTCAAGCAGGGGATGGACCAACTGAAGGGTCACCGATCCACCGGCGGGATGCGGGCGAGCATCTACAACGCGTTCCCGGTCGCCGGGTGCAAGGCACTGGCGGAGTTCATGCGGGAGTTTGAGAAGAAGAACGGGTGACGGAAGAGATCGGAAGCGGGAAGTGGGATGCCGGATGTGGAAAAGAGCATTCGGTATCAGGCGCTCCCCGCGAATCGCAGCGGAACAGTGGATCGAGAGGGAGTGGGCGGTGGGCTGCTCCCTCTTTTTCTGCGCGGCGGGGCCGATCCCGCGGCAGCGGTTTCTGCTACTATCGCCCCTATGCACGTTCTCCTGGATGGCGAAGAAATCCGGATCGAGAAGCCGACGATTGCGGCCGCGCTTGAGGCCGCGAAACGGGCGGCGGAGGGTCGCAAACGGGTGGTGATCGAGGCGTCGATGGATGGCAAGCCGATCGCGGACGCGTGGCTGGAGTGTCCGCCGTGCGAGCCGCGGCCGGGGGCGGAGATTCGGTTCGTGTCGGCGGACCCGTTGTCGCTGGTGCGGGTGACGTTTCTCGAGATTGCCGAAGAGCTCAAGGGGGCGATTGGTCACCAGGAGGCGGCGGCGAAGGCGGTGCAGACCGGGCGGCTGGATGAGGCGATGCCGCGGGTTTCGGCGGCACTGGGGGTGTGGCAGAATGTGCGGGAGGGCGTGATCAACGGGGCGACGCTGCTGGGGATGGACCTTGGCACGATGCCTGCCCGGACGCCGGGGGGCGGTGCTGAGGAGACGGTGGGGCAGCACATCGAGTCGCTGGCGAAGGCGCTTGGGGAACTCAAGCGCGCGATCGGCGCATCGGATTGGCCTGGGGTTGCGGATGTGCTGGCGTATGACCTGGGAGATCAGGCCAAGAGCTGGCAAGTGGTGATGAACGCGCTGGCCGATGAGGTCGGGCGTCGCAGCTATCAGGGCGCGTGATGCGGACGCGTTCACCGAAGTAGTCATGGGAGCGCATTTTGGCGGCCGGTCAGAGCAAGCTTTCACAGAAGATCGACGCGTTGATGGAGCAGGCCAGCGAGGCACTGGTCCAGCGGCGGTACTTTGAGTGTGAGCGGCTGGGAATCGACGCGATGCGGCGCGCGCTGGGGGCTCTCGACTTTGATCGTGTTGCGCGGATCGCGCTGCCGCTGCAGGAAGCGCGGCGGCAGATCCGCGACATGGCGGTCGATACGGGGAACGTGGTGTGTGTGAACGGGGAGCTGCCGATGGGGGCAGGGCTCAAAGCTGGGATGTATCTGCTTAGCCCGCCGCGGGTGGGGGTGGATGGTCGGCTGCTTCGCGAGGAAGCGACACGCCGCGAGGTGCCGGTGGTGGTTCTGGTTCGCGAGCCTCCGACGCGGCAAGGACTGTGGCCGATCGTGGCGGTGGGGCCTGTGACGGTGCGGACGCGGATCGATCCACCGGCGATGGCGAGTGTTCCTGCGGCGAAGGCCACAGCGGCGAAGGCTGGCGGCCGAGCGGCCGCGGCCGGCGCGAAGCCTGCGGGCAAAGCCAAGGCGGCGGCGGTGGTGCCGAAATCTGCTCCGCCTGTGCCGCCGGTAGAGTGGTTGCTGCTGGCGTGCGAGGCGCTGGGGGATGAGGCGATTGAATCGCTCTCGCCGGGGTTGTCACTGGTCGCCCGGGTGCTGGCCCTGGCGGAGCGACTGGAGGCGGTTCCGGATCACGAGAAGCTGCACCAGCGGCTGGAGGAAGCGGCGCGGGAAGCGGCGCGCATTCCGCCGAAGAAGCGGGCGGCGGCAAAGCCGACCGGGCGGGAAGCGATCGATGACGATCGGAACGCAAGAGCGGACGAATAGTCGGCCGGGTGGCGGGATGGGGACAGGATCCATTTGAAAGCGGCATGTCCCTCCATAAGTCCGCAACTTGCGGGCATGGGTGGCCGTACTGACCCACACCCTTTGGAGGCATTCCCCATGCGTATGGCATTCGTTCTGGCTGCGGCCGCCGCGGCGTTTCCGTCCATCTGCGGCGCCCAGTGGTCTGACGATCCGGCTGTGAACACGGTGATCGCGGACCGGAGCGGGGAGCAGGTTCAGACGAAGATCCGGGCTCGTGCGGATGGCGGGTGCTACATCTCGTGGTTTGACAACAGCACGGGCGGGTATGACGTGTATGTGCAGAGGCTGGATGCGCAGGGGAACGAACTGTGGGCGCATAACGGGGTGCTGGTGCGGGACCGGGGCGTATCAAGCACGCAGGATTATGACCTTGAGGTCGATGCCGCGGGCTTTGCGTTCGTCGTCTTCAACGATGATGTGAATGGGAATGCGCCGATCACTGCGCAGCTGATTGCACCCGACGGGCAACTGCTATGGGGCGCAACGGGTGTGCAGGTGAGCGGCGCACAGACGGGGTTCAAAGGCCCGCCGCAGGCCACGGTGCTGAGCGATGGCACGTTTGCGGTGGTGTGGTCGAATGGTTCCCCGAGCGCGCTGCACGTGCAGAAGCTGGACCTGCTGGGCGCGCCGGTCTGGCCGGCACCGGTGGTGCTGAGCGAGGCGAGCAGGCCGTTCAACACGTGCGATATTCAGGCGGGGGAAGCGGGGAGCATGATCCTGTCGTGGGTTCGCTGCGGCGGGACGAACTGCGTGACGAGCACCAAGCACCTGTATGCGCAGAAGCTCAGCGCGGCGGGGGCACCGATGTGGGACCGAGACCCTGGGACGCCGATGTCGTTTGAGCCGATGATCGTGTTCGACGGAACGTCTTTGCAAACGGCCAACTTCCCGCCGTTTGTTTCTGACGGCGCGGGGGGCGCGGTGTTTGCGTGGTATGAGACGGGCGGGAATCGCGATGCGTACGTGCAGAGGATTCATGCCGACGGCTATGAGCTGTTCGATCACAATGGCGTGTCGGTCTCGACGCAGGTGAACCGCTTGCAGCTTGGCGCTGCGCTTTCGTTTGATGCGTCGACGGGGGATGCGTACGTCGCATGGGTTGAATCCAACTCGGGGCAGAGCCAGTGGGGCCTTTACGCCCAGAAGATCAGTGATGAGGGTGTGCGGGCGTGGGGAGAGAATGGTGTCGAGCTGCTGGGCCTGAGCGGGGTGCAGGGGTCGTTCACGGCGACGCTGGCGCGGGCGGGCGGGGGCGTCGATGTGTTCGGGTTTGCCAACTGCTGCGGCAACGCGGGGAACGTGCACGGCTTTGCGCTTGATGCCGATGGCGCGGCTTTGTGGCCGGGGCAGCCGGTCGCGGTGTGCTCGGTTACGAGTTCCAAGGCGCGGATCTCGGCGGCGCGAGGCGCTGATGGGGCTTCGCTGATCGCGTGGTCCGACAATCGCGCTGACTCCAACAACGTGTATGCGCAGCGGGTGAACACCGATGGGACGCTGGGGAACGGGCCTGTCGAAGAGTGCGCGGCGGACTTTGACGGGAACGGGGAGGTGCAGGTTCCGGACATCTTTGCGTTCCTGAGTGCGTGGTTCGCGGGCGATGCGAGCGCCGACCTTGACGGGACGCCGGGGATCGGCGTGCCGGACATCTTTGCGTTCCTGTCGCTGTGGTTTGCCGGCTGTCCCTGAGTACACTGCGCGGCATGAAAGCCGTTGTTCAACGGGTGTTGTCCGCATCGCTCACGATCGACAGCCGCGAGGTGGCGAGTGTCGGTGCGCCCGGCGGGCTGGTGGTTCTGATCGGGCTTGAGGCGCGGGACAGCGCGGAGGATCGCCGGTGGATGGCCGACAAGCTGGCGAACCTG
The DNA here is from genome assembly GCA_038247555.1 of Phycisphaerales bacterium. GTDB lineage: Bacteria > Planctomycetota > Phycisphaerae > Phycisphaerales > UBA1924 > JAHBXL01. The sequence goes on along the minus strand of JBBRUT010000059.1, from coordinate 13,708 downwards.
CGGATCTTCACGGATGCTGCGGGGAAGCTGAACTTGTCGGTGCTGGATGCGGGCGGGGCGATCATGATGGTGCCGAACTTCACGGTGGCGGGGGATGCGGGGAAGGGCCGTCGGCCATCGTTTGACAACGCGATGAAGCCGGAGCGTGCGAGGGAGGAGTTTGGCCTGCTGTGCGCGGCGGTGCGGGCTGCGTGCGCGCGGGTGTCGGAGGGGGTGTTCGGTGCGCACATGCACGTTGCGCTGGTGAACGACGGGCCGATAACGATCCTGCTGGAGTCGCCGCGGGCGGATGGACCTCTGGGATAGCCCATCGCGCGGGAGTGGTTCTCTGAACGCATCCGTGGGCGGAGCGGCGAGCGGGTAGCTGCGCGGCGTCTTCAGTCCCTTGTTCAAGGTGCCGATATCCGTATACGGTGCGCCTGATGCGTGCCCGACAGGAGCATGCTGTGATGCGAGGGATGTCTCTTTCAGATGGGTCGCCCGCACGCGGCAAGCCGAGGAGTGAGGATCCGACAACGCTGCGGATGTCGCCGATGGAACTTGCGCGGCTGAAACGCGAGCTGGATGCGAGCGCGGCGGCAAGCGGATCGGTGAAGCGTGCGTTCAAGCGGTGGCCGTTTGAGACGCGATCGATCCGGATGGAGTTGCAGCACCCCGGGGGCGCGGCGACAACGCTGAACTATGTGCCGCGGAACATCTCACGCGAGGGGATGGGGCTGCTGCACAGCTCGTTTGTGTATACGGGCACGCGGTGCACGGTGTTTCTGCCGCACCCGGCGCGCGGGCAGGCGGCGGTTGGGGGGACGGTGGTGCGCTGCCGGCACTTCCGCGGGAAGATCCACGAGATCGGTGTGCGGTTTGATCAACCGATAGACGTGCGCGAGTTTCTTGGGCTTGATGGGAGTGAAGAGTGTTACATGCTCGAGAGCGTGAACCCGACTTCGCTTACGGGCAGTATGTTGCTGATCGAACCGGGGAAGATGGATCGCGCGCTGATTCGTCAGCACCTGGTTGATACGAACCTGACGGTGACCGCGGTCGACACGGTGCAGGCGGGCGTGGAGCGTGCGGGGGAGGGGTACGACATCATCCTGTGCTCGCTGAACCTGCCCGATGGGGATGGGCTGCTGGTGCTGTATCAGCTCCGGACTGCGGGGATTCAGACTCCGTTCCTGCTGCTGTGCTCATCGGCGGGGACGGCGGCATTCAAGGATCGGCTGCGGACGCTTCAGCCCGACGGCGTGCTGTGCAAGCCTGTTCCGTCGCAGACGCTGCTGGCGGCGATGGGCGAGTTTCTGCTGATGAACTCGACCGATGCGGGAGGCGGGGGCGCTGCGCTGTTCAGTTCGCTGTCGTCGCGTGATGCGATGATGTCGCATGTGCCGGAGTATCTGGTCGAGCTGCGACAGATTGCGCAGCGGATCAACGGATCGCTGAACGCGGCGGATGTGAAGGAGTGCACACGGCTGATCTTTCAGATCCGCGGGTCGGCGCAGACGTTCGGGTTTGCACCGATCGCCGAGGCGGCGGCGCTGGCGCAGGCGTCGCTGCAGTCGACGCATAGCCTGTCGGATTCATCGCCGGCGATCCGTCAGCTTGTGGGGATGTGCGCTCGTGCGCAGGTTCACCGCCAGGCGGCGTGATGGGCGGCGGACAGGGGGCGGGGGGGTTCAGCGGCCGCGATACTCGTGCGGCACGGCACCCACATCGGCGCGGATGATCGAGCGGATTCCGCCTCGACCGCGCCAGTTGGTCTCGATCTGGAGCCAGATGGGGGAGAGCAGCTTTGCGAGGTCATCGCGGATGGTGCCGGTGACGGCCTCGTAGAAGATTCCCTCGTTGCGGAAGGACTGGTAGTAGAGCTTGAGGCTCTTGAGTTCGACGCAGCCACCTGACGCGGGGGTGCCGGCGCGGGCGGGCTCGTAGCGCACGGTGACAGTGCCGAAATCCGGGTGACCGGTCTTGGGGCAGGTGGAGGTGAACTCCTCACCGATATGCTCGATGACGATCGGGCCTGAACTGGGCGGGGTGGGGAACGTCTCGAGGAGCTTCACATCGGGCATCGAACGAATCTCCGTCATCGGCCGTAGCGGGTGAGCAGTTCGACGATCTGCGGCTGCTCGCGGTTGATCTGGAGCGAGCGGCGGAGCGCGGCGAGGCCGTCGAGGCGGGTCTGGTTGTCGGTGCGGCCGGACCAGATCCACCCATTGAGCAGGCACACACCTTTTCCGTTGAGGGCGGGGTAGTAGTCCTGATCAATGGCGAGGGAGCTGTCGAAAGCGGCGCGGGCCTCATCGTACTTGCCCATCTTGAAGCGGGCGAAGCCCAGACGCTCATAGCTCGCGGCGGAGGCCTGCGCGCGGTTGACCTGTTCGATCGCGTTGACCATTTCCTCGTACCTGTCGAGCTTGCCGAGGCTTTCGGCCAGGTTCATGAGCAGGGAGGGCGTGAGCTCCATGAGCTCGGCGGCCTGCTGATATTCCTGGACGGCGGCGCGGTGGTCGCCCATCGCGGCGTAGACCGCGCCGAGATTGAAGCGGGCGGGTCCATCGCGGGGCATGAGCTCGACGGCGCGCCGGGCGTATGGCAGCGCGAGGTTGTTCTCATCGAGCTGGTAGTAGGCGGTGGCGAGGTTGAGGTTGGCCTTGTAATCGTCGGGCTTGACGGCCAGGGCGCGGAGGTAGGCCGGGACGGCTTCGCTGACGCGCTCCAGCAGGTGGAGCATGAGGCCGTGGTAGTACTGCGCATCGAAGCTACGGGGCTGGACCCGGGCGGCGTTGCCGTAGGACTCTTCGGCCCGGTTGTAGTCGCCGCGGGTCCGGTAGATGTCGGCCATGCCCATGTGGGCGGAGGTGAGGCGTGGGTTGACTTCGATGGCGCGGGCGAAGGCCGCGAGGGCACGGTCGGCATCGCCGTCGCGGATAGCCATTTCTCCGGCAACGAGGTAGACCTCGGCGGCGCTGCGGGTGGGGGTTGCACGCTCGGGCTTGGCGGCTTCGCGGCCTGGGACATTGGCGCACCCGGCGAGCACAAACACCATGGCACCGCAGCACGAGAGGAGACTGAGAAAGGAATGTCCTTGGATCGGCGGTCTGGGCATCGGCATCCTCTGCGGGCAGCCGCGGCGACCGTGCCGCGGTTTGGGGTGGGTCAGGTGGCTTGGAGCATACACCAACCTCAAGACGTCCGCGCTTGGGGGCCGGTTCGGGGTGCGGCCCGCGTTGGGGCGGCGGCGGCGGGCATATAGCTGCGGAGCTTGCGGAGATTGAGGGTATCGAAGGGGGTTCCGGAGTCGTCGTCGCCTTTGGGGGTCTCCATGATCATCGGTCGCCCGGCCAGATCACGATGATTGAGAAACGCCCGGAAGCCGGGGGCACCGATGGTGCCCTTGGCGATGTGCTCGTGCAGATCTCGTCGGCTGCCGCAGGCGGCCTTGGAGTCGTTGAGGTGGAGTACGCGGACGTTGGCGAGTCCGCAGGTGGTGGCGAGCGCCTCGATGGCCGCGGCGGCGGCGGCGGATTTGGAGAGGTTGTACCCGGCCGCGTGGGCGTGGCAGGAATCGATACAGAACCCGGCACGGGCGGGGTCGAACCCGCGATCGACGATGAGCGCGCGGAGGGCGGCGAGTTCCTCAAAGGTCGAGCCCATGTTTGATCCGCTGCCGACGGTGTTCTCCAGGCAACTGACGGTCTTCATGCCGCGGGTTCGGGTGGCGAGTTCCTGATAGGCGGCGGCGATCCGCGCGAGGCCCTCGGGGCGGGTGGAGGTGGTGAACGCGCCGGGGTGGTGGACGAGGAAGGTGATACCGAGGGCTTCGCAGCGTTCGATCTCGACGGTCATAAGGTCGACAGATTTGGCCCAGAGTTCGGGATCGGGGGAGGCGAGGTTGATGAGGTAGGAGGCGTGGGAGACGGTGCGACCGTCGGTCCAGCCCATCTGGGCGACGCGGGAACGCCAGGCGCGTACCTCATCGTCGGCGAGGGGACGGACCTTCCACTGCTGCTGGTTCTTGGTGAATACCTGGACGCTGTCGAGGCCGAGCGTCGCGGCGGCGTCGAGGGCGTTGACCATCCCGCCGGCGATTGAGAGATGGGAGCCGATGAGGGGCATGAGGGCAAACGTTAGCGCGGGCACTTGCCCTGCGCGGGTGGTTGTGCTTTCCTGTAGGCCTGATGCGAAACCTGCCTGCCGTGATGATGGTGATGCTGGGTGTGCTGGGGGTTGCGGGCTGCGCGAGCACGCAGCCGACGATGCGCAACGTCGCGGTGGAGTACCGGTTTGAGAATGTGCGCGAGGCCCCGGGATCGAGCGAGTGGGAGAAGATCAAAGGGGTGCTGGCGCGGTATGTGAAGGTGGTGAACGGCGAGGTGCTGCGGGAGCGCAGTGTTGGCACGACCAACATCAGGACGTATAGGGCCAAGCTGGTGGTGCCGGACCTGGCGACGCTGGAATCGATTCATCTGGATCTGGAAGCTTTGCGGCTCTCGCCGCGGGCTGGGGAGCGGCTGGACTTCCGGTTTGACGGGCTCACGGCGGGGTATCGCTCGAGCTTTGTGACGGCGGGGGTATCGACGGTGGTGAGCGGGTTCACGGTTGAGGGGAACAAGGTTCGGCTGTTCGTGGCGGCGAAGGGGGAGCCGATCGCGACGAACACGGTGCGAGGGGGGATGTGGTCGGCACGACTGGAGGGGGTGCCGGAAGATCGCTGGGTGTATGGAGTGTCGGAGGATCCGAAGGGATCTCTGCCGCGGCGATATTTCCGCGTGAATGTGACGACGCTGCTGACAGAGACCCTGGAGGAATCGGTGTTTGAGGGGTGGTATGGGGGAGGGGTGAAGTGAGGGGGGAGTGCGGAGGACTGAGGAAGAAGTGCGTAATGCGGAGTGGGGGAATGCGGAATGAAGGAAGAATGAGGGTCGAATGACAACGGCGAATCCGAGGGTTGCGATCATCACGGGCGCGAGTTCGGGGATTGGCGAGGCGGTCGCCGCGGAGCTTGCGGCCCAAGGGTGTCTGCTGGTGCTCAATGCGCGGCGGGTGGAGAAGCTGGAGGCGGTTGCGTTTCGGCTGGAGCGAAGGCCGACGCGATCATCCCCCCCCACTGCTGTGTGCGTGGCCGGAGATGCCTCGCAGCAGGGCACGATTGACGCGATGTTCGACGCTGCGGAGAAGCACTTTCATCGGGGAGCGGACTTGGTCGTTGTGAACGCGGGGCGCGGGCTGGCGGGATCGCTGACGACGTCGGATGAATCGCAATGGGAAGAGGTGTTCCGGACGAACTACCTGGGGGCTGCGCGGCTGATGCGGACGGCGGCTGATCGGCTGCTGCAGGTGGTTTCGCCGAACCCGGATGGCGAGGCGGGAAAGACGGGGGAGTGGCTGAAGCGGCCGCGGGACATCGTGGCGATCGGATCGAGCGTGGGCCGGAACATCTCGCCGTTTTCGTCGATGTACGGCTCGACGAAGTTCGCGGTGCACGCGTTGGCGGAGGCCCTGCGTCGGGAGATCGGGCCCAAGGGGGTTCGGGTGACGACGATCGAGCCGGCGATCGTGGCGAGCGAGTTTCAGGTGGTGGCGGGGTATGACGCGACGACGTTCGGCTCGTTCATGGAGAAGATCGGGCCGGTGCTGCTGCCCGCGGATGTGGCGAGGACGATCGGGTTCATCGTGAGCCAGCCGGCGCATGTGCACCTGAACAATGTCGCCTTGCGCCCGACGAGGCAGGATTATCCGTAGTTTGCGGATCGTCCGAATGGTTGTTGGATCAAGGGCGAGAGCCGATCCTGGGCGGCCGCGGGGATCGGGGCAGGGGGGATTGCGGTCGTACCATGGGCGGACGTTTGCCCGGCATGGGCGTGTGTTTAGGGCCTTTAGCGACTGCGGACTGATGCAAACCGACCCGGCCATTCCTCGTGAGTTTGTTGAGCAGTTCGAGGCGGCGCACCTTCACCGGCTGCGGCAGCGGGTGTTCTGGTATTGCGTGGCGGTGCTTGGGCTGCTGGTGCTGGCCTTCACGCGTGTTGGTCTTGATCTGACGATGCCGGCGGATATGCGTGAGCATGTCGGGTTCATTGCGCTGCGCGTGGTCGCGGCGACGACGCTGGTGGTGTGCTATGTCGGGGTGACGCTGTACATCCTGCCCGCGCATCGGGGGCGGGAACAGATCATCAAGGCGTACAGCCTGCTGATCATCGCGACAACGGTGGTGGTGACGCTTTCGATGCCGCGGATTGATCATGGGAACATTGTGGCGGGGGCGAGGCCGGAGGAGTTTGGGATCGCGGCGGTGGCGCAGCAGGGTGTCACGCTGTTCTTCATCCTGCTGCTGCACCTGATCGCCTGTTTGCTGGTGGAGTTGTCGCCGCGGGATGGGTTTCGGATCTACCTGCCGATGCTGGTGATCTATGCGGTTGGCCTGGCGATTGACCGGTATCTGGCGACGAGCGCGGCGATCCGGCTTGCGCTGATCGCCCCGATCCTTGGGCTTCCGGGGCTGCTGTGGAGTCTGTGGCATCACCGGACGTTTGCGGATCAGTTTGTGACCAGGGCGATGGCGGAGCGGTATGGGAAGGTTTCCAAAGAGCTTGCGGATGCGAGGCGGGTGCATGAGGCGATTTTTCCGCCGCCGCTTGGCAGTGGTCCGGTCCGGGTCGGGTATCGCTATGAGGCGATGCTGGATATCGGCGGGGATTTTTTGTACATTCACCCGTTGACTGCTTCGCGCGCGGCGACGCCTGAGCCCATCAGCGTGGTGGTGATCGACGTGACGGGGCATGGATTCCCGGCAGCGCTTGCGGTGAACCGGCTGTATGTGGAACTCACGCGGGCGTTTGCGTCGAGCGATGACCCATCGCCGGAGCACATCATTGTCGAGCTGAACCGCTCGATGATGAGCGGGCTGATGCCGGATGGGATTTATGCGACGGCGATCGTGCTGCGGGTACGGCGTGAGGTGGACCGGGGAGTGCTGGAATGGTGCGGCGCGGGGCACCCCGATGCGATCCTCAACCGGGCCAATGGCGATCTGGTACGGCTGCACTCATCGGGGCCGATGCTCGGGGTGATCGAACCGGAGGTGTTCCGGGCGTTGCTTCACACCACTGAGTTTGGGCCTGGGGATTGCGTCATTGCGTACACCGATGGGGTGATGGAAACGCGGGGCGCGAGCGGCGAGCAGTTCGGCATGGAGCGGATCGAGGATGCGGTGCGGCCGCCGGCACCGGCGGAGGCAGCTCCGATTCCTGCCGCGGCGTGGGCGGAGCAGGCTGCCAGCGAGACGGGGCAGACGGCTGGGGAGACGGCAGAACCGCGTGCCGCGGCCCCGAAGACTGCGGCGGTGGCGGTGACGGCTGGGCCGCGACCGGTTGATGCGCTGTTTGAGGCGGTTGGCGCCTTCCGCAGCGGCCCGATGCTGGATGACATCCTGATTGTTGAGGTGGTGGCGGCGGAACGGGGGCCGGATGGGGATCGGACCTGAGCCACCGGACCTACGGTTGACGAATCATGTCCGGGCTCTTTGCGGGAACACCACTGGATCGTCCGGTCACCTGTGAACGGTGCGGGTTGGCGCTTGCGCAGTGTGCGTGCCCGCGGGACCGCAAGAGCGGGAAGGTGCTCGACCCGAAGGACCAGCAGGTGCGGGTGCGGCGCGAGAAGCGGAACGGAAAGACCGTGACGGTGATCGCGGGGTTTGCCGCGCGGTCGGACCGGACAGATGATCTGCCGGGATTGCTGAAGCACTTCCGCACGACGCTGGGCACGGGGGGAACGTACAACAAGGCGGATGTGACGGTGGAGCTGCAGGGCGACCACCGGGACAAGGCGCTTGCGCATATGCAGTCGCTGGGGTATCCGGCCAAGGCCGCGGGGGGCTAGCGAGAGCTGGGGCCGCGGCGGATGCGTTTGGATTCCAAGCGTGCGGCGTCGGGCACGCGGACGGCCTGCGCCAGGCCCATCCAGGACATGGCTTTGATGATCATGTAGCTGACATCGATCTGCCACCAGCGGAGCCCGTGTCGCGCGGAGGTGGGGAAAGCGTGGTGATTGTTGTGCCAGCCTTCGCCCATGCCGAGGATGCCGAAGATCACGTTGTTGCGGCTGTCATCGTGGGAGCGGTAGGGCCGTGTTCCCCAGAGGTGGCAGACGGAGTTCACGCTCCAGGTGATGTGGTGGACAAGCAGGACGCGGACGAGCCCGCCCCAGAGGAAGCCGAGGAGGAAACCCATCCATGTGCCGGTGATCGCCAGAGCGATGACCGCGGGGATGAGCAGACCCAGCGCGACCCAGAGGGGGAAGAGGTTGCTGACGGTGCGTGTGACGGCATCGGCCTTGAGATCGGGGACGTAGTGGTCAAGCTTCTCGGGTGATGACTCGAATATCCAGCCCATATGGGCGTGCCAGAAGCCTTTGATGATGCCCAGCACACCCGCGCCGTGATCGTCGTGATCGTGGAAGGAGTGGTTGGGAGAGTGCGGATCACCGGCGCGGTCGCTGTGCTGGTGGTGCTTGCGGTGCGTGGCGACCCAGTGCAGGATCGGGCCTTCGACGGCCATCGACCCCAGGATGCCGAGGATGGCCTTTACGGGCGCGGGCGTGGTGAAGGACTTGTGCGTGAACAGCCGGTGGTAGCCGATGCTGATGCCCAGGGCGGTGAGCACATAACCCCCGAGCAGAACGCCGAGATACACCCATCCGAAGCCGGGGCCCCAGAGGAGCACGGTGGCGGCGATGAGACCGAGGATGGGGATGACGATGGCGGCGAGCACAATCGCGCGGGAGAGCAAAGAGGGGCGCTCCAACTGCTCACCCATCGGGACTTCGATCTCCTGATGCGCGAAGTCGGCAAGGGAAGAGTCCGCAACAATCGCGGAGGGGCTGGCGGGCTGAATGAAGGTTGATGTGGTCGCAGGGGTCAATGGTGCCTCTCCTCCGCGAGAGCGGGAGCAGGCACACAGCGAGGTCGAGGTGAGTTGACACCCCCCTCCCACCGCTATACCCCGGCCCGGAAACGCGATCGCATCACATGCTACGCCCCTGCTGGTTCCGCTGTTCTGTGCAAATCGGACGTTTGCGAAGGGCAGGCGCGCGTTGGGTGCGGAGTGGAGAACACGGGGCTTAGGGCCGCGGATTGCTTGCGCGATCTTTGCGGTTGTGATTGCCGATGCTTTTAGCAAGGAGCCTGCGATGGACCTTGGAAATCCGTGGCTGTTGATGTCGGGTGTGGTGATCAGCGGTGTGGGGCTGGTGATGTTCAACTACGGGCGAAAGGAAGCCGACCTGAAGTCGATCGGTGTTGGGATTGCGATGTGCGTGTTCCCGTACTTTGCGACGACGATGCTGGTGCTTTGGCTGGGGTTCGCCGCGCTGGCGGGCACGCTGTATGCGCTGAACCGATGGGCGTGAGCCCTTGGGGCGGCTTCGGGTACACTGGCGGCCTATGGCCTCCGCTCCCACCCTTCGCAAGCGTCTCCTCCACACGCTCCTGTGGTGTCTGGCCGCCTCCGCGGCGAGCGGCGTGTTGACGGTGCTGGTGCCGCAGCGGGACATCCTGTGGCGTGTCACGGCGATGGGCTTTGTGGCGGTCGCGGCGATCGCGCTCATGATCCCGATGTCGGTCCTGGCGGATCGCGAGCGGTTCCGCGCGGCGGGTCTGTTCGGGATGTTCGCGTGTGTCGCGGCGTTTGTGGTTTCGAGCGGATTGATCTGGGCTGGGCTGGGCGGCTTGCAGATGGAAGAGCGGTTTGGGATGACGCTCGGGCTGGTGATCTTCATGTCGCCGGCGGTGGTGGGCTTCCTGTGTCTGCGGGCTCTGGAGACGGGTCGCATCGCCGCGGTCGTGGGGCTTGTGCTGGCGGCGGTCGCGAGCGCGTTCTTTGTGTCGGCGATCTGGCTTGTTTCGTCGACGCCGTTTGATCGGCTGATGGGGATGCTGGCGATGACGGGCGTGGCGACTTTCTGGACCGGGTTGCCTGCATCGCTGTGCCTGATCGGTCTGGGTCACGACAAGTGGTACTGGCGGTGGCTCGGCGTGGGCAGCGCGGTGGCGGCGCTGGTCCTGTGGCTGAACGGCATCTGGACGGAACTGGATGGGGACCCGGCGTACATCGTGTGCCCGATGAGCGTCGCGGCGCTTGTCGCGTTTACGAATGTCATGCTGCGTTCAAAGCTGCAGAACGGGCCGCGGATGGTGGTGTATGGCACGATCGTTGCGGCGGCGGCGACGGCGCTGTTTATCGATCTCCACGTGCTGACCGATGATGGCGGCTATGGCGACCGGTTCGGGTTTGAACGCTTCACGGCGGGAGCGGCGATCGTCACGGTGAGTGGGACGCTGGCGGTGATCGTGCTGACGATGCTGAACCGGTGGGCGATGCGAAAGGTGGCTTATGCGGCGCGCACAAAGCCGGGAACGGATGGCACGCCGGGGACGGAACTCAAGAATATCACGCTGCGCTGCCCGCGGTGCACGAAGGAGCAGACGCTGCCGCTGGGAGAGGGGGCGTGTGCGGAGTGCAGGCTGATCATCAAGACGGCGATCGAGGTTCCGGCGTGCAAGCAATGCGGCTATGACATCTCGATGATTCGGGGCGAGAAGTGCCCGGAGTGTGGGGCTGGGATTGGTTGAGGGGGTGAGGGGTGAATGTTGTTCCGCAGCATCATCGAGCAGAAGCTCGATGCCACAATCAGTCACCATTCTCCACCGGTTTCTCGCGAACGCTCGAGGGCATGCGCTTCCAGATCAGCACGACGGGGATGAGCGACAACATCGACAGGACCGAGCCGACCAGGAACGGCGCGCCAGCGCCCGGGTATGGGGTGGGCCCTTCCTTGGCGGTGAAGAGATAGAACGCCGTGCCGCCGATGAGCGGGCCGAGGATTCCGGCGATGCTGGTGAGGCTGCCGAGTGCGCCCTGGAGCAGGCCTTGCTCGCTTGGAGGGATGGCCTTGGAGTTCATCGCCTGCGCTGCGGGGCTGGCGAGGCCGCCGATCGACGCGAGCACGATGATGGTGTAGATCATCCAGCCGTGGGTCGCAAGGCCGTAGCCAGCATATGCGAACACACCGATGATCAGCCCGCCGAGAAGGCAAAGGCGTTCGCCCAGCGCCGGGATGACTTTGCGGGCCAGCCCGCCTTGAACAATGGCCGCGGTGATGCCGACGGCGAAGAGGGAGAGGCCGGTATCGAGCGGCGTCCAGGCGAAGCGGTTCTGCATGGACAAGACCCAGGTGGTATGGAGCCCGAACTGGGCGACGTTCAGGATGAAGAGCGTGACGGCGAGCATGGTGACGACGGGGTGGCCGGTCATCCACGCCAGCGCGCCGATGGGGTTGGCTTTCTTCCACGAGAAGGCGCGGCGGAGTTCCTTGGGCAATGACTCTGGCAGGACGAAGAAGCCGTAGGTGACATTGATGAGCGTGAGGATGCCCGCCGCGATGTAGGGATAACGGACATCGCCGGGGCCGATGAAGGGGATGTTGATCTTGCTGTCGCCGAGCACGCCGCCCATGAGGGGGCCGAAGACAAAGCCGAGGCCGAACGCCGCACCGATGAGGCCGAAGCCAGCGGCACGCTTCTCGGGCGCGGTGATGTCGGCGATGTACGCGCTGCAGACGGGGATGGTTGCGCCGGAGATGCCGTTGAGCGCGCGGGTGATGAACAGGAAGGTGAGGCCGGTGCCGGCGCCGAAGAGCTCGGTGACGTGCGGGGCCTGTGCCGCGGCGAAGTAATCGAGGGCGGAGCCGAGCAGCGCGAGCAGGAGGACGGGACGGCGGCCGAAGCGGTCGGAGAGGGAGCCGAGGATGGGCGCGAAGATGAACTGCATCGCGGCGTACGTCGCGATGAGGGTCATGACGGAGAGGGAGGTGTCGTGCTCTGCGCCCTCTGTTGGCAGGCCACGGACCATTGCGACGAGCTTGGGCATGACGGGGATGAGCAGCCCGAAGCCGAGCACATCGAGCAACAGCGTTGTGAAGATGAAGATGAGGCTTGGCGCGGAACGGGCGGGGAGGTGCATAGGAGAGCGAGGGTAGGAGGAAGAACGGAGCCCTGGGTGCTGGGTCCTGCATCCTCTGCCGAGCAGGCGAACTCATGGCTGCAACAGGGCTCCGGAACTCAGGAGAGAGGAGTTCATGTCTCAGGACCTTGAGTTCACCTTCACACACTTCGCGGCCGCCTTGGCGGTCTTGCGGGCGGCGGCGGGGGTTGCGCCAAGGGCGAGCACGACGCCCATGCGGCGATAGTTGCGGGTGCTGGGCTTGCCGAAGATGCGGACTTCAACGCCCTTGATCGCGAGGGCCTTGTCGATGCCGGTGTAGCCGGGCTGGGCGGGCGAGGCTTCGGTCGCGAGGATGACCGCGCTGGCTGCCCCGCCGCGTTCGTAGCGGATGGCGGGGATCGGCAGGCCGAGGATGGCGCGGACGTGGAGATCGAACTCGGAGAGGTCCTGCGAGATCATGGTGACCATGCCGGTATCGTGGGGGCGTGGGGAAAGCTCGCTGAAGATGACACGATCGCCCTTGACAAAGAACTCGACACCGAAGATCCCTGCGCCCGCCGGGCCGGCGATCTCGGTGGTGATGGCCGCGGCCATCTTCTGGGCCTTGGCGAGCAGCGTGGGCTTCATGCGGCAGGGCATCCAGGATTCCTGGTAGTCGCCGCGTTCCTGCCGGTGGCCGATGGGACGGACGAAGAGCGTGCGAGCACGATTGCTGAGCGCTTTACCGGCGACAACGGGACGCTGGCGGATGGTGAGGAGGGTGATCTCGTAGTCGAAGTGGATGAACTCCTCGGCGATGACGCGGGGACGGTCGCCGCGCATGTTGGCGACGGCGTAATCCCAGGACTTCTGGATATCGGTGGTTGTGCGGGCGACCGACTGGCCCTTGCCGCTCGACGACATCACGGGCTTGATGACGCAGGGGAGGCCGACAGGCTGAGCGCGGCGAGGGGAACGGGCGTTCGCGGATTCGGCGTCGCCGAGGATCGCCTGCCGGAGCTCATCGCCGGATTGGGCGTAGGCGAAGCGCGCGGTGGGGAGCTTGAGCGTGGCCGCGGCGAGATCGCGGATGGCATCGCGGTTCATGGTGAGATTCGCGGCGCGGGCGGAGGGGATGATGTCGAAGCCGCCCCGCCCGGCGTTCTCAAGATCGAGGAGTCGCTCGGTGCGGATGGCTTCGACTTCGGGGACGACATGGTCGGGCTTATGCTTGCGGATGACGGCCTCGAGGGCATCGCCATCGAGCATATTGATGACTTCAGAGCCATCGGAGACTTGCATGGCGGGGGCACCCGGGTAGGAATCGACGGCGATGACGCGGCAGCCGAGGCGCTTGGCGGAGATGGCAACTTCCTTGCCAAGTTCGCCGGAACCCAGGAGCATGAGGGTGGGGAGCTTCATGGCGGGGAGGATACCCGGGGCGGGTGCGGGTATGCTGGACTCAAGCAATGGAGCGACTCGTGACATCCACTCCGCTTGCGCACCTGTGGCGGGGCACCGTCGCGGTCGACGCAACGCGCGTAGAGGTCGTGGACGCCGACCGAATCCGGGAGATACTCCGGAGTTCCGATGCACCGCTTGTGATCGCGTCGATCAACGAGCCCCTCAGGTGGATCGAGAGCACCACACGTTTCGCGGCATGGAAGGATGAGATTCAGCCACGGCTTGTCCGCGCGAACACGGATCGGATCTGTCTGGAGGATTCTCCGGAT
>JBBRUT010000058.1:0-19860 GCA_038247555.1 Phycisphaerales bacterium | reverse complement strand
GATTAAGCGACTTCGCTCATGTCGTTGTCAATCGGATCCACGACGGCCTCGCCGACATTTTTCGACGCGAGCAACGATACGAAATAGTCGTTGCCAATCGTGCGAACGCTCTCGGGATCGCGCACCTCGAACGTGCGTGTGCGCACGTGCGCCGATCCGTGCAAACCGCGCGTGTACCACGCGACTGCTTTGCGCAGCTCGTGCACCAATTTTTTCTCGGGCGTGTTCGCCTTCATCACCTTCGCGCCGAGATTCTGCAGGCCCGCGAGCAAACTCAGCTGCGAGTTGGCGCTCGCCGCGTCGGGCTGGAGGCGGATGATGCCCTCGTAGGCGACTGCCGCCAGGTCGCGGTCCTGGCGTCCCAGCGCGATGACCGCGGCGGCCCGCCATGCCTCTGCGTTGTCGATGTCGAACTCCGCGAGCGCGGGGCGGAGGGCGCTCCAGGCTGAATCAAGGATCCCCTGACGGGCCGTCTCGTCCTTGGCGTCCTTGAGCCTGCCCAGTTCGAGCGAAGCGGACCGGGCGGCGAGGGCGACATCCGTCGTTCGCTGCGCGAGCAAAGGCTCGGTAGGCATAGCCGCGTTGCCCCCGACGCCCGGCACCGTCGCGGCACTCGCAGGCGCATCCGGGGCCGTTGCCGGACTTGGTTTGCCGGTCGCGGTCGCCACCGCCGCCGGCAGGGCTTCGAGTTGCCTGCGAAGCTCAACGAGATCGTCATTGTCCTTGAGTTCTGGCTTGGCGGCGAAGATCAAGCCCAGAGCGGCAAGGCCAGCCCCGCGGTTGCCGAGCTTGAGATGGGTTTGTGCCAAACGGTTCTGGACCCGCAGGTCCGAGGGCGCAAGCGATTGAGCTTCCTTGTACCGCGCCAACGCGCGGTCGAACAGACCCTCTGTGAACAACGCGTCGCCGCGCGCCAGCAGATCGTCTGGCGAGGTCGCTGCGGGCTGCGAGCCGCCCGCTGGAGGGTCAGGGATCTGGCAGCCAAAGAGCTGGGCAGCGGGAACCCATGTCGAAATGAACACCATCGCGAGCGACCAACCCAGCAGTTGCGACCGGCTGAACTGGCAGACAGTGTGGCGAGAGGACACCCATTGAGCGGAATGGACCATTTTCGAGGCTCCACTTTGGAATTCAGCGGCCAATGAGTGTAGGGCTTGGGACGATTGGACCTACATAGAGTAATACATGGCTTGGGTCACAGCGAGCAGGATCAATCTCGATTTCTCCTAGAACCCTCTGCGCTTCTCTGCGTTCTCTGGGTACCTGCGTTGAGATTTCACGGGCAGGGTGTCCGCATCACGCTTGGGAGGGGCTGCACGCTGGCGCGTGGGGCTCGTACCATGCCGCGTGCAGCACCCCGAAACCCATTTCTTCGACTTCGACCCCGAGACGCTCACCGCTTGGTGCGGCCAGCGGGGCATGCCGGCGTTCCGCGCCAAGCAGCTCCTGGAGTGGGTGTATGCCAAGGGCGTCACCGACCCGCAGAAGATGACCAATCTGTCGAAGCGCGACCGCGAGATGCTCGCCGCGGAAATGACCTTCATCAGCGGCGAGAGCATCGCCGAGCACAAGGCGAGCGACGGCACGCGGAAGATGTTGATCGAGTGGTGGGAGGGGGGAAGGAAGGAAGCGGGGAAGGGACAAAGCGACGGAGCGACGGAGGGGGAGCAAGATGGGAAAGGCGACAAGAAAGAGGAGAGGGCAGGGATTCGTCTGAACGTGGTGGGCAGTGCAGGAGGCAAGGGCGACTCATCGCGCCAGACCGAGTGCGTGATGATCCCCGCGGATTACGATGAGGAAGCCGCGGGAGGTGAGGGCGCGTTCCGCCGGCGCACCGCGTGCATCTCCTCGCAGGTGGGCTGCCCCGTCGGGTGCAAGTTCTGTGCATCGGGCCTGGGCGGGCTGGATGGCAACCTGTCGGCGGGGCGGATCGTCGAGCAGGTGTGGCGGCTGGGGCAGATGCCCGGCGTCGGCCGCATCACCAACGTCGTGTTCATGGGCATGGGCGAGCCGCTGGCAAACTTCGCCGCCGTCACGCGGGCTATCCGCACCATCTGCGGCCTGTGGGAGCTGGGCATCTCGGCCCGCAAGGTGACGATCTCCACCGTCGGCCTGCCCAAGGCGATCGAGCGTCTCGCCGAGGAGTTCGAGCTGCCCGTCACGCTTGCGCTCTCGCTGCACGCACCCAACGATGAGCTCCGGCGCGAGTTGATCCCGTGGGCAGAGTACACATCGATCAGCGAGCTGCTTTCGGCGTGCAGCAAATGGTTCCAGAAAACCGGCCGCGAGATCACGCTGGAGTACATCATGCTCCGCGACGTAAACGACCGGCCGCAGCACGCCAAGCAGCTCGCCGAAGTCGCGCGGACGCTTCGGGCGAATGTGAACCTGATCCGGTACAACGAGGTGAAGGGGATCGAGTTTCAGCGGCCGCGGGATGAGGATGTGCGGCAGTTCCAGGAAGTGCTGCGGAAGGCGTTTGTGAATGTGCACATCCGGGCATCGAGGGGAAGGGACATCGCGGCGGCGTGCGGGCAGTTGCGGCACGAGAAGCAGACGGCGTAGGAGGCTTGCAGGATGTCACTCGCACTGCTGAACATGGATGGGGCGATTGCGACGCTGTCGCTGAATCACGCCGATGCGCGGAACGCGCTGTCGATCAATCTGCTCGCATCGCTGCATCACCGGATGACAGAGCTTGAGCACGCGGTTGCGAGCGGTGGGGGGGGCGGGGGACGGGGAGGCGGGCCGCGCGTGGCGATCGTGACGGGCGAGGGCAAGTCGTTCTGCGCGGGGATGGACCTGAAGCAGGTTCTCGGTGACACCGAAGCGCCGTTGAAACTACTTTCAAGTCTGTCGGACCTGTGCCTGCGGATCCGCGCACTGCCGATCCCGACGATCGCGGCGGTGAACGGCGCGGCGATCGGCGGCGGATGCGGATTGTCGACGGTGACGGATTTTTCGATCACGCACGCAGACTCAAAGATGGGGTTCCCGGAGGTTGATCTGGGGGTGTGCCCGGCGGTGGTTGCGCCATGGCTGGTGCGGAAGATCGGTGCTGGCCGCGCCCGTGCAGTCCTCCTCCGCGGCGGGCTCATGAGCGGGGCCGAGGCGCACGCGATGGGGATCGTAAACGAGTGTGTGGGGACGCGGGATGAGCTGATGCCGGCGGTGAAGGCCCTGGCGGACCGGCTGGCGACCGGCGGGCCGGGCGCGCTGAAGGCGACCAAGGGGCTGCTGAACGAACTGGATGGATCGCTGGATGCGGCGATCGCGCATCGTGCAGCGGAGCTGTCGGCGCAGGTGCTGGCGACGCCCGAAGCGCAGGCGAGCCTGCGGGCGAAGCTCGGAAACTGAGGGGCGCGCGAAAAAGCCCGGCGCGGGCCGGGCTTTGAGGGGTTGAGCGGGCAGGCTGCTTATGGGCAGCCGGCGAACCAGCAGGCGAGGAACGCGAAGATGTCGGGAACGCCGACACCGTTCTGACCGTCGAAGTCCGCAGCGGGATCGTTCGCGAACCAGGAGGCAAGGAACGCGAAGATGTCGGGGACGGCGATGGCGCCGCTGTTGTCCCAGTCGCAGGCGCAGTCCGGGGCTTCGCACTCATCGGGGATCTGGTTGTCGTTGACATCGAGGCTGGTGCCGTTGGCGATATCGACGAGGTCATCGACACCGTTCTCGTTGCAGTCGGGAACGTTGCCGGTCAGGATCTTGAAGCTGTCGAGCGCGGCCTCGACGTTGTTGTTCGTGTCGGCATCGATCGCGCGGAAGCGGACACGCATGTTGGTGGTGTTGGCGATGCCGGCCATGGTGAGCGCGGCCTGAGAGATGGCGTGCGGAATCCAGCGTGTGGAGAGGTCGGCGTTGTGGGTGGCAACGAGGGTCCAGGGGCCGGCGGCGCCGTTGCTGGAGACTTCGACGAACAGGCCGTCGTTGGCGGTCTGCCCGGAGGTTGCGAACTGATAGGAGTAGCAGATGCTGATATCGCCCTGAGTGAAGTCGAGGGCGGGGGAGGTGACGGTGGTGGAACCGCCGTCGATATCGCTGTTGGTGCTGCCATTGCCGGTGACGAAGCACCAGCCGGTGTCATCGGCGTCGGACATCGGGTCCCACTGCCAGCTCAGAGCGTTGGCGGGCTGGGCACGAACCCAGGCGCCGACGGTGAGGCCGGCGGAGTTGGCGACGGACCAGCCGAGGTTGGCCTCGAAGGAATCGCTGAAGATCGCGCGCTGTGCACCGGTGGCGACGCAGGGGCAGCCGCACGGGACGTCAAACGGTGCGATGCGGTAGACACTTCCCGGTGCGCCGTTGGAGGGCGCAACGCACATGTACATCTCGCCCGCGCCGTCTTCGCCGTACGAGGTGATATTGCCCAGGTTGTTGTTGCTGATCTGAAGCTGGTCGGCAATGTCGGCGTGGAAGGTGACGTTGGTGCCGTCGTAGCGAAGGATGCGGTGCGTGGACGAGGTGCAGTAATCCACGTAGAAGTAGAATCCATCGAGCGCCGGGATCGCGCTGCCGCGATAGACGTACCCGCCGGTGATGGAGCAGCCGAAACTGTGGGAGTAATCGATGATGGGGTTGAAGTAGCCAGCAGCGTTGGGATTGCAGCCCTGGCCCGTACCGCCGAGCCCCGTCGGGCAGGCCTGAAGGCCTTCGCGGCAGTCCCATCCGTAGTTGAGGCCCCCAGCCGCGGCCGCGTTCAGGATCGGGCTGTTGCCATCGGCGGGGTTGGTGAGCTGGATGGCCGGCTGAACGTTGATCTCTTCATAGACATCCTGACCGACATCGGCGACCCAGAGATCGCCGGTGACGCGGTCGAACGTGCTGCGCCAAGGGTTGCGCATGCCCTTGGCCCAGACCTTGTCGCGCGGATGACCAAAGGCGCGGAAGGGGTTGTTGTTGGGGACGTACGAACCGTCGCCGTCGCCGCCGTTGATGGTGTCGTTGACGTCAAGACGGAGGATCTTGCCCAGGAGCTGGGTGTCGTTCTGGGCGCGGTTGTTCGGATCATCGCGATCGCCGCCGTCGCCCATGAAGACATAGAGCATGCCGTCGGGGCCGAACTGGATCGAGCCGCCGTTGTGGTTGGAGAAGTCCTGCGTGATGGTGATGAGCGTCGAGCCGCTCGCGGTGTTCGCGGTGATGGAGCTATTGAAGGGCGCGTTGGCCGTGTAGCGGCGCACGACGGTGTTGCCGCCGGTGTTGGTGTAGTTGACGTAGAAGAAACCGTTGCTGGCGAAGCTGGGATCGAACGCGAGGCCGAGAAGGCCGCGCTCGCTGCCCAGGCCGCCGGTGCCGACAAGGTTCAGGCCGGTCGAACCAAGATTTAGGTAGTTGCCCACGACCGTGTTCGTCGTCAGGTTGAACAGCACGATCTGGCCCGACTGCTGCACAATGAAGATGCGGCTCGTGTCACCGGGCGGCGCATACACGCCGACTGGCGCAACCAATCCGCTGGCGACGAGTTCGCTTCGGATGGCGATGTTCTGCTGGGCGCTTGCCGCGGCCGCGCCGAGAAGCGAGCCGGCGATCGCGGCGGCAATCGCCGCACGGGAGAGAAGTCTGGGGTTCTGCATTGCAAATCTTCCTTGGATCGTGATGGACCAATGAAACTATCGGGCGTCGGCGGCTCGCCCTTGGGTGAAACCACAACGGACGACGAACATGGATGAAGATGTCCGGCAGAGAGTGCCGAGACGCTACCGACCGAGAACTTGCCACACCCGTGTGCCGAGACAAGCGATCGAACTGATTTGTCGATCAAGTACGGCGGACTTTCGGGGTGTTTCGCGTGAGATGAAAGCCGAATCCCCACAGCCACCGATTCGCCGCCAAACCCAAGGCGGTTTCATGGCCCGTCAGACTGTCGGCTTGTCATCATCCGGGCGAGCCTCCGGCTTGCCGAATCGTGCAAACTCAACGAGACCGGGGGAGCGAACCGAGCCGCAGCCGGGGCAGGCGATGCCGTGGGTCCCGACGGGTTGGCTGGACAGGTCGCACCCGCAGCTAAAGCAGGTGGGGTGGGAAAGGCGGAGGGTGAGCTTCGAGATCGAGACCGCCGCGGCCGCGACGGCCACGCCGATCATCGGGATCGCGGGGAGACCCGCGAGCGTGATGGAGACGAACGTTGCCAAGGTGATCGCCACCAGCCAGAGGGCGGTCTTGATCTTGAGGCTTGAGATCCATTCGAGTTTCTGTCGCATTGGTGAGACAGTATATCAGATGGGGGGCGGCGTTCCGATGAAGAATTGTTTAGGGCTTGGAGAAAGCTACATGTTCCGATACGCGTCGATGACCTTGCGGACGTGCAGCACGTTGGGGACATCGACGACGTTGATCTCCACGCCCTCATCCGAGGATGTGGAGAGGCCGAGTGCACCCACGCCGAGCACGCGATCGACAAACGACTGGGTGACCTGAACATCCTGAACGCGGTCGTGCAGGACCTCACGCTGGTATCGACTGAGGATGCCGCGGCGGAGGGTGGTGCGCTTCGTGGTGATGATCAGCGTGGTGGTCCACGACTTGATCTTCCAGACGATGAACCAGATGACGCCCAAAAGGGCAAGCACCCCGAAGGCGATCGCGGCGGGAATGATCGCGGTGGCGACGCTGATGCCCGCGCCGACGATGCCGACGGCGAGCGCGAGGAGCAGGCCTGCGCCGGCGAGCGGATGGGCGCGGACCATGGCGGGGTGGACGCGGAGGACTTCCTGCTCGGGGCCGGAATCGGGCGGGAGGCCGAGAGCTTCGGCACGGTCGGAAGTGGGGGGGGCGGCGGCGCGGGCCTTGGCGCGTGCGGCCGCGGGGCCGCTGCGTGCGCCCGCGGCGGGGACGACGTTGATATCGCCGCAGTGGGGGCACTCGACCTTGGTTCCAAAGGCGGAGTCATCGGTCTCGAGGAGCTTGTCGCACTTGTCGCAGGGGAAGGTGATCATGTGTGCAAGGGTAGTTGGGAGAGGGAGGGAGCGGGTTACGGGGCTTAGGTGGGGGGTGATGGGCTGCGATCTTTCCGACGCTGTAGCAAGTCCACCAGCGCAGCCGCCGTTGTTTCCCACGAGCGCCTCTTCCACCTCCGATTGGCTTGTTCGAGATGCCGCGAGGCCGCTTGTCGGGCTGCGATGGTGTGGTGGACGTGATCTGTGATCTTCTTCGACAGGTCAATGAGCCGATTGGGCAAGGTAAGCGCGACCAGATCCTCCTCATCAAATCGCGGGGCAGTTGCTGCCGTCCTACGAATACCTGAGGCTGCAGGTAGCGGAGATGCATGAGGATAGTTTCGGCGGACGGGCCCTCTTCGGTCGGTCGGTCGGAGCGCGATGAAGTTCGACGATAGCTCTCGCGTCATCTGTGGCAATGCCTCACCGCTGGTTGTAAGGCCCGAGAAACTTGTCGCCATTGAAGTGGATCATGTGGTCGGGACAATCGGCGATCCAAACTTCGGTTTCCCACGCAATCTCAGAAGCGTACCTGCGGAAACCGGCAGGATTGGGGAACACCGTCACATATACACGATCTGCGCGGCATCGGCTGAAGGTAACTTCCAGTTCTTTGTAGCGCTTGGGTGAGACCGGTCCATGCGAGGTGACGGCTTCAATGAGGAACACCCAGTTCTTCTCGGGCTGGAACAGCACCACGTCGGGCAGCTTGTCGTGCTCGGTGAGGGTCACGCCAACGTCGGCAAGCCCCTTGGTATCGATGACCACGTGCTTGTCTGCGGTATCGCCAAGGTAGAGCACGCGCGCCCCGGGCGCGAAGCGAGGGCCGAAGTCGCGGACAATCGCCGCTTGAAGCTTGTTGTGGGCCCCGGCGGAGAGGGATATAGCGGTGCCATCCGCAAGCATCAGCGGGACACGGTGCAACTCGCGTGAGCCCCGATAGTCGGCTTCGAGTCTCCCGAACTTCTCGCGGAAACTCGCAACCGCACGCTCGAACGCCACACTTCGCCCGAACACCGCAACCACGGCGAGGGCAGGTTCAGTCAGGCGATAGGCGTTCTTGCCGCTGTTGGTTGGGCGTGTCGGGTCATCAGGGTTGCGGTCCACCAGTCTCGCTTGCTCGAACTGATGCAGAGTCTGGCGGCGGATCGTTTCGCGGCTATTCGGCGCGTAGTCCTTCTTGTACGCTTCCCGCGTGAAGTCCATGATGTCCACGGTGCGGAGCAGCGTCGCTTTGGCCCCTCCCCAAGGCGTTTTGGACCGCAGTCCGGCGAGCGCGAGCAACGTCAGCGCCGATCGCTCATTCTGCTGGGCCTTTGGGAGACCGAGCGCGGCGAGGACTGTGATGGCATCTTTGATGCGTCTCACGCGGCTCTCTCCGATGGGCCGGTGAGTACAGACGGCGACACGCAGAGCACATCCAGCACCGCCGCGTCGATGATCGCACGCTGGGCCACGTTCATGAGAGCGACCCGATCACCGATTCGGGCAATCATCCGAAGGTCCGGGAATGGAATCGTGCGTATTTCTGTCGCGTTGACCTGCGTGTTCCCGCTCAAGACGCGGAAGTAGCGATCGAGCAGCGCGGAGTTGAAGATTGCGACGAGGCCGTGAACCTCGTTCTCGCGCAATTCTCGATACCTGTGCGTCACATAGTTGATGTGGTTCTCGAGTGCAACAGTTCGAAGCCGCTCGGCCGCCGTCGGCAGGTAGGGTGAAGCCGTCAAACGGCGATCTTCTTCCTTCGCACTGAAGCGCCTTAGCAGCACATAGTTTTGCGCTGGCAGAACCAGCGCGGCCGCACCGTTCACTGCCCGGAGCGCGACGGGCTTGGACCCCTTCTCCAGCGGCCACACGGTTGCGAACGGGCGAACGTTGTGGATCGAGAGGAGCGGAACCGCGTCGGGATGATCCGCCGAATCCAGAAGATACCGCGTCGCGCGGAACGTCACGACCGGCCCAGTGGAAATCCGAAGTCCGCGCTCGGCGAATGTCCGCGACCACGCCTCGACGACGCGCATGACGTCCAAGTCGGACGCGGCGGCGGGCAACCGGATCACGCACGCGCCGGACGGATCGTCGATGATGATGCTCGCGGCATGCGAGGTCAGTTTCGCATCTTCGACGTCTGGGCCGTGCGAAGAACTCACGTCTACCGTGGCAGCCTGCGGGGTCTGCTTGGCCGCCACAGTGATGACGCTCTCCTGTAAGACTTCCGAATCCTTGAACGTTGCCCGCCTCGACTCGAACAAGTGGACGTGCCGAAGGCTCATGCGGGCCAGCAGCCAGCGCCGGAACTCTCGGAAGTACAGCCCGTTGCAGAAGCTCCGGGGCGTGATCGCGATTAACTCACCCCCGGGCCGCAGCAACTCGACAGCGGCGGCCATGAACAGGGCGTAGACATTCGGCTGCCCATGCACGATCTCCGCGAACGCCCGAGCCTGAGGCGAGTCTTTCGCCAACTTCGCGTACGGCGGATTCATCAACACAACATCCGCGTACGCCGTGCACGGTGAGGGCGCGTAAAGCGAGGCAGTCGGACGACGAAGCACGAAGTCCTCATCGTGGACATTCACGGTCAGATCGTGTCCGTTTTGGGCAAGAAGTTCCCGGCAGTCGTTTATTGTCTCGCGGAGGACCGGGAGCACCGCAGGATCGGTTTCGTACAGTTCCGCCGTCACCCGGCGCGGCTTGGGCAACGCCGCGATCCGCTCGCACAAAGCCGCCGCCAGCACGCCCACCCCGGCCCCGGCGTCAATGAAGTGGAATTCCGCGCCGATGCTCGCCACGCGGGCGGCCATGAACCGGGCAATCGGCGCGGGTGTGAACACCTGGGCGATGGCGCGGCGATCACCTTCTGCGGTGGCGGCAACATGCCTGGCCGTTCGCTGCACAACCCCGGCGACGAGCGATGCCGCGTGTTGGCGGGGTCGCTTAGAGGGCTTCGTCAAGCTACCCGTGCTGCTGGAACCCATACGGGCAGGATACGCGAATCATGAGTGGGTTGCACGAACACCGCCCGAAAACTTGTCGTGATGAGTGGCGTTGATCATACGAACCTCAAAGGGATCGTTCGTGCGATCTGAAGCCACTCACCAGCGGCCGCTGCCCGCCAGCCCCGAACCCCGGAACCCGGAACCCGGAACCCGAAACCCGGAACCCAACATTCTCTCTCCCCGCCCTATCCCCCTCCCCACCAACCACTTGCAGCATCCTTCTACATCCCAAACAAATCCCTTGACAATCACCCGTCCATAAGCCATACTGTCCCCCATGTTCTTCGAGGGGACCAACTCCGCTTCACCACCCGTCCCCGACGCCGCCGCGGCGTCGCCCGCCCCCGATTCTTCTTCTTCCCCCCCTCTCCATTCCTCCGCCTCTTCCCCACTCGCCACTCCCCATTCGCCACCCGCTTCGTTCGACGATTCCCTCCTCCTCCTCGACGCCGCTGCCGGAATCCTCGACGCTGTCGAGGTCGCCGCGAAGCACAACATCGCCCTCAAGCTCTACCTCGACTGGTACAGCGCGCCCCAAACCCTCGCCCGCATCAGCGCGATCCTCATCTCCCGCGAGCACATCCGCCAGCGCAAGTACGAAGTCCTTCAGGATGAGGCCACGGAAACCCTGCGCGACCTGCACTGCAAGGCCGGCCTCAACAACGATCCGGTCGAGCGCCGCCGCTCCGCCAGCGCGCTGCTCCGCTTCACCACCACCGTCCCCGCCGCGCGCTCTTCACCCTCCCGCCTCTTCGCCGCGATGGGCACCGGGGCGCACGCCTCATCTTCCCGCGCCCGCGGCGGCGCCGGTCTGAGTCTCTCCCGCATCCCCGGACACTACCGCACCCGCTCGCGCACCGTCCGCACCGCGCCGATCCTGCACGAAGCCCCGGCGATCCTCGGCCCGCCAACCGAGCCCCAGGTCGATGCCGATCCCCAAATGATCACCTGCATGCTCCTCGCGCGCCTGCAGGACCCCGACAACCCATGCGATGGCGATGGCCTGCGCACGCTCTACAACTTCTTCACCCCCGCCTGGCAAAGAGCCGTCGAGGCCAAATCCGCCGACGAGTTCGCCTGCACCGAATGCAGCAACTACCACACGCTGCTCGCGCACAGCAGCGCAGTCCTGCGACCCACCGAGTTCCCGCCACCCCACGCGCCCCGGGGCTCACCCATTCTCCGCGTAGTCCAGCCCTTCGAGTTCCGCGGCATCGATGGCGAAACCGACTTCGCCGAGTTCCACTTCATCCGCGAATCAGCTTCCCACCCCTGGCTCATCGACAACATCGAAACCCTCAACACCCGCGAGGGCCAACAGAACAACACCCGCGACGACGACAACACCCCCGGCGGCCACCACGACCCGCCGGATGACACTGACGACTGACTCAATCCTCAGTCCCCACTCCTCAGTTTTCCCCACTTCCCACTCGCCACTCCCCACCCGCCACTTGGCGGGTGGCATGGCCCACAACCTTTCTAGCGGCTCTCTTGCCTCGCTGTGCCACGCGGTCACACCGAGTCTTCGAGGTGTGGCCCGCGCTTTTCATGCCCGCATCGCGGGCGAGTGAGGCAGGGGGTGTTCGCCACTGATTGGTGGAGGAGGACGTACGTCACTTCAGGTCCCGGCGAACCACGCGCTGAGAAACGCGAAGATGTCAGCCACATCGGTTATTCCGTTGCCGTCGAAATCGGAGACCGGCGATTGTGCGAACCACGCGGAGAGGAAGGCGAAGATGTCTGCCACCGCGACTACGCCGTCCCCGTTGAAATCCCCTGTTCGGACCACGCGCAGCATGACGGAGTTCGGGGAATAGTCCACCGAAAACCTCTGTCCGGCGTTGAGCGCCGGGAGAAGGGTTGATCCGAACGAACCCGAGATGGACGTTGCGGTGAGCAGCGTAAACGTCGTTCCGACCGGTAGCGCGGCGGGAAGCGTTTGTGAGACTTGCAGTTCCCCCGCCAGTACGGTGGTTCCGCCCACATCGATCCGCGCGCTCACCGTTCCGGCCAGATCGACCTGTACCCTGGATGTGCTGTCCAACGTCAGTGGTCCGTCGATGGGCCAAACCGACGGGGCTGGTCCGGCCGCCAGCCGTCCGGAGTTGTGGACGGCGGCCAGCACGCGGCCCGGCCCGCGTATGGTGTGGCCCGCGCCATTGGTGAGCGTGCCCCCAAGCAGGCGCAGGCCATCTGCGGCGTTCGGAGAGAGCAGTCGCACCTCGCCAACTCCGGTAAAGGTCCGTGTGCCATTGATCTGTAGAAACGTGGTGCTTGACGCTCCATCCTGATTGACGGTGATCAGACCGTCGTTGTGCATCGGTCCGGTGACAACAAGTGTGGCCCCGCCGCGAACAGCGATGGTTCCCTGATTGACCAGGCCATTGATCGCCGAGGTGAAGCCAGGCGCCGCGTCCATCGATCCGACGCCCTGGAGCGTGCCCCCGATGATGGCCGCGCCCTCAAGCCGAATGCTTCCGCCAGCGGGATCCAGTAGTCCGCCCGCGTTCTGCACGGGTCGCGCCTGGATGACGAGGGAAGCACCGGTGGTCGCGCCCATCGTGCCGGTATTGATCAGTGGAAAGAAACCGCCGGCGATGACTAGTGAACGGCCGTTTCCCTCGGCGCGAACGATGCCCTGCACCGTTGTGTTGCTTGGAATGAACTGGCCAGAGCCGTGAATGGTGATTCCTGGGCCGATCGTGCTGGCACCATCAGACTGCGTGATGCGAGACGTTGCGAGCGATGCCTCGGAGGGCGCGGCGAGCAGGAAACCGCCCGTGCCCTCAAGCAACCCGTTGGAGGGGAGGTCAACAACCGCGTTGCCCACGGGAGACTGAACGCCGGCGAGAGTGATCTCGCCATTGATGGTGGCGGAGGGAAGATTCGCGATGGGCACGCCGAAGAACCCGAGCGTGCCCGGCGTGACGGTGACATCCGCCGCGATCACGAGCCCGTGTCCCCACGAGTTTGCCCCGAGCGTCTGCACGCTTCCACCGCTTGAGGAGAGGATACTGCCACCGTCGATGGTGGTGCCCGAGGCGACCAATCGCGAGCCGGCGTTCTGGCAACGGATCAGGCCTCCGAACATCTGCGTCACGGTGCAGTGCTCGATGCGGAGCACACTGCCCGCGACGACGCCGATATCGCTCTGGTTCAGGTAGGTGCTCGGGGGTTGTCCGATGGCGGTGGTCAGGAGCAGTTCCTTGCCGGGAACATCCGCCAGGATCGTGCCGAGATTCTGAAGGCCGTGGGAGATGGTTCCCGAACCGTGGACGGTTTGGCCGGGTCCGATGCCGCGTCCATTGCCCTGCATGATCGCAAGTCCGAGAGGATCGGGCCCGGGCACCAGCAATACGGACCCGCTCCCGACGAGCGAGCCGCCGGGGTTCAGGAGCCGGAGCACGCCGCCGCCGTCGACGTGCAAAACGCCGTTGTTGGTGCATGGAGTGGGGATCTGCAACTCGCCGTTGTAGATCACTCGGGAGTTTCCGTTGAGCGTGACAGTGTCGAACGAGCTGGCGGCGGTGTAGTTCTGGAACAGGTAGTCGCCGATGGTGAGCTCGCCGTTGCCGGGACGCAGGGTCGCGTTGCGCAGGGAGGCCACCACGAGGTTGATGACGCCGGCGTCCGACTGCAACAGCCCGCCCGTGCAGTTGATGCGATCGATGCGCAGCCTCGCGTTCGCGTGGGAGCTCTTGAGGATGCCCGCGTTGTTGTCCAGGTCAAACAGCGCGATGCGCAGATCGCCCGTGGCCGCGATCGTGCCCAGGTTCATGGTCGGGATGGTCATCAGCCCGCGGCCGGTGATGGTGTGGCTCGTAGTGTTGATGAGCGTAGTGCCGCTGAGGCTCGTGAGGTTGGCGCCCTGGGCGGGCGCGGCGCCGTCGAGGATGACCCGACCCGGACCACCGAGCGTGAGAAAGGGCTCGTTTCCCAGAGGAAGGATTCGTCCGCCCAGAAGGCGGATCTGGCCGGAGTTGGTGATGGCGCTGCCCCAGTAGTTGAGGTCGCCGGCGAGCAGCACGCTGCCCTCCATCTGGGTTGTGAGGCTCAGGAGATTGATGACACCGGTGATGGTGGGCTCGCCGCGCATGACGGACGCGCTGTCGGTCGGCGAGTCCGGGTATTCCGTGCAGTCCTGACACCAGCACAGCGCGACGGTCCACGCACCCTCCATGCATTGATCGCCGGTCCATTCGAACTGGGCCCGCGCGCTCGGCGAGAATACCGCGACCAACGAAAGGAACGCGGTCATTTGGACGGCAGCGGCCTTGGGCCAAGCGTGGATTCGGCTGGTGTGACGGGCATCGCAACGATGGTGAGGAAGCATGGGACTGAGCATACTTCATGGCTGAGTCCACGCCAAGGTGTTTCCCGATGTGAATTGGCCGCGGCTGCAAGGGAACGGTTTGTCGGGCGACCTGGCGCATCGTTCGCCCCTTGGAGCCTGAGGGGTGAGAGTTTCGGTCCCTCAACGGGGAGAGCTGGCAGTATGAGGAGGCTCCGTCCTGAAGGCTGGTGGCACAGCCTTGTACCCCCGATGCGGGGCCACTACCCTCTCGCTCTATGCGCATTGTGCTGGTCAACTGGGCGAGGATCTGGGATGGCGCTGAGCATGGCGGCGGCGTCAACCAGTATTGCCAGGCGCTCGCGCTCGATCTGATTGCCAAGGGGCACGAGGTTGTGTCTCTGTTCGGCGGGATCACGTTTGTCCCGGACCGGAAGGATTGCTTCATTCGGCGGCATGACGACTGGATGGGCGTGCGGGTGTTTGAGGTGATCAACTCGCCGGTGATGGCACCCGCGGCGGTGCAGTTTCGTGAGCCGATGGGCGAGGTGAGCGCGCCGGAGCTTGAGGAGCGGGTAGGGGAGCTGCTTGAGTGGCTGAAGCCCGATGCGATGCACTTCAACAACCTGGAGGGGTTCAGCATCGGGTGTGTGGAGCGGGCGAAGAGGGTGGGGGCGAAGACGATCTTCAGCCTTCACAACTATCACACGCTGTGCCCGCAGGTGTACTTCATGCAGGGGCACCGCGAGACGTGCTACGACTTCGATAATGGGCACAACTGCGCGAAGTGCTTTGATGCGCTGCACCCGGGGGTCGAGCGGGCCAAGCTGGAAGCGGAGTTTGCAAAGGGCCGCGGCGGGAAGGAAGTGCAAGAGGCGGCGAAGCAGTTTCGAGAGACGGCAGGTGGGCCGTGGCGCGCGGTGAAATCGGGGGTCGGGCTGGCGCGGGCGTGGTGGAAGACGCGGGGAAGGTTGCCGGGAGCGGCGGTGAACAGTGCTGGGGATGTGACGGCTGCGCGGCCGGCGGGTGGTGGGGAAGGGGATGCACGGGGGCGGACACCGCAACTGATGGCAGAGCTGAACCCGCCGCGGGCGCGGGATGCGGATGCTCCGGAGCTTCGGCCGCTGGACAACTCGATTCTCCCTGAGCCGGTGAGCGCGAAGGCACCGAATGATTATGCGAAGCGGCGCGCGGCGATGGTGCAGATGTTGTCATCGTGCGACCGCGTGCTGGCGGTGAGCAAGTTTGTCGGACGGAAGTTCGCATCGATGGGTGTGAGCGCTGGGGAGGGCGGGTCGCTGCGGGTGCTGCCGATCGGCTCGCGGATCAATCGGGTGATTGCGCTGAAGCCGGACTTGCTGTTTGACCCGCCAGCGTTCGAACGTGCCCCTCGGGAGACACGCCCGGTGCGGCTGCTGTTTCTCGGGTACAACCATCACTACAAGGGCCTGCCGATGGTGGCGGAGACCCTGGAGATGATGAGCCCCGAGCACCTGAGAAAGATCGACCTGTCGGTGTTTGCGCTGGGCGGACAGACGATCGAGTGGATGTTCCGGAGATTGGAGCCGCGGCTTGGAAAGCTGAAGTATGCGTACGGGTACACGTTCCACGACATCCCGTGGATGATGGGGGGGAAAGATTTGACGCTGGTGCCGAGCGTGTGGTGGGACAATGCGCCGCAGACGGTGTTCGAGTCGATGTCGTGCGGTGTGCCGGTGCTGGGCGCGGCGGTGGGGGGGATTCCGGACTTTGTTCATCATGGGGTGAATGGGCTGCTGTTCCGCGGGAACGATCGCGAAGATCTAAAGCGGCGGCTTATCGAGGTGATCGAGAACCCATGGCAACTGGAAGAGCTGAGGCGGAATGTCCGCCCGTGCAAGTCGATCGAGGAGCACACGCCGGAGATGGAACGGATCTATCGAGGCGAGGATGTGGGAGAGACGGTGATGATGGGTGAGCCGGCGCAGGTGGTGATCTCGGCTGCATCGCGCGGCACGGTGGGAGGCACCCGATGAGCGTTGTTCCGACGACTGGACACAAGGCAATCGAGGTGGTGATGCCGTTGGCTGAGGCGGCGCGTGTTGAAGGGACGGAGAAGGTGAGCGGGGGTGCGGGAGCGGGCGCTGATGCGGGCGCATCGCAGGCCAACGTGTTCATGGTCGTGGTGACGTTCAACCGGAAGCCGCATGCGGTGAACGTGATCGGGGCGATCGCTTCGCAGGGACATCGGCGTGAGCTGATGGATGTGGTGATTGTCGACAACGCGGGGACGGATGGGACGCTGGAGGCGATTGTCGAGAAGTGGAAGCCCGAGCGGGTGATTCGGAACCTGACGGCGCGGGCGAGCGAGCCGAAGTTTCAACAGCCGGATGAGGCGATGGGTTCGGAGAAGAACGCCGCGGGATTCCGGTCGCTGACGGTGGTGCGGAACCAGGCGAACCTGGGGGGGTGCGGCGGGTTCAACACGGGGTTTGCGTTTATTGATGCGGTGAGCCGGGGGGAAGTGGGGCTGGGGGCTGCATCGCCGTATGGCGCGGGGAAAGCGCGGACGGGGCCGGACTTCGTGTGGCTTGTTGATGATGACATCGACCTGCCGACCGATGCGCTGCCGCAGTTGCTGAAGGCGATGGGGAGTGATGAGAAGATCGGGATCGTGGGTTCGCGGATGGTGAACCTCAATGATCGCGAGCAGACGTACGAGACGACGATTTATCTTGATCAGACTTCGGGGCAGCTTTCTCCTCAGCCGATCAAGGGGCACCGGTGCTTTGACTCGCACTTTGCGTGGGAGAAGCAGGTGGGCGGGGTGCACGGGCGGTTTGCGTATCACGGGCAGCGCGAGGTTGACATCGTCGCGGCGTGCAGCTTGCTTGCGCGGTGGAGCGCGGTGCAGAAGGTGGGGTTCTGGGACGACCGGTTCTTCATCTACTGCGATGATGCCGATTGGTGCCTGCGGATGGCGAGGGCCGGGTATCGGGTGGTTCTGAATCTTGATGCCGTGGTGTATCACATTCCGTGGCTGCTCAAGAGCACGCCGGAGCGGTCGTACTACGCGCAGCGCAACGCGGCGTGGATGACGCAGAAGAACTTCAGCGGGCTGCGGCTGAAGCGCGTGATGGCGAGGAAGTTCAAGGGGATTCTGAAGGACAGCTTCCGCGCGATGGTGATGCGGCGGGAGTTTCATGCGGAGATTCTGCGTCGGACGGCGCACGATGCGGTCGTCGGCCGCGGCGGGAAGCTGGATATCGGGAACGGCCCGAAGCCGGTGGCGCTGAAGGATGGCTTTGCGCAGCTGGGCGCGCTGCGGGGCGATGCGACGGTGGCGCTGCTGTGCAACCAGCCGGATTCGCTGAAGTGGGCCAAGCAGGTGCGGGACAACCTGCGGGCGCAGCTTGGGGCGGCGGGGAGCGGCGGGCAGGAGCCCAAGTGGGTGGTGGTGGTGCGGAACAATGTGCCGGGGTTTGAGACGGCGGGTGAAGAGGATGGCGGGTGGGCGCAGCGGATCGTGTACGGCGGGAAGCTTCCGTCGCGATTGAAGAAGCAGGTGGTGTTGGGGCGGATGCACGCCGCGGCGTGTGTGGTGTTTGAGAACACGAATGATCTGCCGGTGCTGCTTGGCGGGCGCGGCGGGAACATTCATGTGGATCTGAAGGATGCGACGGTGTGTCAGCCGGAGCTTGATGGGTGGGGCGTGCGGGCGCGGTTTGTGGGGCGGTGGGTGGGGACGGCGTGCAGGGCGGGGTGGTTTGCGATGACGTGTGGGCCACAGGTGATGAAGGGGAAGTTTGGGTGAGGCGAGGAAGATCCTCAAGGCAGGTACGCAGAGGACGCAGAGGCGGACACAGAGGCACAGAGGAAGAAGCTGGATGGGATTGAACGGGGACAAGGCGAGCAATGGCGAGGTTGGCGAGGTGAGAGATTCTCCTTCGTCGCCTATGTCTCGCTCCGCGCTCTCTGCGTCTTCCTCCGCGATCTCTGCGTACGGCCTTCCTTCCTGGCCGCGGACGAGCAAGCCGCTGACGGTTGCGCTGCTGGGCTGGGCGCGGCTGAG
This sequence comes from Phycisphaerales bacterium, assembly GCA_038247555.1. Classification (GTDB taxonomy): domain Bacteria; phylum Planctomycetota; class Phycisphaerae; order Phycisphaerales; family UBA1924; genus JAHBXL01. The sequence continues at coordinate 1,581 of JBBRUT010000058.1, read as the reverse complement.
TTCGCAGGTGCGAGAGGGGAGCGGGTACAACTTGAACTGCTCGGACCTGGCGAGGGGGCTTGCGCTGAGTGGGCATCGGGTGGTGTATCTGGCATCGGGGATGAGCTATCGATTGTGGCCGCGGGGGCCGCATCTGGCGTTTCGGGAGCAGTGGGGCGGAGTGGATTGCTACGAGGTTCGGAACTCGCCGACGGTTGCGCCCAGCGCGGTGAACTTTGCGCATCCGGAACGGGAGATTGCAGCGCCGGCATCGACGCGGCTGGTGCTGCAGTGGCTGAACGATGTTGGTGCGCAGGTGGTGCACATTCATTCGGCGGAGGGATTTGGGCTCGATTTGATTGCGGGAATCCGGGCGACGGGTCGGCCGGTCGTCGTCACCGCGCACAACTATCACTACGTGTGCCCACAGGTGGATTTGCTACACCGCGAGCGCGAGGTGTGCACAGATTATGAGGGCGGGAAGAAGTGCGTCGGGTGCCTTGCGGGATGGGATGTCGCCAAGACGCAGCGGTCGCGCGCGGTCGGGCAGAGCCTTGAGTATGTGCTGGGGCTGTATCCGGCGGATGTGGTGCGGAAGATGGCGTATGGCTTGAAGCCGTTGGTGCGGGCGATGCTCCGTGGCAAGCTTGTTCGGAAGTGTGTGCCGGGGAAGCTGAACGCGGAGCAGATCGTTGATCCGGAGCTTGCGTGTGGGTTTGAGTTGCCGGAGGATCATGGGGGGGGCGGCGTGGATGCGGATGGGCTGATCCGGCATGACCTGACGCGTGAGCCGCTGGAGCAGGATCCGAAGGATTACGCGAAGTCGGTGATCGATACGAACGAGCGGCTGCTGGCGAATCGTGAAAAGCATCTGGTGGTGCTGAACAACTACGGGGAGCGGCGCGCGGCGGGGGCGGCGGCGCTTGGCGCGGCGAGCATGGTGACGCCGCCGAGCGATTATCTGCGGCGGGTGCTGGTGTCGATGGGCGTGCCGGAGGAGCGGACGAAGTGGGTGAAGCTCGGGCAGCCGCACTTTGACCAGATCAACCGGGCGACACGGCGGTCACCGTTTTATGACAAACGGCCGTGGGATGCGGAGTCGGCTGCGCGGCCGCTGCGGATCGCGTTCCTTGGGACGACGCGGCCCAATAAGGGGCTGGAGGTGCTGGCCCGCGCGATCCGGCTGCTGGATGCGGCGGTGCGGCAGCGGTGCCACTTCCTGATCCGCGCCGGGAGCGGCGGGGACCGCTGGTTCCGCAAACGGCTGAGCATTTATCCAGAGGTCAGCGTGTATGGGGAGTATGACAACTTTCTGTTGATCTCCGCGCGCGGCGAGTATGACGTGGGGATCCTGTCGCACATCTGGCTGGAAAACTCGCCGCTGGTGCTGCTGGAGAACCTGCACGCGGGTAAGTTCGTGCTGTCGTCGCGGCTGGGCGGGCCGGTGGATTTCATCAAGCAGCCGGGTGATGATGATGCGGTGCCGCTGGGGAACGGGCTGTTCTTCGCGGGCGGGGATGAGGCGGGGCTGGCGGAAGCGATCACGAGCGTGGTGACGGGGGAGGTTGAGTTGCCATCGGCGCGGGAGGTGCACGCGGCCTC
>JBBRUT010000057.1:0-19870 GCA_038247555.1 Phycisphaerales bacterium | reverse complement strand
TGATTCCTGAAAACTGTGGAATCATAGGCCGCGCCTCCCGGCCGCGGATGTACCATCGCCCCATGCCCCCCCCGCCTCGCCGCCTGCCCTTCGCCCTCCCCTCCGCACACTTCATGGCCTTCGCGCCCCTCGATGCCTGGTTCCGCATCCTCGCCCGCGCCCAAACCACCATCTCCCCTCGCTACTGGCCACGCCTCGCGTGGTGTCTCTTCACATCCGCCATCGCCACCGCCGCAACGCTCCCCGAGCGGCTCATGCTCGCCCCATTCCTCGCCGCGGCCTATCGCCGGCCCAAATCCGCTCACTCCGCGCTGCCAACGCTCATTATCCTCGGCTACTACCGCTCCGGCACCACCCACCTGCACTACCTCCTCTCCTGCGATCCGCGCTTCATCACGCCCAAGTGGTACCAGACCCTCGCCCCCACCGGCTTCCTCCTCTCCTGGGAAGCCCTGCGCTGGCTGATGACGCCGTTCGTCTCCAGCACGCGCCCGCAGGACGATGTTGCCATCGGGCCAGAGTGGCCCGCCGAAGACGACTTCGCCGTGAACAACTGGTCGGGTGCGTGCACGATGCCCGGCCGCATGCTCCTGCCCAGCGCGTGGGACCGCTTCCGCAACCTCAACGACATCGAGCACGCGCCCCCCGCCGACCGCACAGCATTCGGCCGCGCACTGAGCAGCTTCTGCTGGAAGCTCCGCCGGCTCTCCCGCGGCGGAAACTCCCGCCCGCTCCTGCTCAAAACTCCCGCACACACCGCGCGAGTCGCCGAACTGGTGCGAATCTTCGGAGGTTCCGCCGCGGGGAGCGGAGCAGTCAAGTTCATCCACCTCTCCCGCGATGCCTCCGCCGTCCTCCGCTCCAATGTCGCCATGCACTCGCGCTTCGAACCCTACTTCCTCGAAGCCTATCCCGGCGACGCCATTATCCGCGAGCGCATCACCGCCGAGTACGATGCCACCGAGCGCGCGTTCCTGCGCGATGCCGCATCGCTCCCGCCCACATCGCTCGCCCGCCTCCGCTACCAGGACCTCATCGCCGATCCCCTCGGCCAGCTTCGCCGCATCTACGCCGAACTCAATCTCGACCTCACACCCGAGATCAGCGCCCGCTTCGCCGCATACCTGCACACCGTCGCCGACTACCGCGCGGCATCCGACAAGCCCAAACCCGCCGCAAACGATTCTTCAACAAGGCGCGAAACCGCGCCCGCCGATCCGCTCCCTGAGCCGCTCGCGTGGATGCGCACCGCCTTCGGGCACGACAAGCCCGCCGCGACGCAGGTCCCGCTCCCACCGGCGCCCCGCACACTCCAGCCCCGCGCGCCCGGCGCACCCATCTTCGCGCCCGTCATGGTCGCCGTGATCATCGGCGCACTCTGGCTCGTCCTCGCCGCGGCGTTCCGCGACCGCTTTGACTGGCTCATCTGGCCCAGCGGCATCGCCATCGGCCTTGCCGCGCTCCGCGCCGCCCATGGAGGTACATGGAAGCTCGGCGTGTGGGCCGCGGCGGTCACGCTCTGCACCCACCTCGCCGTCGCCTATCCCGCCACCTACCTCTCCAGCAACGATTACTGGCTCCGCGACCCGATCGTCTGGAGCGACATCGCCGACTCGACGCGCGATGGCCTGCTCGCCATCAACAACTTCGTGTGGACCATGCTCGGCGTCGGCACGGCGTATCGCTTCGCTTCACGCAAGCACGTCCGGCCACCGGGAATGTAGTCAATCCGCCGTCGCCCGCCGCAGCCGATCTCCGATCGCCTCCCACAGCGCGGCATCTTCCCCTGCACCCCGCGCCTCCGGCCGCTCGATCAATATCCGCTCTGCTCCCATCGCATCAGCCTCGCGCAGCTTTGCATACAACGCCGCCGCGTACTCCTCCGCGCGCACAGGCATCTCGATGGCGATGTGCGGCGGCCCCACCGCGCGCGCGCCGATCGTCAACACCACTGCGCGCACGCCGCCATCCTCGCGCAGCGCGTGCGACAGCCCCTCGCCTGCAAACAGCCGCGAGTACGTCTTCGGCGCATAGTGCCTTGCGAGCAGGCCGGGCGACTCGAGCGATCCCCCACTCCTGCCGCTTGAACCATCCGCGCCGACCGCAACGCCCGCCCCGACTTCAACAAGCTCACCTAGAACCCGCGAGATCTCCGCCGCCGACACAAGCCCCGGCCGCAGCACCCGCGGCCGCCGCGGCTCAACCAACGACACCACCGTCGATTCAATCCCCCCGCGACACGCCCCGCCCTCCAGCACGTACACCGCTTCCGGCGCGAACACCTCTCGCACATGCTCCGCCAGTGTCGGCGACACCATCCCCGATGGATTCGCGCTCGGCCCCACCAGCGGCCCACCGAACTCAAACAGCAGCGCGAGCGCAACCGGATGATCCGGGCACCGCACCGCCACGTTGGGCCCGCCCGCCGTCACGACCCCGGGGAGCCCTCCCCTCCCGCTGGCCCTGGGCAGAATGATCGACAGCGGACCCGGCCAGAACGCCCGCGTCAGCGCCTCCGCCTCTTCGCTCCACCCCCCCGCTATCACCACCCTCCGCGCCATCTCCGGCCCGCTCACATGCACAATCAGCGGATTGATCGGCGGCCGCCCCTTCACTTCATACACCGCCCGCACCGCGCTCTCGCTCAGCGCATTTGCGCCGAGGCCGTAAACCGTCTCCGTCGGAAACGCCACCAGCCGCCCCTCCCGGAGCAGTGCCGCCGCCTTCTTGATCTCGTCAAACGCCTCACTCATGCGGGCGATTGTTGCACCGATGTGGGAGGTCGGATGTGGGAGGTCGGATGGCCAAACCCCAGACCCGCACCCCGGACCCCGAACCCCGCCTCAGTTCCTGACCACCATCACCACCGCCACGACAATCCCCGCGACCACCACGCACATCACCGTGAACAGCGTGATCTTGATCCAGCTGTACGGCCGCGCGCCCTGCACCTCGCCTGTCCGCGCGTTCACCAAAAACTGGAACACCTTGTTCTGATACCGGTACGCGCTCACCCACACCGGCAGCAGCAGGTGCTTGTACGTCAGCTCATCGTACCGGCTGCTCATCTTGTTGATCCGCTGCTCATCCCCGCCGATGTGCTGTCGGATCGTCCCCTCGATCCGCACCCGCATGATGTCCTTGGCAAGCTCAAACCCCTCTGTCAGATCGATCTGATAGCACTCCGCCCGGAACCCCGCAAGGTAATCCGTCGAGAACGGCACCACCGCCTTCAGGTCCCACGGCGCGAGCTCATCCATCCGCTTTGCGGGCAGCGTCCGCGCCGCGATCACCAGCACATCATCAAACGTGTTCTCCACCGTCCCCGAGCGGTGCGACCACCGCACCTTGCGCACGCGTTGCCGGTTCTTCCCGCTCCCCACCGTTACGTAATACGCATCGCCGCGCTGCCCCACATACTGCGTCGTCGCGTGCGAGTCATACGTCCACGCAGGCACATACGCACCGTTCATCGCCGCGTCGAGCCGACCCTCCCGCCGCAGCGCATTGGGCGCAAACCACCGGCTCTTGAGCCACGCCCGGAACGAATCAATCGCCTTGTCCCGCGGCACCTGAAACGGCAGAACCGCATTCGGCAGGATCATCGTCGCCGTCGATCCCGTCGCGACAATGTTGCTCGCGCAGAACGGGCACGTCAGGCTCGTCACGTTCGCAGGCTTCACGATCTCCGCCGCGCACGATGTGCACTTCAGCGTCGACGCCTCCACCTTCGGCGCAGCGCTCTGCATCTCCTCCACAGTCGTTTGGAAGCACAGCTCCTCCACCGCCTCAAACCCGCCCGCATCATCGATCTCATTGACGTGCGAGCAGTACGGACACTTCAGGCCCATCTGCCCAGGCGCAAACTCAAGCTTCGCCCCGCAGTTCTCGCACGGATACCGCCGCGGCTCAGACTCCGAGCCCCGCTCGACATCAATCTCCCTCTCGCTGCTCGCTTCCAACGCTTTCGAATCCCCTGCACTTGAGCACTTCAACCAGTTCTACCCGTACCCATGCGGGCAATCGTGGCCCGCTCTCTCAGATCTGCGTTCATCCGCGGCTCATTCCTCCCATCACACCGCCAGCAACGGCGGCGGCATGGGAGGGGGCGCTCCCCCGCCGCCAAACGCCGCGGCCAGGTCCGGCACATCCTTCGCCGCCGTCCAGCTCACCATCCCCTGCCGCCACACCAGCATGTCCGGCTTGAGCTCTCCGCTCCGCGCCTTCGCGGCCATCAACGCCGGCTCAAACGGCCCGTGCTGCTGACCATCGATCGCCACGAAGAACGGCACATTCGCCGCCGCGCCGGGGACGGGGGGGATCGGCGGCGGCGCGCCGGGGCCTGTCGCCCCCACGCCCGCGCTCTGACCCATGCTCTGGCCCATCGTCCCTGCAAACGCCTGGCCCATTCCCATCCCCACGAACATGCCCGCGGTTCCGGGGTTCTTCGCCGCATCGCCAATCGCTTCCGCCGCCTTGAACTTCGTATACGCATCCAGGTTCCCGACCACGCCCATGCTCGACCGCTTGTCGAGCGCGGCCTCAACCTCCGGCGGAAGCGAAACGTTCTCAACCGTCAGCCGCGGCACCTCAAGCCCATACTTGTCAAAGTCCGCCTGGCACTTGCTGGTGATGAACTCCGACAGCTCGCGATAGTTTCCCGCAAGGTCGAGCATCGGGATCTTCGATGACCCGAGAATGTCCGCAAACTCCGACACGATCAGGTTCCGAAGCTGATTGGTGATCTCTTCGGTGGTAAAGCGGCCATCGGTGCCGACGACGTTTTTCAGGAACGCCGCGGGGTCCTTGACGCGCATGGTGTACGTGCCGAACGCGCGCAGCCGCACCGGCCCGAACTCCGGATCACGCACCATGATCGGGTTCATCGTGCCCCACTTCAGGTCCGTGAAGGTCCGCATCGAAACAAAGTACACCTCGGCCTTGAAGGGCGATTCGAAGCCGTACTTCCACCCCTTCAGCGTCGCCAGGATCGGCAGGTTCTGCGTCGTCAGCGTGTGCGTGCCGGGCTTGAAGACGTCGGCGAGCTGTCCCTCGTTGACAAAGCACGCCGCCTGCCCCTCGCGGACGATCAGCTTCGCGCTGTACTTGATCTCGTTCTGAAAGCGGTCGAACCGGTACACGATCGTGTTGTTCGTGTCGTCCAGCCACTCGATGATGTCGATCAGTTCCTGCTTCAGACGATCCCAGATACCCATAGCTGCTTCCCGCCTTTCAGGGCCAATCGCGGCCCGCACCTACAGCATACCGCGCCCCATCCCCAGACCCCACCCCTTCCCCTTCCGGCGGCCGCTTCCTGTCTCATTCGGAGAATCGCCGCGGAGTTGCACCCTCCGTCTCCTCCCCCGCGACTTCATTTGGCCCTGTGGCAGTTTGCCATTTGGCCCTTTGCCTCCCCCTACACTTCCCCGGCAGGCGCGGACAAGCGGCCGCCGTCGCCGGGAAACCGGTGCCGGAGGAAAGTCCGAGCACGACAGGACACGGCGGTGGGTAACGCCCACCCGTCCGCAACCGGCCAAGCTGGAACGCGGGCGAGGGAAAGTGCCACAGAAAGCAAACCGCCGATGGCCCCTCGGGGCTCAGGCAAGGGTGAAAAGGTGGGGTAAGAGCCCACCGCCCGCTTGGTGACAAGCGGGGCACGGAAAACCCCGCCGCGTGCAAGGTCCAACAGTCGCCGCGTCCCTTGTGTTTGCGGGGATGACGCCCGGTCCGGGCGGAAGGCGACGGGTAGACCGCTCGAGCCCGTCAGCAATGACGGGCCCAGAGAAATGGCCGCTCCGCGGCGAAGGCCCGACCTGCAAAGCGCAGGCGGGAACCACGCCGCGAGACAGAACTCGGCTTATGCGTCCGCGCCGATTCCAGATGCGGGCCTCCGGGAAACCGGGGGCCCGCGGCCGTTTTTGCCGTGCTCTTTGGTGGCCCGGCACCCCGTGCCGGCCTCTACGGCCTTTGCGGAGCCCCCGCGGTCACGCGGGCGGCACTCGGCACATCATCACAAGGGACTCACGCCGCGACACCCCGGTCGGCCCCGCTGCCCTCCGTTCCTCCTGCTTCGTCCCTCCGTCGCTTCTTCCTACGCACATCCCGCAAACCACGCGCTCAGAAACGCGAAGATGTCCGGCACCGCGATCCCCGGCACACCATCAAAGTCTGCGCGAGCATCCTGCCCAAACCAAGCGGCGGGGAAGGCAAAAATGTTGGGGACCCTCACTTGTCCGCGTTCTTTGGAATGGGCTCGACATGGGGCGCGGGTATGCTGCGCACCCCCCATGTCTCGCAGTTGATGGCGCTACCGTTGATGCCGCCGAAAAGGACCGTCACGCCGCGGGCCGCGTCATAGGCCATCGCGTGGCCCGAGCGCGGCGCGATGTGCTCTTGGACGGGCCCTAGCTGAGACCACTCGATGTCCTGCCCCCGCACTGGCGAGCCGACAAAGGCGCACGAAGCAAGGGACGCGAGCGGGATCGCGGCTCGACATGACCTCGCCAGAATTGACACTAGAGTCAGGAGCGCGATGGTCACATTTGCCCTTCCACATGCCCTCACCACTTGAGGGAAATTGTTGCACGTCGCAGCCAAGATTTCTATGGGACTTCCCGCCAGCCGCCAGGCCATCGCCAGCGCCGCCCTCACGCGCTTTCTCGCCCTCATGTCCGACCCCGCCCCCCCCGGTCCACCCCCCTCCCAACGCCAAGACCTTCGCTACGGACACCGACGCGATAGCCCTCATCGGCGAGGCCGAGACCCTGATCGGCCCGGAACGACCCCAAACCGATACCATCCCACAATGTCCGAGCCTCAAACTCAAGACCTCCCCCTTGACGCCCTCTCCGAGTTCTCGCGCCGGTGGCACGTCGCGCGGCTATGGCTCTTTGGCTCGTTGGCCACAGGACAAGCCCGCCCCCCAGTCCCCCGCCGCGGGGCCCTCCCCGCCGAGGCCGAGGCCCTGACCCGGCCCGCCTCCGCCCGCGATTCCAAAGCGCTGCTTACGGCCTTCCAAGCATCGCCTTGAGCCGCTCGATGAGCGGCGGGAGGTCGCCCTGGATGACCGACCACAGGATATCGAAGTCCACCTCGTCGTATCCATGCACGATGCGGTTGCGCATTCCGATGATCTCACGTCACGGGATTTCTGGTCGCATGGCTTGGCCTTGTACAGAAACTCGATTGGCTGCTTCGCCAACGATCTCAACAAGCCGTACCAGCGCGAGGTTGAGCAAACGGTCGGAGTCCAGATCGATCCGTGCGCGGCCGCGGCACAACTCCACCCCCTCCTGCGCATGGTCCAGCATGTGCCCGAGACGGACCTCATCCTCATGCCGCGACATACAGCGGCCTCGCTTCCCGGAGAACCTCGTCGCGGAAGTAGCGGCTGAGGCTCATCGGGGTGTTGAGATCGACGCGCCGGCCGAGGATCTCGCCAAGTTCATCCTGCATCCTGAAGAACGCCAGCCCCGGAGTTTGCCCCGGCAGGAACTCCACCAGCACGTCCACATCGCTCTCGGGCGTGAAGTCGTCTCGGATCACGCTGCCGAAGAGGGCAAGCCGGACGATGCCGTGCCGCCGGCAGAACTCGGCGATCTGTTCCATCGGGAGCGGAATGGGCAGCGGTCCTTCCATGAAAAGAGTATACCCGTAGTGTTTCTTATCGAGGAATCAACCTACGTCCCTCGACCGATCCCACACGGCATGACCTTCTCCGCCTTCTTCTACGCTCGCCTCACCCCGCCGCCATCACCCGCTCCCCCGCACCCTGCCGAACCGTCACCTGTTGCGACAGCCGCCCGGCCATCGCCAGCGCCTCGCCCCGAAGTTCCGGCACCGCCGTGTTCTCCCACAGTTGCCCCTTCCGCAGCGGGCCCACCAGCATCAGCCGCTCCTGCACCCGCCCATCCGCGCTCACAATCGCGCCGTGCGCATCGGTATCAAGCCCCAATCCCAGCGCATCGTGCCGCACCAACCCATCGTGCACCAGCCGCTGCACAAACGCATCCTCAACTTTCCGCAGATCCGTCTCCGGCCCCGTGCAGTTGATCACCCTCGCCACGCGCAGCGTCTGCTCCCCCGCCTCTCCCCGCGGCAGCATCCGCACATCCACACCCGAATCACTCTCAACATATCCAAGCACGCGCCCCGCGTGCACCACCAGCTCGTTCCGCGCGATCAGTTCCGCGATCGGCGTCGCGCTCTCGGGCGCTGCGCGGTGCCGGTGCGTCTCCCAGAACGGCCGCACATGCCGCAGGAAGCGCGAACGCTCACGCTCATTCAGGCTCTTCCAAAGCGCTGGCGTATCGTGCCGCAGGCTCGTCACCACTTCACGCCAGTCGATCCCCTTCGCCGCCGCGGCGCGAACCTCCGCCCGCAGCGACTTGAGCAGCCCAATCGCCGTCCGCGGCCACTCATCCAGCGACTTGGGCCTGGGGTGAGACGTCGGCGGACGGATCGACACACGGTGCGGCTGCGGCAGCAGGCCGCGCCTCGATACCGCATGAATCTTGCCGCGATGCCCACGCTCTTTCAGCGCAATTGCAATATCGACCATCGTCAGGCCCGTTCCCATCAGCAGCACTTCGCCATCGGGCTCGACATCCAGCGCGCCCATCCCCCACGGGTCCTTGGCATATCGCCAGCTCTTGTAAAACGTCGGATCCGCGACCCACGGGTTGCCCGGCGGAAAGTTGCCGATCGCCAGCACCGCCACATCCGCGCGGATCTCGCTCCCACCCTCCAGCTCGATCGTCACCCCCTCGCTCTCGACCCGCACCCCCGCCGCGCCCCGCGGCACCCTCGTCAGCCGCACCGCCTTGCCCGCCGAGGCGTCCGCCTCTTCCAGGATCGATGCGAGATACTTCCCATACTGCGGCCGCGGCACAAACGTCCCGCCGCCGATCTTCGGGTCCTGCTGCCTCGCCCACCGCAGAAAGTGATCCGGGTCATCGGGCATCGCGCTCATCCGCCCGGCGGGCACGTTCAGAAGGTGCGCCTGCGAGGTCGTCGAATACGCCGCGCCCGCAGTGAACCGCCCGGACTTCTCAATCAACAGGACGCTGAACGATTCCTCCCCGCCCGTCTCGCGCTGCTGCTCCGCAAGCAGCCGCAGAAGGTGAACGCAGGTCATGGTCCCGCCAAACCCAGCGCCGATGATCGCGAAGGTACGCATCGGGCAAGTTTACCCGATCGACATCAAACCTGCACGAACTCCGCACAAACTCGCGGTTCGCAAAGTTTCCGTTTCGCTGCGCAATGCTTTGATTCTGGTGATCCGCCGCTCCGCCGCGAGCAGCGCCCTCACAGACTCGGCCGACTCAGGTCATCTTCGCAGATCAGCCGGAACTCTTTCCGCCGCAGGATCTGCCCCGCCAGCGTCGCGTCATCGACGCACAGCGCGATCGTCGGGTTGCCCGTCGGGCTGGCCATCAGCGGGTACGCAAAGCGGATGTTCAGTTCCGCCCCCAGCAGATACATGCACATCCGTTCCAGCGTGTGGCCCTTGCACAGTTCAACGCAGATGATCGGCACTTCGGTAAACGGAAGCTGATGCCGCGTCAGCAGCAGCTTCGCTTCCTGCGCGTTGTTCGTGATGATCCGGACGATGGCGCAGTCGCTCGCATCGTGCACGCTGATCGCCGCCAGATGCACCGGCGAATGCTCAAACGCCCGAAGCAGTTCGTACAGCTTGCCGACACGGTTATCGAGGAAGACGGAAAACTGGGTCACGTTCGGCGTGGAATAGCCTTGCGTTGTTTCCGACGGCATCGATGCCTGCGACATACCGACCTCCACCTAGTCTACCAACCGTCCCGATTCCCGTCCGTGCCACAAGCCGGCCATCCAAAGCGCAAGCCGCGGCTCAGCAGCAGTTTATCGGACTTCGCGCACTTTGGAAAGCCACCACTTCCGGGCACCAAACGACGTGATACTCAAGGTCGGCCAGTTCGCCCGGCAGGATGAGCCCCAACCCTCCGCCATCGCGGCCGTCCGCTCAGGCCGAAAAGCTCGATCCGCACCCGCAGGTCGTACTCGCGTTGGGATTCTGGAACACAAAGCCGCGGCCCATAATCTCATCGCGGAAGTCGATCACCGTGCCGTTGAGATACAGCAGGCTCTTGGGGTCCACGATGATCTTGATCCCGTGCTGCTCGAAGACCTCATCGGTCTCCTTCTGCGTCTCGGTCAGATCCAGCAGGTACGAAAAGCCCGAACACCCGCCCCCCTTCACACCCACCCGCAGCCGGACCTTCTCGACGTCCAGCTCCTGCTGCTGCGCAATGTTGCGAACCTCGCGGGCCGCCCCCTCGGTCAGGCTGACAACATCGCTGCCCTGGGTCGTATTGCTTGTCGTGGTCGTCGTCGCCGTAGACATGGTTCAAAGCTCCAGAATGTGTTCACAGATAGTACGCAGGGCGTCCGTACGGGTTCGGCCAGGGGAAGAAGAGGCGGCGGCTCGCATTCCCCGGAGAGGGGAATCTCGCCCATTCCCCGGAGAGGGGAACCTCATCTAGTGCGCGTGCTCGTGATCCTCAACGGGGATGCCGTTCTTGACCTTGTAATCCTCAATCGCCGCCTTGATCGCATCCTCAGCCAGCACCGAGCAGTGGATCTTCACCGGAGGCAGGCTCAACTCCTGGACGATCTCCGTGTTCTTGATCGCCATGCCCTCATCCAGCGTGCGGCCCTTGAGCCACTCGGTCGCGAGCGAGCTGCTCGCGATCGCGCTCCCGCAGCCAAAGCACTTGAACTTGGCGTCCTCGATCTTGCCTGTCGCCTGGTTCACCTTGATCTGCAACTGCATCACATCGCCGCACTCGGGCGCGCCGACGAGCCCCACACCAAGGTCCTTGCGCGTCTTGATCTCCGCCTGTGTTCCAAACGAGCCCACGTTCCTCGGGTTCTCGTAGTGGTCGATGATCTTCGGTCCGTATGCCATCGCTTCGCTCCAATCCAAATGGCCACATAGCAAACAAAGCCCCGCTCCCCGATGCCCATTCCGAGTTTGGCCCTTTGGCCATTTGCCCCTTGGCAATTTTCTAGTGATGCGCCCACTCGATCTTCGTCAGATCGATCCCTTCCTTGTGCATGTCGTACAGCGGGCTCAGTTCCCGCAGCCGCGTCACCGACTCCACAACCTTGCTAATCGTGTAGTCGATCTCCTCCTCAGTCGTCCACCGACCGAGGCTGAACCGCAGCGACGAGTGCGCCAGGTCATCGCCGATCCCCAGCCCCTTGAGCACATAGCTCGGCTCAAGCGACGCCGATGTGCACGCCGATCCGCTCGATACCGCGATGTCCTTGCACGCCATCATCAGGCTCTCGCCCTCCACAAAGCCGAAGCTGATGTTGCTGATGTGCGGCAGCCGCTTCTCCGCGTGACCGTTGATCTGCACCGTGTCGAGCTTGCTGGTGATCCCCTGCTCCAGCCGCTTGCGCAGCTTCAGCAGGCGCTCGCCCTCGTGCTGCATCTCCGCCAGCGCCAGCTCGCACGCCTTCCCCAGTCCCACTATCCCCGACACGTTCAGCGTGCCCGAGCGGAACCCGCGCTCCTGCCCGCCGCCATCCAGCTGCGCAACCAGCCGCACCCGCGGCTTCCGCCGCCGGACATACAGCGCGCCCACGCCCTTGGGCCCGTACAGCTTGTGCGCAGACAGGCTCAGCAGATCAATGTTGTCCCGATCAACGTTCACCGGCATCTTCCCAACCCACTGCGTCGCATCCGTGTGGAACACGATGTCCTTCTCGTGGCACAGCGCGCCGATCTCGCGGATCTCGCTCACCGCACCGATCTCATTGTTCGCCCACATCAGGCTCACCAGGATCGTGTCCGGTCGGAGCGCCGCCTCCACCTGCGCCCGCGTGATCACCCCGTCCCGCGGCGGATCGAGGAACGTCACTTCAAACCCTTCCTTCTGCAGGCGCTTGCACGGATCCAGAACCGCCTTGTGCTCAATATGGCACGTGATGATGTGCCCGCGGCACTGCCCGCTCCCCGCCGCCGCCCGCTCATACATCTCCGCCGCGCCCTTGATCGCAAGGTTGTTGCTCTCGGTCGCGCCGCTCGTGAAGATGATCTCTTTCTCGTTCGCCCCTAGCAGCGCCGCAACCTGCTCGCGCGCCTCGTCGACGCCCTCTTCTGACTCCCAGCCAAAGCGGTGATTCCGGCTCCCAGGGTTCCCATACACCTTCGTGAAATACGGCAGCATCGCCTCAACCACCCGTGGATCGCACGGGGTCGTCGCGGCGTTATCCATGTAAATCGGCGTCTTCAAAGCCATGTTTCCCTCGCTGAACTGTGCCTTCACCAGGCCCCGCCGTGGCCAACGCCCGTGCAGCCCGCCCGTTGCGTTTTAGAATCATTCCAGTATAGCACGCGAAATACCCCTCCATTTCTGGATTTCGGTCCTGTCCGTCTGATTTTCCCCCTCCACCGACGCATCCGCCGCACCCCGGCTCACACCGCATCCGCGGGCTTTTCGGGCCGCTTATACGTCATTTCCACCCGGTTCCCCCGCCCCACATACTCAACCCGCGCCATGTACGCCCGCATCAGCAGCAGCCCTCGCCCCGTCGGCCGCTCGATGTTTTCGTCAAGCGTCGGATCCGGAACATCCTCGGGCTTGAATCCCGCTCCCTGATCCTCCACCGCCAGATCAACCCTGTCCTCCATCACGGCAAACTCAACCTTCACCGGCGTATCTGCCGGCAGGCCCTTATGTCCGTGCCGGAAGGCATTCACCAGCGATTCCTCGAGCGCCAGCCGCACCGCAAACCGCGCCGCATCCGGATACCCGTGCCGCCCCATCCCCTCCAGCAGCATCTCCTCCGCGCGTTCAATGTCTTCCCGATCGTTTGGAATCAGGAGCACCGCAGAGTCGGGACTAGGTTTCGAGCTGGGCTGCATCCAGGCCGCTTTTTGCTCTCCCCCCTCAGGAAATCCGCTCCACCGCCGCACGGCGATCAGAAGCACGATCAGGTAAAGCTGGCCAGCGCGGCCTCCGTGCTCTGATGGATCGAGAACAGCTTGTCCAGCTTGGTGATCTTGAACACCTCATAGATCTGCGGATCAATGTTGGCAAGACGCAGCTGACCCTTCCGGGCCTTCATCTTGTTGTTGATCGTGATCAGCGTCCCCAGCGCGGCCGAGGAAAGGTGGTCAACATTCGCGAAGTTGATCAGCAGCCGCGGATTGGACGCGGTATCGATCAACCCGGTGATCTCCTCCCCGATCTGCTGAATGTTCGCTTCGTCGAGAATGTTGCGGTCAACAAACTCCACTTGCGTGATGTCCTTCTCCTGCCGAACTCGCAATCGCGAGGCGCCTGCTGGCATCGCTTATCTCCTTGGGGGGCGGGGACCGGGGGGTCGTCGGTCAAATGATACAGAGCTCGCCCCTCCGCCGCACACCCCACGCAAAATGAAAAACGCACGGCGCGGGTGCGCCGTGCGCTGGGATGTTCTCAATCGCTCACCGGATCAGCGGCTGCCCAGCCCCGAACGGACCGAATCAAGCAGCCCGGGGAACGACTTCTCTTCCTCTTCCGTCTGGATCAGCACGGTCGGCTTCAGCAGGATCAGCAGCGTCTGCTCTTCCTTGCTCTCCAGCCGGTTCGTAAAGAAGCGGTTGATGATCGGGATCTTCGAGAGCACAGGCACGCCCGTCTCGATTTCGACCTCCGTCACCAGTCGCTGACCGCCGAGCAGGATCGTGCCCTCATCAGGCACCGTCGCCGTCGTGCGGACACGCGTCACCGTCACCGTCGGGAGCTGGAGAAACGACTGCGTATCGGCAGAGTTCACCAGCTGGCCGCCGGCAACCGCCGAGACCGCCTGCTGGGCAAAGCCGTCGATCCGGCCCACACCCGCATCCACGTTCAGCGTCACATACCGCCGGTCGCTGGAGACCACACCCTCAACCAGCAGCGTCACGCCCTCAGACACCGCTTCAACTTCAGGGTCAAAGCCGACCGCCGAGTCGCCCGTCACCGGGTTGAGGTCCGACACAAACGCCTGCTGCGTCACGACGTAGATGTTCGCCGTCTGACCGTTGGTGAACGTCAGCCGCGGCGCGGTCATCTGCACCGTGCGCTTGTCGGCCTGCGTTGCCTGGATCAGGAAGTCGACCTGAATGTCATCGAGGAACTGGCCCGCGATTCCCAATGCGGGGGCCGCACCAAGGATCGTATTGGCAAAGTCGCCTTCCGCCAGCAGCGCGGTCAGGCCCGAAGAGTTCTGTCCTGCACCAATGGGTGACCAGCCTCGGGGGTTCACAAAAGCTTGATCCGTTCGGGTTGCACCGGTAATCGTCGGCGCACCACCGACTGGACCCTGTCCTTCAATCGCGCGCTGCAAGCCGCGGGAGCCGCCGCCGCTGTTATCGAAGTTGAAGAAGTCGCCGGGCTGCACGCTGCGATCGACCCCGTTCGCCGCACGGAACTGGTTGTTGTTCGCGTTCAGAACGACATCGATGTCAAACGCGATCTGCTCGAACCAGCTCTGGTTCACCAGCAGGAACTTCGTCTCCACGTTGATCTGCATGTTGCGGATCTCGCGGAGCTTGCTCAGCAGCCCGACGATCTCCCGGTGGTTCCGGGGCGTGTTGGTGATGATCAGCGAGCCGTTGAGCTCCTGCAGCGTGCCCGTCTCGCCGCCGTTGTCCCGCCAGCCCTCAAAGTCGACGTTCTGCTGCAGGATGTCGATGATCTGATCGATCCGCTCCTGACGCGTCGGCCGCACATCTTCGTTGTTGTCATTATCCGCGAACGGGCTCTGCCCGCCGCCCTGGCCCTGCTGCAGAACCGACTGCAGGTCGATCTGCGGGACCTCCGTGTAGTCGGGAATATCAAACAGCAGGTCCTGGATGTTGTAGATCACCAGCGCGCGGTTCTTCCGGAGAGCCTCATCCGAGGCGATCGTCAGCACGCCGTTCTCCACCCACCAGTTGGCGGTCGAGAACTGATCGGTCGACACCTTCCGCAGGATCCGGTCGAGCAGTGTCTCCGCCGGAACATTCGTCAGCTTCAGCGAGACCAGCGAATCCTTCGTCACGCCGATCGCGCCCAGGCTCTCCCAATCGACATCCATATCAACCTGCGTCAGCGTCTGGAAGAACGTCAGCACATCCTCGAACCGGTTGTCGGTCAGGTTCGCAGGGAAGCGCTTGCTGGCCAGTTCTGACAGCACACGCCGGTTCTCCGGCGGCTCGTTATACGCCGCCGACTCGCCGCGCTGGAAGCTCTTGCGGGGCCAGTCGTTGGGATACTCAATCAGGCTATTGGCCGGGAGCATCGCGTTCTCATTGTCAATCGTCTGCAGCGCGTGCCGGAACTGCTTGTCCCGCTGGACATCGTTGTACTTCTGATAGATTACGATGTCCCGCAGGATGTCCCGCAGCAGCAACGCGGCCGGATTATTCGGATCCAGGAACAGCACCTGCTCGGTCACCTGGAGCGCATCCTCATACTTCCGTTCCTGCTGCAGAGCCCGCACACGGTCCAGGTTCTCGTTGATCTTCCGCTCGCGATCTCGCGCCAGCGACACCTGACGAGCCTGCTCGGAGGTTGTCCGCTCACTCTCCGCACGCACCCGGCCGTCCTCGCTGATCTGCTCGCGCCGGGCGTCGATCGTGCGGACCTGGTCGTCCACGCGCTTGTTGAACTGCGCCATCTCCGTGTCGGAGAACGCCGCGCGGGCCCGGCTGATCGACAGCCGCGCACTCGCCGCAAGGTCGTTGGCCCGCGCCGGCTCACCTGCCGCCAGCGCCGCCGACGACTGCTCCATCAGGTTGTTGAACTCCGCCATCGCCTGCTGACGCTGGAGTCCCAGTCCGTCAATCGTGGCCTGGCCAAGGTTCTGGCCGACATTCGCTTCCATCCGGACCCGCGCCCCCGAGCGATTCTGCTCGGCCCGCGCAATCTCATCAGGATTCATATACGACCGCATGCGGGCAAGCAGAGCGTCATAGAGGTCCGCCGCACGGGCAAACCGCGACTGCGAGTACGCCTGATCCGCCTCCGCCATCATCCGCTGCGCTTCCGCACGCATCGCCGCGCGGATCAGATCATCCTGAGCAGGCTGCGACCCGGGTGCCGGCTGCGCCGCAGGGGCGGGCGGCGCAACTCGAGCAGGAGCAGGCTCGGGCATCTCCGCCGGAGGCTGTGCCGCGGGGACGGGGGCAGAAGCGGGGGCAGAAGCGGGGGCAGAAGCAGGAGCGGGCTCAGACGCCGGAGCAGCAGGCTCGGGCATCGGCTCGGGCTCGGGCTCGCTTCCCGGACGCGTGCCGCGGCGGACATTCCCCGGCTGCATCAGCGACAACGCCGCATCGACATCCACATCAAACGGATGCCCCTGCGCGGACTCCAGGTCATCGATCCGCATCTTCGTCTTTTCAAGCGTCGCCGCGATCCCCGACTCCAGCGGCACGCCCGTACGCACCACCGCCGTGATCACCGACTTCGCCGCGCCAAACCGCTGCGCATCAAAGTCCGCCATCGCCTGCTCGATCAATCCCGGAACGATCGGGGCAAGCTCATCACGCCGAAGCGACGCATCCGCGAGCACCGTCTCGGCTCGCTGCCGCTGCTCGGCCGTCGCGGTCGTCTTCCCCAGCACCGCCTTGGCCTGACGCTCCGCCTCGCGGAGGTCCGACTGATTAAGGCCCACTTCCGCCTTCTGAACACTCACCTCAATCGCGTCCATCGTCTTCAGACGCGTCTCGATCGCGCGCATCGACTCGATCGCTCTCGCCCGCTCCGAATCATTCAGCTCATCCAGCTCCGTCGGCCGCAGCAGCTTGTTCATCACCGCCCGCGCCTCAACAACGCTCCCGGAAGCAAGCAACGCCTCCGCGCGTGTCAGCAGGGCAGCGCCGCTCTTCGTGGCGGGCGACTGAACGCCTTTCGCTTCACCCGCGGCCTGCGCAAGCGCAGCAGGGGTGAGCATGGATCCAGCTCCAACGAGCGCGGCGGCGGCAGCAATGGCCTTGGCGTTGCGAATCGTCCGGGTGTTGAACATGACAGCTTCTCCGTGGCGCAGGCCCTCTGGCCGTGCATCGTGCTTGCGGTTCGCACATCATCGTGCGTCAGTTCCGGGGCCCAAGGGTTAGTCGCAAAGGTGGGCTCGTCCAGTCCTTGCGGTCGCGACCTTGTCCCCCGGCTCGTCCGGCCCCGCCCCTTCTCCTCGTCCCGCATCCGGGCAGGCACGGAAGATACAGACCCCTGCGCCGCAACGCAAACCCATTTCCACCGCCCCCACCTTCTCCACTTCAAGGGGTTTCCGCGTGCGCCCGGCGCGACCCTATTCGTCGGCTGTTGCCCCTCTGTGCCGTCAAACGTCAAGAAACTTGCGCACAACCTGCGCCGCCCCGCCGCCGCGACCTCCACCGCCACCCTTCCGCCCAACGCAACACCATGCCCACCGAGACCTTAACGCCGCGCCGACCGATTCACGACGAAACCCATCCCGCATGCGTCACCCGCATCGAATCCAGCCCCGCCGCCGGAACCCCCGCCCGCTCCATCGCCGCCGAATAGCTCTCCCCCCGCAGCCGGTCCGCCACCACCACCGTCGCCGGTGTCATCTCCTCCACCGATGGATCCTCTTCCGAAGCCGCCTCCATCGAGAGCCGCGCCGAAGACGGGGTCCCCCCTGTTTTTCCCAGAAGGTGATCGAGCGCTTCCAGCGCCAAATCTTCCGCCGTGTTCAGGCAATCCGCCGACAGCAGCACCTCCGCATACCGGAACGGTGGCGGCTCCGTGTTCGCCGGGGCATCCTCCGGCGGCATCGGCTCATACCGCACGATGCACCGCCAACCGGTGATCCCCAGCGAGTGGCCATCCTCATCAATATTGGTCGTCGGATCAATATTCACCACCAGCCGCCACTCATCCCGCAGCTCTTCCACGATCTCCTCGGCCGTGAACAGATCCAGCCTCTCCGGCGGGGCCTCAAGAACCCCCCGGTGCTCGTGCGTCGCCGCATCCGCCCCGCGGATCTCATCCACCTCTTCCAGATCAAACGCCCGGAGAATCGCCTCCACCCGCTCCTTCAACGCCGACTCCACCCGAACCGTCACGATCTTGTGCTCATCCACAAAGATGTACATGAACGGCTCTTCGCTCATCGCGCCAAACCCAACCAGTCCATCCTCAAAGAAGAACGCCCGGTACCGCCTCACCGTATCGAGCAGGCGATCCAGCCCAAGAAGGTCGTACGACACGTACGGGTCAACTTCCCTGTATTCATCGGTCCCCAGAAAATCGAGGATCGGATACACCCGCCCAGGGAGCAACGCAAACACCGCGCGGCACAGCGCCTCCACCCGCGTCGCCGACACCAGCACGTCATACACGTACCGATCCGGCCACTCTTCCCACTCCCCCTCGCGCGACGACTGCAGCCCGCCCTCTCCACCCTCTTCATCCCCATCCCCATCAGCCTCAGGGTCAAACTCTCCCCCGCCCGGTTCAAACCCGTCGCTCTCAATCCCCGGCTCGCCACCATCGGCAGGCTCAAACGCCACCGTGTAGCCGGGGCGCGGCGACATTGCCTCCACCGGGTAGGCCCCCAGCGGGAATGCAAAGCCGTCGATCTCGACGCGCTCAATCGACTTGTCCACACGGCAGCGGGGCATAGAAGGGCCCACTGTAGCTGCCCCCCCTCTCCCCGTCCCCCTTCACCCGCCCCTGCCGGCCTTCTTGCTCCGTTTGTTCGCGCGCACGCCCGGCATCCCCGCCTTCCGCTCCCCATCGCCCCCGCGCCCCCCCCGCTTGCCCGTTCCATCCCCTTCCACTTCCGACCTCTTCACCTTCCCCGAGCCCCCCGGCTCCGCCACCCGGGCCTTGAGCTTCTTCACCCCGTCTCGCAGTTTCGCGGCCTTCTCAAAGTCCATCGCCTCCGCCGCAGCGAGCATCTCCGCTTCCATCTCCCGCACCAGCTCGCCGACGTCGAACTCCTGCTCGTTCTCCTTCACCGCCTGCCGCGCCGTCCGCCGCGCCTTGAGCTCCGTCTCAAACCCATCGCGGATCGCCTTCTGAATCGTCGTCGGCGTGATCCCGTGCTCGGTGTTGTACGCAAGCTGCTTCACCCGCCGACGCTCCGTCTCCCCGATCGCCGTCTGCATCGCCGCCGTCATCTTGTCGGCATACATCACCACCAGCGCGTTCACATTTCTCGCCGCGCGGCCCATCAGCTGGATCAGCGATGTCGGCGACCGCAGGAACCCTTCCTTGTCAGCATCCAGAATGCACACCAGCGACACTTCCGGCAGGTCGAGTCCCTCACGCAGCAGGTTCACCCCGACCAGCACGTCAAACTCGCCGCGCCGCAGATCCGTCAAAATCTCGATCCGCTCCAGCGTTTCGATCTCGCTGTGCAGATACCGCACCCGCAGCCCCTTCTCATCGAGATAGCTCGTCAGATCCTCGCACAGCCGCTTCGTCAGCGCCGTCACCAGCACGCGCTCCCCGCTCTCCGCCCGGGCCTTGCACATCTCAAGCAAATCGGTCACCTGCCCCTGCGCCGGCTTCACCTGCACCACCGGATCCAGAAGCCCCGTCGGACGGATCACCTGCTCCGCCACCACACCCTTGCACTTCTCAAGCTCATACGGGCCCGGCGTCGCCGATACGAACATCAAGCGCGGCACCACCGACTCAAACTCCTCAAACCGCAGCGGACGGTTGTCCATCGCCGACGGCAACCGGAACCCGTGCTCCACCAGCACCTTTTTCCGCGCCTGATCGCCATTGAACATCGCCCGCACCTGCGGCAGCGAAACATGCGACTCATCGATGATGCACAGCCAGTCCTTGAAGTTCGGCCGCATCGCCGCCGATGCCACCGCCCGCGTGTCCCCCGATGA
>JBBRUT010000056.1:0-19896 GCA_038247555.1 Phycisphaerales bacterium | reverse complement strand
TGCCGGCTTCGCGCACCGGTACATCGATGATCCCGATCCCGTCGTTGAACTGGTCGAGGCGGGCGCGCAAGTGATCGTGAACCCGTCGGCCAGTCCGTTCGTGCTCGGCAAGGGCCGCCGCCATCGCGACATTTTGAAGCGTCACGCGGCGCGGCACGGCGTCTATGTCGCGGGTGTGAACCAGGTGGGCGGGAACGATGAACTGATCTTCGATGGGCACGCAGCGGTCTATTCGCCCCAAGGCGCACTGATCGCCGCTGGGCCGGGGTTCGTCGAGCATCTGACGGTCGTGGACCTGCCGATCTCGCCCGCGAGTTCTCCGGCGCGAGGCACACCCGCCGCGGAGATCCCCGATCCGATTCTGGCGATCACGGATGAAGAGTTGCTTTACCGCGCGCTGGTGCTGGGAGTGCGCGACTATTGCCACAAGACCGGGTTCAAGACGGCGATCATCGGGCTCTCGGGCGGGATCGACTCCGCGGTGACAGCGGTTCTCGCCGCGGCCGCGCTCGGCCCGGCCAACATCACCGGCGTGAGCATGCCGGGACCGTATTCATCTGAAGGATCCAAGAGTGATGCGGCGGAGCTTGCAGCGCGGCTGGGCATGAAGATGCTCACCGTCCCGATCGGCGACGGCTTCAACGCGCTTTCCGCCACGCTTCGCGCAAGCTTCGGCAGCGTGACCGGTGTGACCGAGGAGAATTTGCAATCGCGACTCCGCGGCACAGCGCTCATGGCGCTCTCGAATCAGTCCGGGGCGATGGTGCTGACCACCGGCAACAAGAGCGAACTCGCGGTTGGCTACTGCACCCTCTACGGCGACATGAACGGCGGCCTCGCGGTGCTGAGCGATGTCACCAAGCTCTGGGTCTATCGCCTGGCGAAATGGATGAACACGAGCGCCGCGCGAAGCACTCTCGGCTTCACGCTCGCCGGCGAGGGCGCGATGCTGGGCCCCATCCCCGAAGCCACGATCACCAAGCCGCCATCGGCAGAGCTTCGGCCGGATCAAACGGATGAGGCCAGCCTCGGGCCATACTCGCAACTCGACGAGATCATCGAGCGCACCGTGGAGAAGCGGCAGAGCCCCGAGCGGATCGTCCGCGAGACTGGTTTCGAAGCCGCGGCGGTCCGCAAGATCGTCCGCCTCATCGACTTGTCAGAGCACAAACGAAAGCAGGCCGCGATCGGCCTGAAGGTGACGGGCGTGGCCTTTGGCGCGGGGCGACGATTCCCCAATGCCCAGCGATACCGCCCATGGGAAGGGCTGGGGGAAACGGGCGACCTTGGATCCTGAGCAAAGACAGTCCGGAATGCTGAGCGGTGGAGTCCAGCTCAAACTCTCAGCTTCAAGCACTGCCGATTCAGTACCCCAGACCCACGACCAAAGGACTCAGGACAAGCTTTCCCGGCCATGAAAGTCCTGCTCCCAGTTGCCCAATGAGTTTCGGGAGGCCACCATGGGTCAGGCTGCGTTTGCGAATCCATCGATGTTTGAAGAACCCGTACAGAACCCCGGCACAAAGCTCGTTGACCCTGCCACCACGCAGGAGCAGAAGACGTACGCGCTCATCATGCACCTCTCGCTCCTTGCTTCACACTTCATTCCGTTCGCGCTGGTGCTTGCTCCATTGATCATGTGGCAGATCAAGAAGGATGAGTCGGCGTACCTGGATGATCAGGGTCGCGAGGTCGTGAACTTTCAGCTCAGCCTGCTGCTCTACGGCCTCGTGCTGACCGCGCTCGCGCTCATTACCTGCGGGTTCGCGGCAATCGGCTTCATTCCGCTCTACATCCTGGCGGTCGTCGGCATGATTCTGGGTGCGATCGCGTCGAGCAAGGGCGAGTACTTCCGCTACCCGGCCACGATGCGCCTGATCTGACGCCATCACCCGATACGACTTCTTCGTCGCTTCGTCGCTTCGTCGCTTCGTCGCTGCTATCTGCTGCTCTGCGGATCTGCCGGTCGAGTGATCTGGATCGGCTTGCTCGCGCCGTTGCGTGCGGCCCCGTTCCCCCCGGGCGCACCGCCCGCATGATGATCGTCAAACTCATCGCCGCGGAAGAGCGAGCCCAGATAGACGCGCCGCACGAGGTCGTTGTTGATCAGCTCGCGTGGTGTGCCCTCGGCGAACTTCTTGCCCTCATCGATGATGTACGCCCGGTCGCAGACACGCAAGGTCTGCTGAACGTTGTGATCGGTGATCAGGCAGGCGATGCCGCCCGCGGCGAGCCGGCGGATCTCGGTCTGCAGGTCCTCGACGGCGATCGGATCAACGCCGGAGAAGGGTTCATCGAGCAGGATGAGCTTGGGCTCTGTTACCAGCGACCGCGCGATCTCCAGCTTGCGGCGTTCACCACCGGAGCAGGTCCGCGCCTGCTGCTTGGCCTTGTGCGCAAGCCCAAACTGCTCGAGCAGTTCATCCGCGCGCTGGTTTCTGGCCGCGCGGCTCAGCGGGAGGGTTTCCAGGATTGCCAGCAGGTTCTGCTCGCAGGTAAGACGCTGAAAGACACTGGGCTCCTGCGAGAGGTAGCCCATTCCCAGCCGGGCGCGCTCGAACATCGGGAGCGTCGAGATATCCTTGCTGTCGAAGGCAACCTTGCCCGCATCGGGCTCGATCATGCCGATCGTCATGCGGAAGGACGTCGTCTTGCCCGCGCCGTTCCGGCCCAGAAGCCCGACGATCTCCGACTTCTCGACATGGAACGACACACCGTTGACGACGGTGCGTCCGGCGAACGTCTTCTTCAGGTTGTGCGCCTGGAGGAGGGCCACGGACACAGTGTAGGGGAAGGACGGGGAGCAGGGATGAGGGATCGGAAGTTCAAGCGACGGTGGCAGCTAGTCAGGCCCTACTCCCCGGGGTCCCTTTTTCCGTGCAGTACCGGCATGGTCTCCAGATACGCCTTTGCCGGCTCGCAACTGTCCTGACCAAATCGCTCATATGGGCCGTCGAAGCAAACCACGCCCTTGTCGAGCATCACGACCCGCGGCTGCAAACGCCGCAGCAAGTCCTTGTCGTGTGTCACGATAATGCTCGTTCGCGGCGGGCTGGGTGCGTGCTCGCCTTTGGCCACCTGGCCCCGATCCTCATCCTTTGCGGCGACAAACTCCGCCCGAAGCACACCCTCGGGCAGAAGCTCGTGAGCGATGGGGAACCTGCCCGCGATGCGATCCAGCAGCGATGGCTCGATATGCGGCCCCGTTGGCCGCGGCCCGACCGGCCGGTGATGAAACTCCCAGACCAGTTCGTGGATCGCGCCGCCGATCATGGGATCGAGCCCGGTGGTCGGCTCATCGTAAAACACCACGATCGGATCCGCCGCGATGGCCCGGGCGATCGCGACCCGCTTGGCCATGCCGCCGGAGAGTTCATCTCGCTGCTTATCGAGCACATCATTGGCATCGAGCTGCGAGGCCTCGACACTCTCCCGCACGCGAGACGCGATCTCCTGCTCATTCAGAGAAGTGTGCTCGCGCAGCCAGAGCGCGATGTTCTCCTTCACGGTGCCCGAGAACAGCGCATTGCGCTGAAAGACCACGGACCAGTGCACGCGGAGAAGGTCCAGCTTGTCAGAACCCGCCCGCTCAAGATCGACCAGCGGCCACTGGCCGGAGGAGTCAGCAGGCTCGTTGTGATCCGCCGCGAGAATGCGGCCCGAATCCGGCTGCATCAGGCCAGTCAGGTGGTCGAGCAGCACCGTCTTCCCTGATCCGGAGCCGCCGACAATGGCCACGATCTCCCCCGTGTGAATCTCAAGATCAATCCCCCGCAGCACCGCATGGTCGCCAAACGACTTGGCAACTTGCTCGGCTTGTATCTCCATGGGCAACGCGGCGGGCATACGCGGAGGGTAGATCCCACCCGGGGGTCACAAGCATCGTCAGCCTGGCACCATACTCTTCCGATATGCAATCTCTCTTCATTCGTTCGCGAACCACTATCTGTCTGCTGGCTGTGTGCGCGCTCTCGGCGTGCGCCTACAACCGCACTTCGCTTACTGCGTCCAGGTCCGCCGCGGAAGCTGCGCGCACTACGCGCGCCATCGCGTCGTCACGCGCATTGACCGCCGCGGGTCATGCGGAACGATTCCAGTTGGGTGCAGTCGCCGCGGACCACGAGCTTGCTTCCGCGGCAGGGGCCGAAATGCTCGCCGCGGGCGGCAACGCTGTCGATGCAGCGGTGGCCACATCGTTCGCCCTCTCAGTGGTGCGGCCATACTCCTGCGGCATCGGCGGAGGGGGCTTCATGGTCATCCACCTGCCCAATGACCCCAAACGCGGCAGCGTGTCGATCGCGGTCAACTATCGCGAGACGTGCCCGGCCGGCATCGGGCCGGACTTCTACGAGAAGCAGACCGACCCTGCCGCCAGCACCCGCGGCGGCAAAGCCGTCGCCGTCCCAGGCACCGTCGCCGGACTGCTGCACGCGCTGGAGAACTATGGCACGCTCGATCGCCGGGCCGTGCTGGCGCCCGCGGTGCGTCTGGCGCAGGAGGGCTTCATCGCCGATTCCGATTATGTCGCCCGCGCGGGGGCGATCGCCCGAACCTTCGCGGCCGAGCCGCAACTGCAGACGCGGTTCGCCTTCGTATGGGAGCGTCTGCTCAAACGCGGTACCGTCGAGCTCGGCACGCGCATCCGCCTGCCGGAGCAGGCCCGCGTGCTCGAAGCCATCGCCGGGGAGGGCGCGGCGGGGTTCTATCGCGGCGCGGTCGCCGAGGCGATCTGCCGGGCGATTGCGCGCGATGGCGGCGTGATGAACGACGCGGATCTGCTCGCGTATACGCCGCGGGAGGTTGAGCCGCTGAAGTTCGGCTTTGCGGTGTGGCAGTTCCTGGGCATGCCGCCGCCAAGCTCCGGCGGCACGACCATGGCCGCGGCGCTGGGTATCTTCGAGCACTCCGGCGGGGCGTATGAACTTCGAGCCGAAGAGAACTGGTCGGCACGCTCATCGCACCTGTTCGTCGAATCTCTGCGCCACGCATTCGCGGATCGCGCTCGCTGGCTCGGCGATCCCGCGTTTGTCGATGTACCCATCGCCCGGCTGCTCGACGATGCCAACATCGCGCGCATGGCGGGAGTGGTTGATCCAGACTCGCGAACGCCGGCGGAAGAATGCGGCACCGCCGAGGAGAGGCGTTCCGCAACGTTCGCGCAGGAGGACCGCGGCACCAGCCACCTCTGCGCGGTCGATCAATGGGGCGGCGCAGTGGCGTGTACCGAAACCATCAACCTCGAGTTCGGCTCGCTGCTGGCCGTGCCGGAGTTTGGCTTCTGCCTGAACAACGAGATGGACGACTTCCTGACTGTTCGCGGCGAGGCAAACGCATTCGGTCTCACGCAGTCTGAGCGCAATCTGCCCGCGCCCGGCAAGCGCCCCTTGAGCAGCATGAGCCCGACCATTGTGCTGGATGAAACCGGCGCGGTGGTGGCAATCGCCGGTGCTTCCGGCGGGCCGCGGATCATCACCGGGACGACGCAGGTCTTGCTCAACTCGCTGGTCCGCCGGCAAAGCGCGGGCGACTCCGTCAAGTCTCCTCGGCTGCACCACCAGTGGTCGCCAGATGTGCTCCGGTATGAGCCGGGGTGGGCGAGTATGCCCGGCGGAGCAGAGGCACTGGATGGCCTCCGCGCCCGCGGTCACGACTGCCGCGAACTGGATGGCGCGGCGGGCGTGGTGCAGCTGATCGTGCGCGACAAGGAAGGGGGATGGAGCGCCGCGAGCGACCCGCGGAAGGGCGGAAAGCCCGCGGGGCACTGAGAGTCAGTGATCTTGGAGATCCCCATCTGCGAGCATCCGCTTGTGCACTGCTTGTGCAACGCGCTTTCGCAGGTTCGGAGAGAGACTGCCGGCTCGATTCGTGAGCCGCTCACGCGCGACGGCGAGATACCACGCGGGGACTATCCAGCATGGCTTCGGCAGGCCTGTGCGGCAGCCCGGATTCTGCTCAAGGTTCGGGAGTGGAATCCGATCGGGGGCGCTCGACGAAAGAGCCTTGGTCGAGATCGCGGCCACAACAAGAACCGGTTCGCCGGCGTCAATCGCCTGCTGCTCGGAGATGACGATCACCGGACGACGTTTGGCAACATCACCTGCGAGCGGCGCGCAGTTATCCAGCCAGAAAATGTCGCCTTGGAAGATTCGGGGGTTTGTGGGCACGCGGCCGGAGTGTACCTGATTGCGCGCCGCGATCAGAATCGAGACTTGCCGGTCAGGCGACGGGTGTTCGCCTCTGCAAGTTTCACGAGTGCTGCGTGATCGGCCTTCGAAGACTTGGAGCCGCGTGGCCGACGCGAAGCCTTCGAGACCTTGCTGCTTGGACGCTTGAAGACGACATCCTTCACCAGCACATACTGCGGCGAACTGGTCACAGCTCTTGCATCAAGCCCATGGATATGTGAAATCAAAACCGTCATAGCACACCTTGTCCGTCATCAGCAACCATCACCATGATCGGCGATTGAGCCAGCGGCTCCCCCCGTGACTCCGCTTGAAAAACATACCTTCCGGCCTCTTCGACCTCAAACACGGGGATCGGGGCGATAACTGTATGTACGCCCAAGGGGTCCTGTTGTTGCAAGGGCACTTCAAACTCGAACACCGACTCTCCCGACTTTGCGTGCTCAAGGCTGATCCGAACCTTCTGATTCCCGTACACGTTGGATATGCGGACGTACGTCACGTATCCACCGAGCACCGCCGGGAGCCTCGGGACCGTGATCATCCCGATGATGCCGACCAAGGTGTGTTTACCCTTGGCGCTCATCACCACGTCATCGCATAGAAGCGCGCAGTTGCATGTCGGAGTCTCCGGTGGCGACTGACGGCTGGACTTTCTCTTGCGCTTGGCCATGGGTGCATCGTACCTGCTGGCCGCACCCCCGCTCAATACCACCCGAACTCCGGCAACTGCGACTGCTTCGCCCACGACTTGGCGAACCGTGCCATCGCTTCTTCCGCGCCCTTCGCATCGCCGCTCTGCTTCAGCGCCTCGGCAAGACCAAAGAGCGCCCAGCCGTTCTCCGGCGTCTTGACGAGGTCTTCGCGGAAGGTTCGCTCGGCCTCCTTGAATCGCTTCGCGCCCAGCAGCACAGCGCCCAGCGTGTGTCGCGTCGGCGATGACCAATTCGACGGCTCCATGTACGTCAGCGCATCCTCCGCGCTCACGGCCTCTTTCAGGTGCGCCACCGCTTGGTCCGTGTTCCCCTTCGCCGCTTCGATCCGGCCGCTCAGCACCAGCTCCGCTATGCGGAGCACATCGCTCGCCGCGTTCACAAGCCCAAAGCTCAGCATCTCCTCGGGCGTCTTGCCCGACTCATCGCGCACATCGCCGCTGTACGCCTGATCTGCGGCGGCCTGTGTTTCCACGCTGTCGGGGGCAGGAGTAGGAAACCGCAGCGACGTCGCCTCGATCAATGCCCGCTCCATCTCGCTCGCCCGCGCCGAGAGCGACCTGGCAATCGCGATCGCCTGGGTTCCCGCCTCGTTCTGCTCCTTCGCCCCCGGCGCGTTGTAGTTGGTGCCCAGCGTGTGCGCAATCCCCCAGAACGCCATCGCGCAATCCGGGTCGAGTCGGGCCGCCTCGCGGAACGATCGCCGCGCTCATCATGGTTGAAGCCGTACACCAGTGCCAGCCCCTGTTCGAAGTACTTGCGGGTCTCCGCCGAGCTGGTGGTCAACCCATTAAACTTCTGTGTGCCGACTCCATCCATCAACCTTGCTGGGATCTTGTCATCCAGCAGCCAGCCCGCACCGCAGGGAACGCAAGCCCGGCTTGCCACGGGTGCAGGACCCGCGCCCGCGGGTGGTTCATGCAGCATCCAGCCCGCCGCTGCCACGATTCCCGCGGCCAACCCGCCCGCCGCCAGCATCCCGCCAACCCCTGCAATCCAGCCCGCGGTCGATCGTCCAGTGTTCAGGAAGAGCTCCTTCTTCGCATTCAAAGGCCGCGGTGTCGCATCGCGGCGGAACTGACGCTTGACTTCAAGGCATGGTGTCCATGCATGTTTGACACCTTACACGCCCCGGCGACGCGGCACACCCTGCGGCACAATCACCAATCCTGGGGAGCCGCCGTCTTCAACCAAGAGCATTCTGCGACGCTTGGCAAATGGCTGGCTGGATTCTGGCTTTATACATCCCACGCTGTAGACTGAACGTCCAGCCTTGGTTTGACTCGTGAGGCTTTGTCGCCGCCGGGACGCGGCTGTGGTCACCCACCCCGGTTCTCAGCGGCAAGGAGTTCACAGATGCACTCACGCATTCTCGCGCCAAGCGTTCTCTCTGCGGCAGGCCTGCTTCTTTCCGCTGGCACCGCCACTGCGCAGTGCAGTGTCTACCGCCTCAACGTCCCCGACTTCGACCAGCGCCGTGACCCGGCGCCGGGCATCATGGGTCTGCCCGGCAATGGCGGCTGCTACTGCGTGCCCACCTCGGTCACGAACTGGTTTGCGTACATCTCCAACAACGGATACCCGGACCTCCTCAACGGCCCCCGCAACTGGCAGAGCAACACGCACTACAACGATGTCACCGGTTTTTTGGGCCTGCTTGGCCTGCCCGCGCTCATGAATACCAGCGACGGTGTGGACCCCAACGGCTGCGGCACCAACGGCACGGGCTTCACCAACGGCGCGCGTGGCTGGCTCGACTCCTTCTACGACGACGAGTTCG
Organism: Phycisphaerales bacterium; assembly: GCA_038247555.1. Classification (GTDB taxonomy): domain Bacteria; phylum Planctomycetota; class Phycisphaerae; order Phycisphaerales; family UBA1924; genus JAHBXL01. The sequence continues at coordinate 11,218 of JBBRUT010000056.1, read as the reverse complement.
TTGTCTTTACGGTCGGTCCAATCGGAACCGACACGCTCACACCGCAGGACCTTTACGGGATGATGGCCTTCGGAGGACTGATCGCGATGAGCTATTCTCGCTGGACAGCCTTCCCGGCCAATGTCCCGATCATGGGACTCCCGCAGCGTTTTGTCCGCCAGCCTGTCGGGCACTGCGTCACCCTGACGCGCGTCACCGATGCGTGCGGGCCTAACCCAAGGGTGTGGTACCGCGATCCAGCTGGCTTTGATGGGCCCGACACCGACCAGTCGCAGTTCGTCACGCAGATCTCCGATCTGGCCGCAGTTCCGTACTTCTACGCCGGTGACTCCACGACTTTTCCCATCCTCCGCACGATGTGGCTCTTCGCCGACATTTCCTCCAATGTCAGCATGCTCGACTCTGCGAGGGTCATCACGCCGATCCATGGTCTGACCGCGAGCCCGCAGCTCGGCGAAGTGTCGATCATGGGTATGTGGAACTTCGATGACCTCACGATCCTGCCGCCCACTTCGCATCAGATTCCCGGGGCGACCAGCGTGGTCTCCCTCGCGATGTCGCCGCGGCCCGGCGCTTCCGCGGCCGTCCTTTTCCGCACCGGTGTCCATCGCCTCGTGATGCTGGAGAGCAACAACGGCGCGGCCAACCCGCCCGAGAGCCGCCCGCTGGCCGACCTTGCCGGCCCGGGCCCGATGGTGTTTGACCGCAACGGCCGGTTGCACGTGTATGACAACATGGCCCTGCGACGACTCGATACCACGACCTCTCCCGCAACCGTGCTCGGCGCCACCAGCCTGACGCGCGTACCCATCGCCGCTGCCGCCAATGACCGCGCCGGCGAGATCGTCTTGCTGCTACCCAGCATTCTCGGCGGCCCACCCGCGGCGGCGGGCAGCGTGGATGAGGAGGGCGGCGGGTACATGGATGAGGACTTCCCACCCTGGTGCACCGTCGATCCGCAATCCACCATCGCCGTCGGCCCCAGTGGAGCGATCTATGTCGCCACACCTTCGACCAACTCGATCTACCGCCTCGTGCGGAGTTCAACCGGCGGCTTCACCGGCACCGTGATCACTCACTCTTCGATTGTTCAGCCACGCAATCTTCACTGCACCCACCGCGAGCGGCTGGTGTTCACATCCGGCGCGGTCGGCGCACCCCAAACGGTGGTGGTGCTGGGCTTCTCGGAGTCGTCGGGCCAGTGGCTTCCCGAACCCAATGCTCGGCTGGCCGGACAGCCCGCGGGCCCAATCTTCACAGTCGCAATCTCGCGCCAATACCGCGATGACCTGATCGACATCGATACGGTCGAGAACATTCCCCTCCCCCTTGACAACGGGCCGGGCGTGCCCGACTGCATCGCCGACTTCGATGCCAATGGCACAGTCGCGGTGCCGGACATCTTCGCATACCTGTCCATGTGGTTCTCCGGCGACTTGCTCGCCGACGTCAACTACGACGATGAGGTCACCGTGCCGGACATCTTCGCGTTTCTCAGTCTGTGGTTTGCCGGCTGCCCGTAACGCGGCATCAGCACTCTTTCAAAAGTCCCTCCGCAGTCTCGCAGAAGGGCAGGCAGCACATGCCTGCCCTTCTGCTTTCACGGGACCAGGCGGTGCAATCGCGGCCGGCTCCCAAACGGAATCCGCCACCAGCTTCAATTTTTTGCCTGGTACCCTCTCGCCGATTCACCGAATCGAAGTCTCGTCGGGACAACCACTTACACGCGATTGCCGTGCATGAACGGTGTTTCATCCCCTTAGTCAGGGTGGTGAAGCCCGCTTTTTATCGCGAATTTCCCCCTGAAATAGGTTACTCTGTCCACAGGTACCTGCGTTCGCAGCAGGTTGTTCCACTCTTTTACGGGAGTACTTACCCATGCTTCGCGGGCTTGTTCGAACCGCCGCTTCATTCCTGTTCCTCGCCGCGTGCTCCGCGGCGAGTGCGCAGAACACCGTGCTGCTCTTCCTTTCCTCCGCAGACCCAGGATCCCTTCCCACGCCACCCGGGTTTGCGACACCGCAGCCGCCCGAGCTCGGAACGCCGCTCACCCCGGTGCCGAACCTCGGCGAGAGCGCCCGGCTCTACATCTGGGCCTCCGCGCAGACCGGCGTCGCCGCGATGTCATGGAACGCGATCAGCTTCAACATCGATATCGACGGACCCGCGACGCTCTCCAACCTCACCCTCTTCAATCCCTCGCATATCGGCCAGTCGCGGTGGAACGTCGGCGGGCTGTTCGCGCCGGCCCCCGTGGCGTCAGGAACCGAGTACAACAACGTACTGATGCTCGCCGCATCGGAGTATGGCGTTCGCCGTGTTCCGTACTCAGATGGCTATACCGCAGTTTCCGGCGGTTTCCCTGTTGCCGGCGCGGCGGTACTGCTTGGGTACTTTGATGTCACGTTCGCCCAGACCACGCTCGCGACGGTTTGGCTCGAAGTGGGTGCCCTCGACTGTCAGAGCACCGATGGCCTCAGCAATCTCGACCGCGTGAAGCTCGGAAACGGCGAGACCGGATTCGGCACGCCGGTGAACTCCGCCTCCGGGACCCGCTGCTCGCAGCCCGCGGCGATCTTCAACATCCCTGCTCCCGGCGCCTTCACACTCGTCGCCCCTGCGACGGGTCGTTACATCATCAACACTTCCCCAACGCTGACATGGACCCCGGCGCAAAATGCTCAGACTTACTCCGTTCGGATCAGCACCAACGCCAGCATGAGCTCGCCCATCCTGACGCAAACCGGTGTCAACGGACTGAGCTTCAACGTGCCGCCAGGAGTCTTGACGACCGGGGTCTATCACTGGAGCGTCAACGCCCACAATACCGGCGGCCCAACCACCGCCAGCAACGGTCCATTCGACTTTGGCGTGATCAGCGGGCAAGCTCCGGATTGCCGCGTCGACTTTGACAATAACGGCACCGTGGGCGTTGCCGACATCTTCGCATTCCTGAGCGAGTGGTTCGCGGGCTGCCCCTGAGGTCAAAGGGGCGTGATGGAGCATCAGGCAGCCGCGGCGGCGGAGGCGGGGATGAGGACGAGGACGAGGACGAGGACGAGGACTGATCCACAAGAAGCTTTCCCCGAGCGCGCTTTGAGTGCTCGATGGTGGCTCCCGCGAATCACGCGCGGATGTCCACCGCAATCGCGCGGAGTTATCCACTAACATAGTGCCCTGATCGGGGTATTCACCCTCATAGACGTGCTGTCGCACAGTGTGCTGCTGGTGCTGTTCTTCTGCGCCGTTGACGCACCAACAGAATCTGGTAGCTTGCAGGCAACTACCGCCAAGGTCGCGGTCGCCCGGGAATGAACGGGGGGGAATGGCTTGAGCTGCGTTCCGTTCGGAACCCAGCAGGAGGTGGTTATGTCTCGATCCGTATGGCGTCCGTGTTTGAGCTCGCTCTTGGTCTGCACTTCTGTTGGCGGTGCGTTGTTCGCCGCCGGAACCGCCTTTGGTCAGGCGTTGCCTGCCGTGGTGGCCAAAGCCGAAGCCCCTCCCCCTCAGGCGTTCCTCGCCGCGGTCACACCGGAAGTGCGCGATTCGGTGCTCGCCGCGATTCATGTGCGTCGCTGCGATCTGCTCATCCTGCCGGTTGATTTCACCCCCGGCCTCCCGCTGAGTGTCAGCCTTCCAACCGATATCGGCCTGATCACGCTCGACCTTGGCCCGTATTCGGTTCGCTCGGATCGCTTCGCTTTGTATGAGCAGCGCGATGACGGGCTGGTCCATCAGGTCAAGCCACCGGTTGAGAACACGCTCCGCGGCGTCATCCGCGGCCACGGCCAGAGCGTTGTCGCCGGCGGCGTCATGCCCGACGGCCTCTCCGCCCGCATCATCGTGGATGATGAGCGCGAATACTGGATCGAGGCGGTGTCGGCACGCGTGCCCGGTGCGCCCGAAGGGCTGCACGCTCTGTACACGCGCGATGATCTTGCGCTGGGCCAGCAGTGGCGCTGCGGCGGGCCGGAGCTGCGCCAGCCCAACCCCGATGAGGTGCTCAACACGCCACCCGAGGAAACCAACCTTCGCGGCGCCACGCTGTGGACCGCGGTCATGGACGCCGACGCCGATTGGGAGTTTTTCCAGGACTACGGCGGGACCGGGGCAGTTACCAGCCGCATCCAGCTGGTCACCAACACGATGAACCTGCAGTACGAGCGGGACGTGAACATCCGGCACACGGTCGGAACCGTCATCGTCCGCGCGACGTCAGCAGACCCTTACACCACCACCGACCCGGCGGTCTTCAACACACAGCTTGAGACCGAGTGGAGCAGCGGCAACAGGCCCGGTACCTCCGACGTCGTCCAGATGTTCACCGGCAAAGAGCTCGACGGTTCAATCATCGGCCGCGCGAATCAGATCGGCTCGATCTGTCTTGATGGCGATTCCAACTGCCTGTCGCAGTCTGATTTCAACGGGAACTTCATGAGCGCGACAGACCTGAGCGCGCACGAACTCGGTCACCTCTGGGACGCGGTGCACTGCACGTGCTCCGGGCCGGCCTCGACGATGAACCCGAGCATCACAGCCATCAATCGCTTCACCTTCAGCAACAATCAGAACACCATCGCGCAGATCAACGGCTATCGCGCAACCCGCGGCTGCCTGACCACCTCTACCCCCGGCACCGCCGCGCCCAATGACAGCTGCGCCAACGCCGATCCGATCGGCGAAGGCTTCTTCGGCTTTGAGAACAACAACGCGACAACCGACGGGCCCACGCCCACCACCTGCGGCTCCGGAAACTCGATTCAGGAAGACGTGTGGTACTCCTTCCTCGCGCCGTGCAACGGCACCATGACGCTCAACACCTGCGGATCCAACTACGACACCGTGCTGGCCGTCTACACAGGCTCCTGCGGCGCACTGAGCGAGGTCGCCTGCAACGATGACAACGCCGCGTGCGGCTCCGGCTCGCTTCAGAGCGCGGTCTCGGTATCGGTCACCTTCAACACGCGCTACCTCATCCGCATCGGCGGATGGAACGGCGCAAATGGCGCGGGCCTGCTTACGCTCGGCATGACCGGCTGCCCCGCGCCCGCCAACAACGCCTGCAGCGCGGCGATCACCATTGATCACTGCTCACCGGTTGCCTTCTCAACCGTCGGAGCGACCACCGACGGGCCGCTTGAGCCGGCCACCTGCAACTTCTTCGGCTACCAGCAGGTCGGCAGCGACATCTGGTATCGCTACACCGCCGCATGCACCGGCAGCGTCCAGGTGTCACTCTGTGACAGCACCTACGACACCAAGCTGGCGGTCTACACATCCTGCGGCGGACTGGCGATCGCGTGCAACGATGACTTCTGCGGCCTTCGGTCACAGATCGAGTTCCCCGCGACGGTTGGAACCAGCTATCTCTTCCGCATCGGCGGATTCAACAACAGCCAGGGCTCCGGCACGATCAGCGTGACCAACCTCGCATGCCCCATCCCTTCTAACGATACTTGTGCTGGAGCACTCACCGTCTCGACCGGGAGTTCCGGGTTCAGCACGCTCGGCGCGTGCAGCGATGGGTTCACAAGCACCCAGTGCTCAAACGACGGCGGCAACATCCCTCGCGACGTCTGGTATCGCTGGACTTCGCCGGGCTGCGCCGGCCAGGTCACGATTGATACCTGCACCGCGACCTATGACACCAAGCTCGCCGTCTACACCACCTGCCCCGCGGGCAACAACACCACCATCGCTTGCAACGATGATGCGGGCTGCGGCACCTCCGGCCTTGGTTCGCGCGTGATGTTCGCGAACACTCCCGGAACCGTGTACCTCATTCGTGTAGGCGGGTACAACAACCAGTCCGGCACGGGCACACTCACCGTCGCGTTTGCTCAGACCCCCGGCGGCCCATCCAACGATGCCTGCGCATCGGCGACACCGGTGTTCGGCGGCCAGACCTACATCTCCACGCTCTGCGGTGCGACCAACGACGGCACCGCCAGCTGCGGCGCATCGGCGACGAACCCCGATGTGTGGTTCGCCTACACCGCCACCTGCACGGGCCCCATCACCTTCACCACCTGCGGCACGCATGACGGGTTCTTCGGGCTCGACCAGGGCGTCGATTCCGTCCTCTCAGTCCACACAGGCTCGTGCGGCGCGCTCTCCCAGATCGGCTGCAACGATGACACCTCTACATGTGCAGCGGACACGAGTGTGCGCCGCGACTCATCGGTGACGATCGACGCCGTCGCCGGGCTGACCTACCGGATCCGGGTTTCCAAGTTCGGTGCAAACCCCGTCACCGGTCCAGTCCGCCTGAACGTCGGCTCCTGCAGCGGCCCGCAGTTCTGCGATGCCGACTGGTGCCAGGACGGCTCTGTCGGTGTCCCGGATATCTTCTGCTTCCTGTCAGCATGGTTCGCCAACGACCCCGTGGCCCGCAACTACGGCGGAACCAACGGTGTCCCGGCGATCTTCGCGTTCCTCTCTATCTGGTTCGCAACGGGCACCGGCCCCTGCACGCCGTAATGACAACACCCCGGGGCGAACCCGGGGCGCTGCTCAGCACGCTCATGCAAAGCCCCCGTCCCGCGACGGGGGCTTTTTCAATTTCAGGCAGCCTCGCGTCGCTCCTCCGGATGGCCCGGCTTGGCGCGAACCCCGGAGAGCGAATCTGCGGGCTCACGGAAATCCTCCGCTCCGCGGATGTTCAGCTCGCTGGGCATGGTCTTGCGATACCCCAGCAGCCGCACCACCTCGAGCACATCGCTCCACGTCGGATACATCACCGCATTGGACTTCTTGAACGCGTCGATCGCCATCAGGAACAGGAACTGCTCCCGATTCATCTCGCCCTCTTCCGCGCTCTTGGTGAAATCCGTCCGCCTGCGTCCGGGGCCGCGGCGGCGCTCAAGGCCCGTGCCGCGCTCCCCCGCCTCCACCGTGCCGCCGTTGATGCGCGCCTGGATCTCGCGCCGGTCAAGCCCCAGTCGCCGATCCACACCCAGCTCGGTCGGCACAACGCTGTCGCGGCTCCGAGATTGGGCCGGATCAAACCGGTGACTGTTTGTCTCCATGCCTTCCGCCAGATCGGCGGGTTCCGCCGGATGCGGCGGACGAGAGGGACGGGGGGCGGGGGTATCGGTGTGCGGGCGATTCTTCTTGGTCGACATACGGGCAACTCCCTGCCCGCGCTCAAAAAAGCGCGGGCGACCCTGGCAGGCCGCCCGCGTGGCGATAACCACTCTTCACACCTCCGAGGCGGCCTCAGAAGTCATCGTCTTCGTCGTCGTCCGCATCCCCATCGAAGTCGTCGTCCGCCTCATCATCGTCGGCGAAGACGTCCTCGTCATCCTCAAACTCGTCATCATCCTCAAACTCTTCCTCCTCCCCTTCCGGACGCTCTTCTTCGAGGTCGTCGCCCTCTTCTTCATCTTCGTCAAACTTCTTGCCGTCATCGTCCATCAATGGAACGGCGAACGCGGCTGCCCACTCTGGCCCCGCATCAACTTCCAGCTCTTCAAGCATCGCGCTCGGCATGGCTCACACTCGCTTGGGTTGCATTCTCTTCACGACTTCGACACCGGTACACCGTTCCGTTCGTGATCCGCTCACGATCTCGGGCGGCTTCAATCGCCCATTTCACGCTCCGAATCCAATCCGGGCTGCCCGTGAAAGGCGGTACACTACTCGCCTTCCCGTTCGTGTCAACCGTCCACCCGCTTTCCCCAAGAACCCGGGCGTACCCGTGGGGCCGGTCGTTCCCTTTCGTCTCCCCCCCGTCCGATGGCCGACAATGGCCCTTTCGGTTCTAGTTCTGCTCGCGGCTCCCTCTTACACCTCACCCCGATGCCCCCACCCCCCCCCGGCACCACCTCCAAGCACCTGGCACTTCAGCCCATTGCCGGCGTCCTGGCCATCGTGCTACCAGGACTGGGCCACTGGTACTTGGGATATCCCCGGCGGGCGCGGCTCATTGCAGCCGGCGTACTGGGCATGTTCGTATCCGGCCTGTTCATCGGCGGCATCGATGTTGTCGACAGACGCGAAGATTTCCCGTGGTTCGTGGGTCAGGCACTGGTCGGGCCCATTGCTTTCGGGGTCGACTGGGTCCACCAGAATCAGTACAAGGTTCGGGTACCAGCATCGGGGCTCCGCAGCGCCTACCCCAACGAGTATCGCCAAGCCGGTACAGGCCTCCCCGTGATTACGACACTGGACCCGGCAACCGGGCTCCCTGTCGCCCGGCTTACGGGCACTTCGCCCGTCGCGGGCTCCACGCTCTCCCCGGCCTGGCCGCCCAACGTGAAGAGCCTGGGCCGCATGAACGAACTCGGAACCCTGTTCTGCACCATCGCGGGGATGCTGAACCTCATCTGCATCGTGGATGCCGCGTTCAGCCGACGCCGCGAGCAAGGGGAACCCGCTTGATCAGCTTCCCGGGTTCCATCCTCACCATCGCGGCACAGAGTGCGGACAAGGCCCCCGCATGGCCGATGCCGCCGTTCCGCCCCTTCCTCGATCCCATCGAGCTTCATCAGTGGTGGTTCCTGCTGCTGATCCCCATGGCGCTCCTGGTTTCGATGACGTACAAGGCCGTACGGCTCCAGACCCTTGAGCGCTATTGGCGGCATGTAACGCTGATGTCGGCCCAGATCATCGTCGGCATGATCGCCCTGGGCGCCTCGACCTACCTCATGGTTTTCTGGTTCGCCCGCTTCGTGGCCGAGCGTGCTCCCTGAAGGCCGTCAGCCATCGGCGATGGAGTCTTTCAATCAGTCATGCCTCTCCGCTGGGCGGCCTCCGCCAGTGTGCATCCTGTTCGGGCCGGCCGCGTCCGTTGGGTTTATCCTGACTATGAGGTAAACTGGATCTCGCCCGGCGGTTCTCGCCGGTGCAATAGCCCCGTTCATGCGGGCGTTCTGCTCACGCAACCGTGGAGAACGTCTCGATGTGCAAGTCTCAAATGTGGTCCCTGTGGCGTGGGCTGCTGACGGCTGTGGCGATGGTGGGGTTGACAGACACCTGTCTGCCCGCGAGGGCGGCTTTCGAGCCGCCCTCGTCGCCCCGGCCGGGAACACCCGCGCTGGATGACGCCATGTGGACCAAACGCGGCGATGCCGCCGCCGAATATTCCGCCGGGCTTTCCGGCCGCGCAGTGCTCATCATGCATCAGGGGCGCGTGGTCTACGAACGCTACGACAACGGCTGGTCCGCGTCGCGGCCACACATGCTCGCCAGCGGTACAAAGTCCTTCACTGGCGTCATGGCGATGTTCGCAGTGCAGGATGGGTTGCTCACGCTCGATGAGCTTGCCTGCGACACGCTGCCGGAGTGGCGCGATGATCCACGCAAGAGCAAGATCACCGTCGGTATGCTGCTTGACCTTTCAAGCGGGCTCGACCCGGCTGACGATTCCATCGGCAGTGCCGGCGCGTTTCGTCTCCAGCGCGGCCGCGCGGCGCGGAAAGAAGCGCCCGCTCCCGATGACAAGTTCGCCGCGGCGATCGCGTTGAAGGCGATCAACGACCCCGGCAAGCTGTTCGTCTATGGGCCGAGCCACTTCTACGCGTTCGGAGCATTGCTGGAACGCAAGCTCGAAGCTCGCCACGATCACGATCCCAAGTTCCCCGCCGACGTTACCGCTTACCTGCATGCCCGGATCTTCGACCCGCTGACCATTCAGGTCGGGATGCTGGGCAAGGACAAAGCCGGCCACCCCAACCTGCCTGGGGGCTGCTTCCTCACCGCTCGCGAATGGGTGAAGTTCGGCGAGTTCGTGCGGCGAAATGGTGCGGTGCTCGCGCCGACCGCAAGCGACCCCGATGCCACAAAGCAGCTCCTCAAGCCCGACCTCCTCGCACAGTGCTTCGAACCCAGCAAAGTCAACCGCAGCTATGGCCTGACATGGTGGCTCCCGGGCGAGGCCGCGAGTGGCGGGGGCACCAGCACAAGCGAGGCGGACATGCCCCTTCGCGACCGGTTGCGGGCGCGGGCGCTGCGTGCGGAGGCAGAAGGGCACATCAAGGACTCATCGGGCAACAGCATCCGCGTCTTCATGGCCGCGGGCCTGGGCAAGCAGCGGCTGTACGTCCTCCCGGATCACGATCTGGTCATCGTGCGCTTCGCCGAGAACTCAACGGAAGGGCGACGCTTCGACAACGCTGAGTTCCTCAAGCACATCCTTGGGATCGAATGAACCCGTCTACCCGTCGCACATCTTCGCAGCGTTCAGCAACCCACGCACCGTTGAGATGGTGTCGGCCTGCTCAGGCGTCTTGTCGCTCCGCCAACGCGTTATCCGCGGGAAGCGCACGGCGATCCCCGACCTGTGCCGCGGCGATTCCTGAATCCCCTCAAACGAGATCTCAAACACCAGCTTCGGCAAGATCATGCGCACCGGACCTGCACGGTCAACCGAGTTGGCCCGGATGAACGCATCCACCCGTCTGATCTCGTCGTTGTCAAGACCCGAGTAGGCCTTGGCAAAGGGCGTGAGCACCCCGCTCGGATCAGGATCCCACACGCCAAAGGTATAGTCGGTATACAGCCCCGCTCTGCGCCCAGAGCCCTGCTGCGCATAAATCAGCACCGCATCCACGCTGTACGGATCAACCTTCCACTTCCACCAGCCCCCCGCCGCCGCACCGTTTCGCGCAATCGAGGCGATCGTGCCGCCCGCGCCACGCCCTGCGTGATACGCGCTGTCCACATGCTTGAGCATCAGACCTTCAGCGCCGTGCAGCTCCCGGGCCATGCCCCGCGCGGCCTCGCGCTGCTCCCATGTCGCCGCCCTTACCTTCGGCGGCATGCGGATCACTCCCCCGCTCTGCGCCTGCACCGTTCGCATCAGCGCTTCCAGCGCTGCCCGTCGCTCATGCAGCGGCGCGGCACGAATGTCCGCTCCCTCGTGCTCCAGCAGATCGAACGCCGCAAACACCACGCCCTCGGCATCAAAGAGTGACGCCTGCACGCGCTTTCGATTCAACCGAGTCTGCAGGGCGTTGAAGCTCAACGGCCCGCCGTCTTCACCGCCCGCGCCTGCACCACCCGGCACTCCGAATCGCCACGCGAGCACTTCGCCGTCGATCACCGTTCCAACCGGCAGCACTCTCGCCGCGCTGGCGATCTCCGGGAACTGCGAGGCAATCGGCTCCTCGCCGCGCGACCAGATCGCCACGCCGCCGGCCAGCCCCTCCCGCCGCACAATCTGTGCCCGGATTCCGTCCCACTTGTACTCGGCTTGCCAGGCGGATGGATCCCCCAG
>JBBRUT010000055.1:0-19953 GCA_038247555.1 Phycisphaerales bacterium | reverse complement strand
TCCCACTCACAAAATCCGCAGGCTCCGCGGGAAGCTGCCCAGCACATGCAGCTCGCGGCAGATGCCTTTGGCCTGCGCAACCGCCGCGGCGAACCAGGGGTCATCGATGTGTCCTTCCGCGTCGATGAAGAACGTGTACTGCCAGTTGCTCCGCCCGCTGGGCCGCTTGTCGATGTGGGACAGGTTGATGCCTGCGCGCTGCAGCACGCTGAGCACGTTCACCAGCGCGCCCGGCTCGTTGTTCGTCGTGAACATCATCGCGGTCTTGTCGCCCGGCCGGCCCTTGTCGTCCTTGCCGACCGGCTTGGCGGGGTGCTTGCTGAGCACATAGAACCGCGTGATGTTGTGCGTGTTGTCCTCGATGTTCTCAAACAGCACGTTCACGTCGTAGAGCTCACCGGCAAGCGTTGAACCGATCGCCGCGACGCCCGTCCTCTCTCCACCCTTCCTGCCTTTGCCCGGCTTTGCCTTAGCGGCTCGCATCACCGCGGCCGAACTGCTCGCCTCCGGCAGCAGCTCCGCGTGCGGGTACTGCGTCGCCAGCCATGTGCGGCACTGCCCGAACACCTCGGGCTTGGAGTAGATCTTCCCGATCTGTCCGGGCGCGCAGTTGGCCAGCAGCGCGTGGTGCACCTCCAGCTGCGCCTCGGCGTAGACACACACATCGTTGTGATAGTGCAGGAATGCCTCGAGCGTCTCGTGGATGCCGCCAAAGACAGAGTTCTCGATCGGCACGAGGCCATAATCCACATGCCCTCGCGCAACCTCCGTGAACACGCCGCCGATCGCGCGGAGATCATCAAACTCCACGCTCGAACCAAAGTGCCGCACAGCGGCCAAGTGCGAGTATGAACCCAGCGGCCCGAGGAACCCGATCCGCAGCGGCAGTTCCAGCCGGAAACTCCCGCTCATCAGTTCCCGGTATACGCCTTCGATTGCGCGGCCGGGCAGCGGGCCCGGATTCATCTTCAGGACTTTCGAGAGTACCTGCGATTCGCGATTGGGGACATAGATCGGCAGGCCAGCCTCGCGCTTGATCCGGCCGACATCGACGACGAGCTCTGCACGCTTGTTCAGCAGCTCGATCAACCCGCGATCAACTTCGTCGATCCGGACGCGCAGCGAATCCAGCTCATCGCGCTGCGCGGGCGTGGCGTCCTTGGCCGGTGATTTCGCATCGCGCTTCGCCGCGGGCTTGGCGGCCGGAGTGTTCTTCTTTCCCGATGCGATCTTGCTGCGCTTGGTGCGATTGCTGCGTTTATTGCTCATCGGCTCTCTCATTGGGCCCTGCTCGCTGGCGAGTCTTGGGACGCAACGCTATCGGTCATCCGGTCCGAACAACCGACCCCGCATCCGCGTTGTGCAGACAGCACGCTTCGCTATCGGACACTTGACGCGCAAGTTCCGCGCGACGGACCATCCTTATCCCCCCAGACCGCACCAAACGGGGGGTGCAATCTCTGTTCGCCGCATCCTGGTTGCTACCTTGTCGATTCAATATACTGGAGACGGAGAGAGGGAACGGAGGCAGACGTGTCCATCGACGATGTGTTGCTGCGTCTGGACGCCGCGGCGAAAGCCGTGTCCGGTGCACCGTGGGCGATTCAGGCGTTGGTCGCACTGGCAACAGTCTGCGGCCTGGTCCTGTGGCTCTCGGGCGCGAGGCTCCTCAAACCCATGATCATCGTGCTGGGCGCACTCACCGGCGCAGCGCTCGGCTTTGTGCTTGGTCCGGCGTTCGGCGGCCCCGCCGCGACGGATGTCCCGGATACCTCGGGCGCCTACGGCCTGCTGCTGGGCGTTCCCGCCGGCGCGCTGGTTGGCGCAGTGCTGTATCGCTCCGCTACGGCGGTGGCTTTGGGCGTTGCGCTGGCCGCGGCCGCACCGCTGTGCGCCGCCGGGTTGCTGCAACTGCATGTCCGACCGACGGGCGAAGTGCTGTCTGTCGATTCGGTGATCGGTTCGCAGGTCGCATCCGCCGAACGCCGCTTTGCCGCCCCATCGCTGGCGCTGGTCGACACCCTTGATATCCAACTCCCCAAGAGCCTGCCCAGCGAGCTTCTCTCGGTGCCCAGCGCGTTTCCCGCTCAGTTCCAGCCGGTTGCGGATCGCGCGAAAGCCGCGATCCAGCATGCGGCGTCGGACATCGAGCATCGCTTTGGCGAAGTTCCTTCCCAGCAGCGTGCGATGCTCGTGCTCTCTTCGCTCGCGGGTCTGGCCGTCGGCATCGTCATCGGGCTGATGGCTCCTGCGTGGGCCGCGGGCGCGTGCGCAGCGATGCTGGGCTCTGCGCTCTGGCTTGGTGGGGGCGTGTGGCTCAGCAGTTCGCTCGGTGCCGCGTGGGCGCAGAGCGGCGGTGCATTTGATCGTTCACCGATGCAGTGGCTGACAATCTGGTCGGTCGCGGCGGTATTGGGCTTGTGCTTCCAGGGCTTCTGGGCCTGGCGCAAGCGCGGCTGAGCCTTCGCGATTTCGGCGCAAACGAAAAGGGCTCCCGTCCGAAGACGGGAGCCCTTGTTGTGAGCGGATAACTCGGTTCGCTCATGCACGCTTAGGGCACGCAGGGGCCGGTGCCCGTTGCGAACCAGACCGACAGGAACGCGAAGATCGCGGGAACCCCGTTGCTTCCGCCGTAGTTGCGGGCCGCGGGGTCATTGGCAAACCATGCTGAAAGGAAGCAGAAGATATCCGGCACACCCACGCTGCCATCCTGACACCAGTCGGCATCGCAGAACGCCGGTCCGCCCTCGCAGACATTCGCCGCGGCGGAGCTGTTCCGCGGGAGGAACAGCGGCGCAACGACCTCGAAGTCCACGGCGTTCTGATTGAAATCCTGGCAGCCGTCGAGCTTGCGGTATCCGCCGGTGGAGTTGCTGATGTCCAGCGTGCGGCCCAGACCTTCGAAGCACAGGGCCGCGGCCCCGTAGCCCACAAGGTCCTCGATGTTGGGGCTGGCGCAGTTCGTGCCAAGCACTTCGCTGACCCGCACGATGGCGATGCGGCCGCTCTCGTTATCCATGCCGAAGAAGGTCGCCGGGAAGAAGTCGGGAGTGGGAAGGGGCACGCCATTCGCGCCACTGGCACTCGTTTGAATCAACCGGTACTCGCCGGCGGCGATCGATCCCGACAGCGGGATCACACGGGATGCGATGAACCCGGTTGCATTGTCGGCATCGGAGTACTGCACGCTCCATCCCGACAGGTCAACCGCCAACTGCGAGCGGTTGAAGATCTCGATGTGGTCCGCGGCAAAGGGCGACCCCGTGTTGCCGCCGCCACCGAAGAACCCGGACACAACGATGCGCGATGACGAGTTATTGCAGGTAACAACAGTGAGCCCGAGCGACGATGAATCAATCCGTCCCTGTGCATCGGAAACCGTGAGCGGAATCGTCTTCGCTCCCTGGCTCGTCGAGACGGGCACGGTGTAGCTCAGCGACCACACGCCGGCGCTCTCGCTGAGCGGCTCGCTCGCCGAGCCGCCAAGCTGCGTCAGGTCCGCAACAACCTGTACGCCGGTGCTCGGAGGGCTGACCGCTGCGGACACGGTGACGCTGAGGTCGATCTCGGTGCCTGCGCAAACGGTCTCCGTGGCGAGCGCGCCGAAGCCGGCGAGGAATCCGCCGCTTGCTCGATTGCGAGCGTTCGGTGTACCAACTTCGAAGTCGTTGAAGCTCTGATCGCTGTCCTGCGCGCCGGCAAGTTTGCGGGTGATGCCGACGGTGTTGTCGGTTCCTGCCGCGGCGGCAGCACCCTCAAAGCAGATCGCCGCGCCCCAGCCGGCAAGGTCCTCAACATCCGCCGAATCGCAGTTCACGCCGATAAGCGCGGAATCGCGGACGATCGCAGCGCGGCCGCCGCTGTTGCCGATGCCGCCGGTGCCAGCAAAGTCGGGCGAGGGGAGAGGAATGCCGTTCGCGCCGATCGAAGAAAACTGGACGAGGAGGTATTGGCCAGGCTGGATGCTGCCAGAGAGCAGGACCTGGTCAGCCGGGTCATCAAAGCCGCCGACTCCGCCCGCGCTGGCGTACTGCACGCTCCAGCCGGTGAGATCGACAGGCGATGCGGAGCGGTTGAACAGCTCAATGAAGTCCGCATTGTAGATCGCGCCTGGGTTGCCGCCGCCGCCATATACCTGGCTGATCACGACCCGCGAATCCGAGTTGATCGAGCAGTCGGCGACTTCAAACGCAAGAGAAGTCCCGCTGGTTCGGCCCTGCGAATCCGCAATCACCACGGGGATGGTCTTGGGGCCGATGGTCACCGCGCCGGGGACCGTGTAAACGAGCGTATAGATGCCGTCGCCAGGCGCGGCGTCGCCGTTGTTGCCGTCGTCGAACAGAGCCGCGCTCGCAGAACCGTTCACACTGGTGAGGTCGGCGATGACCGTGATGCCGGTTGACGGCGGGTTGACGCCGGCAGCAACACTCACCTGAAAGTTCACCAAGCCTCCGCCAGCGCACACAGCGCCGGGCGAGGCCTGACCGAACCCCGTGGGCGGGATCGAGGTGATCGCATCACCAGTGATCCTGACCATATCGAAGCGATACGTGCCGGTCGGGGCATACGTCGACTGCGACCCGGTGTAGTTGCCCGGGTTGGCAGGGTCATATACCGGCGAAATGCGGAGCCTGAAGTTCGGATTATTGTTCGCCCCTGCGATCGAAGAGAGATCGACGCTCCGCTGGTTAAACCAGGTGTCGCCCGCGTTGCCTTCGAGCGGCGCACCGGGCGCTTCGATGAACGTCACTCCATCGATCGAGTAGAACACGTTGCAGAATCGGCTCGAGGTATTGGAGTGCCGCTGATCCCAGGTGATCACGATGCCCGTGTAGTTCACGGTGCTCAGGCTGAACTCCGCGCCGACATCACCGGGCAGGTTGCCATCGCCGCCACCCTGAGCCTGATAGCCGCGGGTCTGCCAGCCGGAGTCGTCTCCGACATTGGGATCAGTCGAGCCGCCGTTGCTGTCGGCGTTTGCGAAGATGCAATCGATGATCGATGCGCCAAAGCATTGCGCCGTCCCCATGCCGATGTTGGGCACGAAGGTGCCGGTGGCAGTGTTGCCGTCGGAGGGGTTGGAGTTGAAGTTCCACTGCGTCACAATGGTTTGAGCGTGCGCAGTTCCTGCCGCGAGCAGCATCGCCGCGCACCATGGGCCGAACGTCTTTCTGGACATTATAGATTCCTTCTGGGTTGAACGACTCTGCCAAATGCGCCGCAGCGCGGATGAGGCGGTTAAAGCTACCACCGGGAATAGCCCGGTTGAATCAAGATTCCATGAGGATGCGGCCGGTTCCCCGCGGGGTCGTCCGCTCGCTCAGTTTGCCAGGCCGGGTTTGTTCAGCCATCCGCCAAAAACACGGCCTTCAAGCTCGTCGTAGCGGATGGTGCTCATCCCGTTGGCCGACACACTCTGATGCCCCCACTCCTTGTCCGCGCGCTTCTCGGCGAAGCTCTCGGCATGGCCGTCGGCAAACGACATCGTGCCATAGACACGATTGTGCCCGGCAAGCCCGCCGAGGAACCCGCCCTTGCCGTGCGCAGGTCCGAAGTCCGTGTAGTTCTGTCGGCCGAACCGCGCGCCCTGGCCGGGGATGAACCCGATCGTCGGTCCATCGGTGACAGTCTTGGATCCCTGGATCTGTCCCTCAAGGGTTGTGACCACATCATCGTTCTGGCTGAACTGCGTTGTGCCGTCGCCGAACAGTGGCACCTTGTCCGCCGGTCCCTGCGGACCCACAAACCGATCATTCAGCGGACCCACGACATTCGCCGGGTTCTTCATGTCCAGCGCGGTCTGCGCGTAGTTCTTGGGCGCGGTGTAGGCCATGAACCAACTCTGGCAGTAGTTGGTGTTGAAGCCCTCGCGGATCATGTCCGAGACGAAGGTCGCGTTGTTGGTGCGGCCCGACCATGGATGCAGTCGCTGCAGAGACAGCGTCTGGCTCGCACGCGAGGGACTGCTGGGACAGAGCACCCGCCCGGGGATCGCATACCCGCCCAGGACGTAATCCGCCACCCAGCCCGCCTCTTCGATCCGGCCATATCCACGGTCGGGTCTGTCCTCAAATGGACCCGTCGAGTAGGCCCCACGCCGGTCGTTGGAGTGCGATGTCGCGGCGACCGCGAGCTGGCGGACATTCGACAGGCACTGGCTCTGTCTCGCCGCCTCGCGAGCGCCGCCAAGCGCCGGAAGCAGCAGCGAAACCAGAATCGCGATGATCGCGATGACGACAAGGATCTCGATCAGAGTGAAGGCGTGCGGCCGCGGCGGGGCGGGGTTCTCGATCGTTGACTGTGCGCGGTGGTGCATTGCCCAAGACGGTACAAGACCGCCCGCGGGCAGAAGCCTTAACAGAGTAAAGGTTCTGCAAAGGGTGTGTTAAGGAGGCGTGAAGGGCTGTGCGGGTCAGGGGTTCCGACGGATCATGCGACCACAATCCGCCCCCCCGAGCCAACGCTTCAGTTTGCGACGACGAGTCACGCGTCAATCACACCCAGCGAACCACGCGGCGAGCCATTGGAAGAGGTCATCGACTTCGACATTGCGGTCGCGGTCAAAGTCGGCTTCGGGCCGCTGCGCAAACCAGTCGCTCAGGTAGCTGAAGATGTCGGGGACGCTCACCCCGCCGCTGCCATCTTGATCTGCGCGGCAGGAAGTGCCCTGAAACTCGTAGGCTCCGATGTCGACATCGGTCCGCCAACCTTCGCCGATGTTCGGCATGGCGGGATCATCGTGGAAGCGCGGCGCGCCGGCGAGGTCGACGGCCCACGGGAGGCTGTGCTCGTAGTACCAAGGATCGATTGCGAGTCCTGCATCAATCGCGCACGAACTCTGCTCAAGTCGAAGGTCGTCATCGTTCGTGCCAGCTATGCCGTCAAGCCCCAAAGGATCGACAAATCGCGGAGCCGCGTTCACGATTGTGGAGAATGCAAAGCTGCCCGCCGAAAGAAGCATGCTTTGCGGCACGCCCCCTTCCACGATGCTGTAGCCCACGTCAAACGCCCCAAGACCAGAGCGATGCAGCAAAGGCTGCTCGCTTGCGTTGCCGTATGCGAGGACGCTGTTCACCACCAAACTATTATCGGAGCTCGCCGACCAGATCCCCGCGCCCACGACTGCAATGTTTGCATTGAAGGTGCAGTTCGAGATCTCCGCTGCGCCGTTCCATATGGCGATCGCCCCCCCGGAGCCCGCCGTCTGATTTGCTGTGAACTCTGAGAGACTCACTTTGAGGCTTGAACCTTGCAAGACCACTCCACCGCCAGAACTATCCAGTCCCACGGAGTTCGACTTGACTCGCGAAGAAAGCACTTCCCCTTCAAATCCAAACCACGCCGCACCACCCGAGTGCAGAGCCGCATTACCTATGAGGTCACATTCGTAGAGAACGACAAGACCGGTCAACGCGCCCACTCCACCGCCAAAGACAGCGACGTTGTCCTCGATGCGGCAGGACACGATAAATGCATGACCTATTCCATCGACAGCGGTTACACCGCCTCCACGATTTCGAGATCCACCACCGTCAGCTTGGCCTCCGCGAACAGAGAAGCCGGTGATCTGGCCTGTGGCTCCATCATTTTCAAACGTCACTACGTGGTACACGTTGTCTGACCGATTCAAGAATCCAGGGAGGTCGTCGCGGTTGCAGTCTCCAGAAAGGACGGTGACGAATCGACCGGGGTCTTGCTCGTCGGGGTTCGCCGCGCCGATACCCGCGTATCCCCCTTCGAGGATGGTTGAACTGAGGACGGAGAACGTGGCATCTCGGCTAGAGTTCCCGCCTCCAGGCACGTATACACCCTGCGCGACACGTACCACACGGTTTCCTGTCGGACCGGCTTCGAAGTGCGCTCGAACAATCTCGAGTGCATCATCCAGGCTGTTCATGGCCGTTCCCCAACTCAGGCCATCGCCACCATTGGGAGCATCGTCATCGACATAAAGCTCGAGCGGCTGTGCATGCACTGCCGCGGCCGTTGCGAGCAAGCCAATGCAGGCGGCGGCCCGGGTGAGAGACGAACGGGAACGAGTTGCATGCATGCCGACACCTCGCGCGTGAACTGATCCCCTACCACTACGTGAGGGGAGAGATCGGCGAGGTGAGCGCGAGGGCGTGAGATTCGGTCGCTCTCGCATGGCCTCAGGGGCCATGCGGGGCTTCTGCACGGGCAGGATGCCCGTTACACCTCAGCATCCAGCAAACCAAAGACTCAGGAACGCGAAGATGTCCGGCACACCGACGCCGGGAATGCCGTCGATGTCCGCTGCGGCGTCGCCGGCGAACCACAGGCTGAGGTACGCGAAGATATCGGGGACATCCGCGCTGCCAGAGTTGTCGATGTCGGCGGCGCAGGGCGGATTGCCCTCCACCACGAAGCTCCACGATGCGCTGCCGCCGGGCACGCCGTTGCCCGAGGGCAGCGGTCCCGAAGCCGGATCGGCGATCTCGCCGTCGAGCGCGAGGCCGCCAGCGGTGATCGCATCGCTCACGGTCATGGTGTACACGCCCGGCGCGACCGGACCGGTGATCTGCAAGGTGTAGGTGCCCGTGCCGACGCCCTGCGGCGGAGCGAGCGTCACCGGACCGCTCTCGCCGGTGAGCGTGAACTGATTCAGGCCAGCGGTAACAGCGTCGCTGAAAGTGATCGTGACCGCGATGGGCGAGTCTCCGGGGGCGAACACCGCGCCGGGCGCGGGGGAAGCGGAAACGAGCTTCGGCGGGCCGGCGACATACGCCACCTGCGACTTGCCCTCGTTGAGGATCCAGTCGCTCGGGTCGAGCGTGATGCCCGTCGCCGTGCCGCCGCTCAGCGGCAGCAGAAAGTGCTGGGTCGCGGCGTCGTTGAACACGGTGAACGTCTGATTACCCGCGGTCGTTGTGACGCGGACCTCGATGGGCATGGGGAACAGCGGGTAGGTCCCGCTCTGGGTCTGCCGGATGCGGAGCCGAGCATATGGCTGACCGGCGATCGTCGCGGCCTGCCATCCATACTGATACGTTGGCGCGCCCGGCTGATAGACCCACGGGTTGAAGAACCACGACAAGTCTTCGCCGGCGACATCGCTCGCGGTGTCGATGAAGTCCGCGGTGGTCGCGGCGGAAAACTCGTGACGCGTCCGGTGCTCGGCGAGAATCTCAAAGAACGTGGCGTCGCCGACGACCTTCCGCAGCATGTGCAGAACCCAGCCCGCCTTGCGATAGCTGAAGTTTGAAGAGAAGATGCGATTGGGGTCGGTGACATCAAAGCAGTAGACCGTACCGTTCACACTGCCCGGGCGCCGGTTGGCCATGTGCCCGTGCAGCGCGGCGGGGCCGCCGCTGCCGGGCTTGTTCTCAAACCACAACGCCTCCGAATACGTTGCAAACCCTTCATTCAGCCAGATGTCGTGCCAGGTCTTGCAGGTGACCATGTCGCCCCACCACTGGTGGCCCAGTTCGTGCGCGGTCACCGATTCATCAAACGTGCCCTGCCCCGTGTTGGTCTGGTGCTCCATCCCGCCGCCGAACGGAAACTGGTATATGCCGTACTTCTCGTTGACGAACGGATACTCGCCAAACAGCGGGCGAAACGCGTGCAGCATCGGAACGCAGATCGCCCACGCCGCGCGATTGCCGGGGGTATCGGAGCCGGGGTAGAGGTTGAACTCGACGGGCATGTTGACATCACCATGCTCGTAGTTCACCGTGAACGTGTTGTACACGGTGGAGCAGAACGCGACCAGATACGTCGCGATGGGGTAATCCGTCGCCCAGCGATGCCGGCGACGGCTGCCCGAGAGAACGTCGATCCCCTCGAGCACACCGTTGGAGACGCTGCGCATCGCAGTTGGCGCGGTGATCGCCATCGTCATCGTGTACTTGTCACCGTTGTCGCCGGGCTGCTGGAAGTCCCCATCCTTGCAGGGCCACCACGTCGCGGCGAAGTAGGGCTCGGAGAGCGTCGCGACGATCGGATCGCCGCCCTGCGTGCCGAAGGTGATCGAGCCGAAGCCGCGGGCAACGGCAACGCCGCTATAGGTGATCGACACCGTGAACTGCTCGCCGGCATCGATCGGGCGAAGAAAGTTGATCGTGCGGCCGTACGAGCTGGCGCCGGGGGTGCTTGGTGTGACGTTGTAGCTGCCGGCCGAATCAGTGACGGTGCACGCGGAAATGGAAAACTGGTTGCGCAGGCGGAACGCGAACGACGTGAGACCGTCGACGAGGCTCTCGATGGTCATCACGTTGGTGCCCGAGACAACTTCGGTGCTGGGCACAACTTCGATCGCAAGGTCGCAGTGCAGGACATCCGTCGTATCGATCACGCCGCGGAGGGGCAGGTCGCCGCTCGGGCCCTGATCGGTGGGGTACCCGTACTGGGCCTCCCAAAGCCGGCGCATGTGGCAGGCCTTGCCACAGCCGGTGTGCTCATCGAGTTCGAGGTGGCACTGGTCAAACTCAAGCAGTGACCGGCGAGGCGCCGCCTGTTCGACCTGCGCAATCGTGGTCCCTGCAAGGCCGAGGGTTGCCGCCAGGCACGCGGTGCGCGCCAACAGGGTCCGCAACTGTGCCATCACGATCCTTTCCAAACACCAATCGCCGCGGCCGTTAGATGGCCGAATTCCAAGCCACCGCCCCGAGCGGGGCGAGTGCAGACCTATTCGCGAACAGCCTACATCAGGTTCTCCTCTTCGCCCTCCCAATATGGCAAACGACCGCATGTTGTGGCAGTTGTCCCCAAGTCCGCAAACTGCTCTGCTCGCGGGCTCCCCCTTGAAAAGCAGTCATCGTGCCCGATGGCATCCGTAGCGATATCGCCCCCTTCCGCGGCAGAGCCATTCACTGCAAGTGCCGGATAAACCTATGAAAAGGGCCCCCGTCACGCGACGGGGGCCCCGGGAACTTGCTGATCAGGATCCGGTCAGACCGGGATCAGGAACTCACGGCGTGCAGGGGCCTGTGCCGGTTGCGAACCAGATCGAAAGGAACGCGAAGATCGCCGGGACACCGTTGGTCCCACCGTAGTTGCGAGCATCGGGATCGTTTGCGAACCACGCCGAGAGGAAGCAGAAGATATCGGGGACGCCGACGCTTCCATCCTGGCACCAGTCGGCATCGCAGAACTGCGGGCCGCCGCCGCAGAGGTCGGGGTCCTGCGCACGGATGCTGAGCTCCCAGGTATTGAGAGTGCCAAGGTCGATTCCAGCGCCATCGCAGATCTCCAAGGTCCAGTTGCCCGCGGACATCTGGCCGTCGAAGGCACTGAGCATGCCCGCGCCGGTTCCGGAAGGCACATACGTGCCAATGGTCGGGGTAGCACAGATGACCACGGCTCCCTCGTCGTCGAAGGTAACGTCCATGTTGTCGTTGCTGCCGCAGGCACGCTCCCAGACCGAGACGGTGGTCGCACCGTTGGTGAGGCGGATGCGGAGGTCGCCCAGGAATGTGTGTGTGAGCTGCACGCGGACGTTAATGTCCGCGATGGCGACGTTGTCGGGGACGACGATCGTGTCGGTGACAAATCCGCTGGCAATGCACTGATTATCGGGAATAGAGAGGAAGGGGTTGCTGACGTAGGTTGTGACGAGTCCCGCGCCATCACAGTTGGTGCTGTCGCCCAAGTAGCTTCCGCCCGCATCGAGGCAGGCCGCCCCGGTCTGGATCGAGCAAGCACCAGCAACGCAGCAGCCGCCGGTGGGCTGGCAGCCGATAGGGCCGCCATCCGTGACGGACAGCTCAAACTGGCCAGTGCCAGTGGTGTCGTTGGTGACCAGGATGTGGTAGGTCTCTCCGAGGGTGGAGCAGAAGCGGACGGAGGCCGCGTTTGCGGGAGAGCAGGCGGGAGACGCCGTGGCGTTCGCACCGACGCATGTGAACGCGCCACACGAACCGGAATAGACGTAGAGACGGGTGTTCAGCAGGGTATTGGCGCTGCAGGTGCTCGCGATCAGGTTGTTGCCGTTGCCGACGGTTGTGAACCAGACGCCCGCGTTAAAGGTGGAGAGGCCGGTGCATGTGGGCTGACCGGGGTCATTGGTCGCACCGATGTTGTTGGTGATCACACTGTCGCCGACCGAGACGGGCACCGCGTTCTCGCAGAGGTCATTCGTCGGACAGGCGCCCATTTCGAGGACGGCCAGATCGAACACGCCCGTACCGGTGGTGTCGTTAGTGACAAGGATGTAGTAGGTCTGGCCAACGGTGGAGCAGAACTGAACGGAGGCGGCGGTGGTGGGTGAGCAGGCCGGGGTCGTTCCGGTGGCGGCGTTCACGCAGGTGAACGCGCCGCAGGAGCCCGTGTAGACGTAGAGCCGGGTGTTGAGGGTGGTGTTACCGCCACAGGTCGTGACGTTCAGCACGTTGCCGTTGCCCGTGGTGGTGTACCAGACGCCAGCGTTGAACGTGGAGAGGGCATTGCATGTGGGCTGACCGGGGTCGTTAGAGGCCCCGATGTTGTTGCCAACAACCGACGATCCGACCGGCACGTTGACGGCCGTCTCGCAGTTGTCGTTGGCGAGGCACGCGCCAGAATCAAGGACCGAGAGCTCGAACTGACCGGTGCCCGTGGTGTCGTTGGTGACGAGGATGTAGTAGGTCTGGCCGATGGTGGAGCAGAACTGCACGGATGCGGCGTTTGCAGGGGAACAGGCGGGAGCAGCAGTGGCGTTCGCGCCGACGCAGGTGAACCCGCCACACGACCCGGTGTAGACGTACAAACGAGTGTTGAGTGACGTGTTTCCGCTGCAGGTCGTCGCATTCAGCACGTTGCCATTCCCCGTTGTGGTGAACCACACGCCGAGATTGAATGTCAACAGCCCGCTGCAGGTCGGCAGGCCGGGGTCGTTGGTCGCGCCATCATTGGTCGTGATGATCGAAGAACCGACCGGCACGTTGATCGCAGCTTCGCAGAAATCGTTGGTCGCGACAATTGTCAGCCCGATGGTGCCGCCGCTGCTGCGGGCCTGGGCATCGCTCACCACGAAGGGAAGGCTGAGCACGCCGCTTCCCGCCGTCACAACGGTCTGGTAGGTGAAGACATTGTCGCCCGGAACGCCATCGCCGTTCGTGCCGTTGTCAAAGAACGCCTGCGAGGAGGATCCTCCGACGGCGGAGAGATTCGTAACCACTGCCAGGCCCGTGCTGGGCGGTCCGACCGCTGGCGAGACCTGCACCGTAAAGGTTACAAGCGAGCCGCTGGCCGTGGGGTTCGGCGAAGCCGCGCCCACACCCGTCGGAAAGTTCTGCCCAAGCGCGTTGTCGGAGCAGATCGTCCAGCGGACAAGCGTCCCAAGATCGCCTCCCGCGTTGTCCGAAACGGTCAGCGTAAAGGTCGTATTCGCCGTCAAGCCGTCAAAGGCCGCCAGACTGGAGAACTGGTCATCCGTCAGCCAGTTCCCCGTGACATTCGCGATGCCCGGCGCGGCGACATCCGGAGCGTCGTAGCGGGAGAAGCCGAGGCTGTCGAGCACGAACGGGATGCCGTTGGCATTGTCGCCAAAGTTATCAGCGCTGAAGCCTACCGTGCTGAGTTCCGGCACGCCGGGGCGGTCGATCAACGTCACTTCGATGCCGCTCGCGTCGTGACGCAACCGGGCAATCACGTCCCCCTGCCAAGTATGCGGGATGTTCAACCGCACACGAACATTCGACAGCGGATCGCCAAAGGTGGTCATCTGATCCGTCACCACGCCTGGGTTCGGCGCGACAAACTGGGGAATGGGGAGGTTCGGAGTTCGGGTGACCGAGTTCGGGCAGACGCCGCGCGTCCCCACGCCCCCGCCTTCGATCGGAACGATTCCGTTGGCAAGCTCCCAGTTGATCTGCTGCTGTTTGAGCATCGCATCGTCAAGCTCCGCTCCGGCCGCCTGCCGCGGCGGCGCATCGCCCAATGCGCACACCGTGCTCGCAGCGACCACAATCGCGGCCGCACCCACTCTCGTCCAGGTCTTCATCGGGAATCTCCTTTTGCCATTCGACTGCCCGCAGGAATCGCCGCCAAGACCAGCCCGACGTGCGCTGGAGCATCTCCTACCTCCTGTCGGGCCGAGCACAATCGTGGCGGACATCGCTCCTTCATATCACAAAACTCGGTCAATTGCAACGGCTTTGCCGGGAATGGGCGCAGACGCGTGCCTCAGATCGAGGCGGACCCACAGATAGCCTCCGCAAGCCGGAGCAGGAACGTCTCCCGATCGATCTCCACCACCCCGAACCGGCGCGTATGCGCGTTGGCCATCTGAACATCCAGGAGCTGATAACCTACGCGCCGCAGCCTCTGGGCCAGTTCCACCAGACAGACTTTCGACGCGTCCGTGCCGCCAAGTTCGGGCCTGCAGAACATGCTCTCCGCAAAGAACGCAGCGCCGATCGAGACCCCATAGATCCCCCCCGCCAGTCGCCGCTCGCCTCCACCGGCCGACCATGCCTCAACAGAATGGGCATGCCCGAGCCCATGCAACTGGGTGTACACATCGATCATCTCTTCGCTGATCCAAGCCTCAGCAGGTCCCTCGTCGCGCCTGGGTGCCGCGCACGCCCGCATGACCTGCTCAAAGCACTCGTCGACCGTGACCTCAAACTTGCCTTGCCGCATCGTCCGCGCCAGCGATCGAGGAACGTGCAGCCCACCCTCTTCCAATGGCAGCACCGCGCGAGGATCGGGGGAGTACCACCCGATGCGACTTGGCCCGCCACGAGCCCGCGACCGCATATCCGCCATGGGAAAATAGCCCGACGCATACGCGGCAACCAGCAGTTTCGGGGTTAATCGCTCGGTCGCACCCACCGATTACAGTATCGCCGGCGCACCCCGCCGCGGAGCCCCCGATGCCCGTTCCTTCCTTTGCCTTTGTTTCCATCTTTGACTGGCCGACCGGCTTCACGCGTGAACAGCGGGTCGATGCGCTCGCCCGGTGCGTTGGGCTCGACCCCGCCGATGCCGAACTCCGGGCTCCAAAGCCCGCGCCCCTCGCCGTTGTCCGCATGCTCGAACGCCCGGCCGGCGCGGCCGTCCGCTCGCTCCGCGACATGGGCATCCGCGCATTCGCTCCCACCCAGAAACAGGTCAGCGGCCTTGACCGCCCGATCCTCGCCAAACGATTGACCGCCGCCCGCGGCACAAGCGAAACCATGTACCTCGTCGAGCCCTGGCGCGGCGAGGTGTCGGGCCTGAAGATAGCGGATGTCTTTCTGATCATCCGCGCCGCGATTGTGTCCAGGCGATCGACCGCGGGGGACCCGACGACACAGATCCGCTTTGATCCCCAATCGAGCACCATGTACCTTGATCGCGTTGAGGCTCCTCCACGCCGGACGTCCCTGGCGGAAATCATCGAGCTGCATACCGGCGACGGCACCCGTATTCGGATCGATGGCAACAAGTTCAGTTTCGACATTCTGGGCGATGACCGGGCGATCGCCGACTCCCAGAACGCCGAAGCCCTCGCGTCCCGATTGACTCAGCAGGCCCCCCGCGCCGCCATTGATACTGGCTTTGAAGCCTTTGCCCCGCCCCCCGGGTCGGTACGGGCTCTCGATCCGGGTGCGCCACTCGCCAGATCCCGAATGCCCGAGTTCGAGTTCTATTCGGCCTGGCTCCATATCATGTGCAGAAGTGCGCTGGGAATCTGAAATCCCCGGTGCATCTTTCCCAATGTTCGATGGGAGCCTGAAGCATGGAAACCTCTGCGTTACTGGATCGAATCCTTCGAGACGATGTCCTGATCCCGGTGCTCATCACCTTCGGGGTGGTGTCCATCGTGCTCTTCCGCACCATCCTGGGAATCGTGGGTTCGGTCGCACGCGAACGCACACGACGCGAGATTGCCGCCTACATCGCCGAAGGCTCCATGACTCCCGAGCAGGGCGAGAAGTTGATGAAGGCCGAACCCAAGGGTTCGTGTTGATCCTCGCCTCGCTGCCCGCTTAGGACAGTTCGCGTGGTCTCGTGGTCGCGGCGAGCGTGCCTGACCCGGAAGCGTCAACCTCCGACGATCATCTTCATCACGCGAAGCGCCTCGGCAACCGACCACGCCTGCGCGGGGCATCCACCGGCCTGCTGCGGCGAGTTGTCCGTGCCGTCCCCGTCATACACCTCCGCGATCTGCCCGGCACACGTACCCGCACAAGCAACAGCTGCGCCGTGCCGAAGCTGCGTCACAATCGGTTCGAGGATCTTCATCGCATCCTGCTTGGCCGCGGCGGAGAAACCGCCCACCCGCAAGACCGCTTCGGCGACCGGCCCGAGCAGCCACGGCCACGCGGTGCCCTGGTGATACGCACCATCGCGCTCAAACAGACTCCCGCGATAGCGACCGCGATAGCGCGGATCGGCGGGATCGAGTGTGCGTACGCCCATGGGGGTCAACAGGCGGCTCCGCACGCATTCCACCACCGCACGCTGCTGCGCTGCAGAAAGCGGCGAGTGCGGCAGACTCACCGCAAAGATCTGATTCGGCCTCACACTCGAATCCGGCATCCACCCTGCGGAATCTGTCGGCGTAAGACAGTCGTGCAGGCAACCCCTGCCGGCATCCCAGAACTTGCCCGTAAAGCTTCTGCCCACCGCGCTGGCAAGATCATGGAGATCCGCCGCGAGGGTCCCCTTGTTCACCGGAACCGCCGCCTCGAGCGATCGCAGCGCGTTGTACCACAGCGCATTGATCTCCACAGCCTTCCCGTGTCGCGGCGTAAAGGTCACGCCATCCCGCCTCGCGTCCATCCACGTGAGCTGCGTGGCGTTTGTTCCCGCGGTGATCAGCTTGTCCATCGGGTCCATCGCGATGTTGAAGTCCGTGCCACGGCGATAAGCCTGCACCACGTCAACACACGCATCAAGAAGCAGCGAGTCAAAGCCCGCGCGATCCCCGGTGGCCTCCAGCCATCGACACGCCGCGTGCACAAACCAGAGCGACGCATCGACCGTGTTGAACTCGGGCTCGCCGGTCTGATCGCGAAAGACGTTGGGAATGATTCCGTTCCGCCGCGCGCGTGCAAAGCTCTCAAGTTCACGCCGCGCCTCGTCGAATCTCCCCGTCACTAGCAGCAACCCTGGGAGCGAGATAAATGTGTCGCGACCCCAATCCGAGAACCATGGATACCCGGCGATCGTGGAAACACCCTTGAGCACGCCCACACGGTCCTGCTTGGCCACCACAAACGCGTCCGCGCTGCGGGCAAGACTGCCGATGAGCTGCCGCTCCTTCGCGCCCGCTCCGGCCGGCACCGCCGCTGCCGCGATGGCCGCGCCGCGAGCTCGCTGTGCCGAAATCTCGGCCTCGACGTCGCGTGTCGGCTTCTCCGCGCCCATCCACGCGGCAATCTCCAGGCTCACACTATCTTGCCCGGGCTTCAGCACGACTTCAAAGTGGCCGGGCGAGAACAGATCTTCGACACACTCCTGCCCGCGCTGCGCATCCTCGCCATAGAAAAAGTCGTACCACCACTGCTCTTCATGCACAAAGGCCATGGCCCGCTCGCCGCGCGATTCCAGGTGCAGCCGGTGCTCTTCCCGCACGATCGTCACGCCGGGTGCCGATGCCTGCACTCCGAAGTTGTCCGCCCTGCCGCGGCGGATCAACTCATGGAAGTCCCGGAGCGAGACAAGCGGCCGGATCGTCAGCCGCGCTTCGCCCTTCGCCGCCGCACCTGTTCGTTTCACTCCGTATCGCAGGCCCGCGGCGTTGATCCCCGCAAACAACACCAGCTCCCGCGTGAACTCGAGCCCCCCCGCCGAATACACCCATCGCGCCGACTCATCTACCTCAAAGCGAACCAGACGCGAAGCACCATCCGGATGGGAAACCGGCTGCGCCCGACTGTTGAACTCAAACGTCGAGAAGTCGTACCTTCCCCCCCCCACTTCCACACGCTCCGACACCGCGTTGAGCGCAGCGATCCGTCCTACCGGCGGGGTCGTCGCGCCGATGAGCAGCGCGTGATACCGCCGCGTCGCAACGCCGGCCGCTGTCCCCATCGCAAAGCCGCCAAGCCCATTGGTCAGAAGCCATTCCTGCCCGCGAAGCGCGGCATATCCCTGCGCGCCGTCATACCGCCAACCCGCGCCCGCCGGGTCATCTGGCTTGCCCGTCCTCCGCTCATCTGGAACCGCTCGCATCATGTCTGGCTCTTCCTGCGCCCCGTACAGTTCAACACTGCCGCGAGCTTGAAGAGATGGAAGACCCTGCACCGGTTCAGAGCAACCCCGCCTGTCCACACGGTCAGCGGCGCGTGCTGCGGCTTCCCCAACTCGACTTTCCTCATGCAAACCGCAGCATCTGCTCGTGGAAATCCGGTTTCCGTTGACCCCGCCGCCAAGCCCGCCATTAATGTGCATGGCGACCAACAACGGCTCCCGCGCCCACCGCGGCTCTTCCTCCACAACCAGGCAGACCTCACGAACCTCGCGGCCTTCTGCGCGGGATGTGGACCCGGCAACCACCAAGATCGAGGGTGACGGTATCACCTTCGACGATGTGCTCCTGCTCCCGCAGTACAGCGATGTCATGCCGTCGCAGGCCGACACTTCCACGCGGCTCACGCCCACGATCCAGCTCAACATCCCCCTCGTCTCCGCTCCGATGGACACCGTCACCGAGTCCGCGCTCGCGATTGCGCTGGCGCAGGAAGGCGGCGTCGGGGTCATTCACCGCAACCTCCCCATCGAGGCCCAGGCCCGCGAAGTGACCAAGGTCAAGCGGTCCGGCAACGGCATCATTCTCGATCCGATCACCGTCGGCCCCGGCGAGACCGTCGGCCGTGCACGCCAGTTGATGCGCGAGCACAACGTCTCCGGCTTCCCGGTGACGGAAGACGGCTCGAGCGAACTGCGTTCCCACGGCCGCGTGGTCGGAATCCTCACCAAGCGTGACCTCAAGTTCGTTGAAGATGAATCGACCACCGTCAAGAGCGTTATGACCACCGCCGATTTGGTCACCGCGCCCCCCGGCACCAAGCTCGATGAGGCCGAGCGCATCCTCAACCGCAACAAGGTCGAGAAGCTCATCCTCATCGACAAGAAGGGCCGCCTCGCCGGGATGATCACCCAGCGCGACATCGATCGCCTCTCGCAGTTCCCCAAGGCCAATCTCGATTCCCGCGGCCGCCTCCGCTGCGGCGCGGCGTGCGGGGTCGACCAGTACGAACGCGTCGATGCACTCATCGCCGCCGAGGCCGACTTTGTCGTTGTCGATACTTCTCACGGCCATTCGGAGAACGTCCTCCGAACCATCCGGACCATCAAGAAAAAGCACGATATCGAAGTCATCGCGGGCAACGTCGCCACTGCCGAGGGCGCGATGGCACTGGTGAAGGCCGGCGCCGACGCCATCAAGGCGGGCATCGGCCCGGGCTCCATCTGCACCACCCGCGTCGTCACCGGTGTCGGCGTGCCGCAGCTTACAGCGATCTTCAACTCCCTCCGCGGCGTGCGCAAGCTCGGTCGAGAAGTACCCGTCATCGCCGACGGCGGCATCCGCATGTCCGGCGATATCGCCAAGGCGATCGCCGCGGGCGCATCGTGCGTCATGCTCGGCTCGTTGTTCGCGGGGCTGGATGAATCTCCCGGCGAGTCGGTGATCTTCGAGGGCCGCCGCTACAAGTCTTATCGCGGCATGGGCTCGGCCGGCGCGATGGAGGCCGGTTCGGCCGACCGCTACGGCCAGCACAAGGGCGGCGCGCAGGACACACGCCTACGCAAGTTCGTCCCCGAGGGCGTGGAGGGCCTGGTGCCGTACCGCGGCTCACTGGCCGACTTCGTCTACCAGCTCGTCGGCGGGCTGCGGTCAAGCATGGGCTACTGCGGGTGCCCGACCATCACGGCCTTCCGCGACCGCGCCCGGTTTGTCCGCGTGACTGGCGCGAGCGTCATCGAGAGCCACCCCCACGACATCCGGATCACCAAAGAAGCCCCAAACTACTCCCACGAAACGCTGGAAGCACGCGGGCGGTAATCGCGGTCCGCGCC
>JBBRUT010000054.1:0-20029 GCA_038247555.1 Phycisphaerales bacterium | reverse complement strand
TCCTGCCGCTGCTGGGAATGGGGAGGGGCGCGGCCGTTTCACCCAGCGGGAATGCTCCATCGCTCACGGTGATGACCGTCAACGTGATGTACGGCCGCGTGCGCGATGCCGACCTGCTGGCGGAGATTGATCGGCACGCGCCGGATGTGGTCATCGTGCAGGAATACACACCAGCGGTTCATATGCGTATTCGTGATGCGATGGCGGCACGGCTCCCCCACTCTTCCATCGAAACGCGCGATGACGCGTATGGAATGGCACTCTTCTCCAAGCTGCCGTTCATCGAGACGCCCGTGTCCTACCCCTCGTTCCCAACCGATGGTGGAGCGTTTCAACCGACCGAGCCGCAGATTCGCGCGGTTGTGAGAGTCGGGAATCGCGAGGTCGTGGTGCAGGGCGTACACACATTGCCGGCGATTTCGCCCAGCTACCTGGCGGAGCAGCGTGAGCTCTGCCGCGCATTGGCCGCGTATGCACTCATCGAACCGCGAAACCTAGTTCTGGCTGGCGACTTCAATCACACACCCGCGTCTATGCCGGCCGCTTGGCTGAGGGACGCCGGACTGGTGGATACCCACGCAGTTGCAGGGACGGGGCGTGGGCTCACGTGGCCTGCGGAAGGGCTCCTCCAGCGGCTTGCAGGCTTTCGCCTCGATCAGGTCCTTATCAGCGAAGGCCTGAGTTGTGGCTGGTGCCGCGTGGGGAACGATGTCGGCTCGGACCATCGGCCGGTGATCGTCCGAATCGTCCTGCGATAGTACTGCGCCGAGAAGCCGCGGCGGAGATCGTCGCGATACACTCCGGCCATGCGCACGCTCATTGCCGACAAGTTTGAGAAGCAGGGCATCGACGGGCTGAAGGGCCTGGGCTGCGAGGTCACCGTCAACTCCGAGGTCACCGCGGCGGATCTCGCGGGTGCGCTTGGCACGCTCGATCCGGAAGTGGTGGTTGTGCGATCAAAGAAGGTCTCGGCGGCGGCGGTCCAGGCGGCCAAGTCGCTGAAGCTGATCATCCGCGCGGGTGCAGGGTACGACAACATCGACTGCAACGCGGCAAAGGCCGCGGGCATCGCGGTGTGCAACTGCCCCGCGATGAATGCGGTCGCGGTGGCGGAGCTCGTGATGGGCCTGCTCGTCTGCTGCGATCGGCGTATTCCAGATCAGGTCGCCGACCTTCGCGCCGGCCAATGGAACAAGGGCGCGTACTCAAAGGCTCGGGGCCTGAAGGGAATGACGCTGGGCGTGATCGGTGTTGGCGGAATCGGCCGCGAGGTCATCCGGCGCGCCAAGGCGTTTGATATGACGTGCATCGCTCACTCGCTGAACATGAACCCGCTGCGGGCGCAGGACCTTGGCGTGAAGCATGGCGGGCATACCCGCGCGGATCTGCTGGGGATGTTGCCTGAGTGTGATGCGGTCAGCCTGCACGTCGCGGCGAATGCCGAGTCGGAGAAGATGTGCGACGCCGGGTTCTTCGCGGCGATGAAGCCGGGGGCCTACTTCATCAACACCTCGCGCGGGAGCACGGTGGATGAAGCCGCGTTGCGCGAGGCGATCTCGTCGAAGGGTGTTCGGGCGGGGCTGGATGTGTTTGCGGATGAACCCGCGGAGAGCAAGACCAGCTGGCAGACGCCGACGGTCGCCCTGCCGGGCGTGTATGGCACGCACCACTGCGGCGCATCGACCGATCAGGCGCAGTCCGCAGTCTCCGAGGAGGTCGTGCGGATCGTGAAGGTGTATCGCAACACCGGCAAGTTTGAGAATCAGGTCAACTGACCTTCGCCACCCCAGCACATCAACGTCAGTCCGCCTGGGCGCGCCGGATCGGGATCTGCACCTCATACCACTTGTCGCGGTTAGGTTTCTCCGGGCCGTTGTAGTACAACGCGCGAGGCTCTCCCGATGCCCGCCAGTCGGGGTTGGCATCGAGCCACTGGCGGAGCTGCTCGAGCCCATCTTGCACCCGCGAGCGCGAATAGTTTCCCTGCCCGCCCAGAGCGAGGACCGTCATCGGCTGGGTATCCACAACCTGCACGCGGCCGGCTTGGCCCGTGGGCCCGAGGTCATCGGTCCGGTACAGGAACGACATCGTCCATTCGGTACCGACCGAGTCGTCATCGCCGCCGCGATAATCCATCTCAACGGGCGAGGTCATGGCGATGCCGCGGTCCTTGATGTGATTGAACAAGGGCCAGAAGCCAAGGTTCATTCCAAAGTCCGGGCTGGATTCGCCGCGGAACTCAGCACGCCTGACGGAGGGGTAGGTCTTCAGGTCGATCGCGCCGGGAGGGGTGGGCTCGGGGTAGCCCGCAGGGAGCGGCGTCGAGATCGAGCAGCGTCCGGCGTTGTAGCCCTCGCCCTGGCGCTCGATGGTCGCGGCCAGATCCCCCCCAACGCGGCGGATGGCCACAGTGGGCTGCGCTGGGTCGTTGATGGTCTGGACAGATTCTGCCGCGTCGGGCTTGGCGGCGAGCGGGCTGGCCGGGTCGGCCTCGGCGGAATCTGCTCCGGCGACTTGCGGCTTGGCCACGGCCGGGCCCACGGGCTCCTCACGTTGCTGTGAACACCCCACCAGTCCGGAAAGGCTCGCCAGAGTGCCCGCCAGCGCGACCACAACTCGAATCGCCATTGTGTTCATGGTGGCGGTTTCGGTCTTCGACCGCTTGAGGATTCACCCCCGGCGGGTGTGCATGACTTGCTGTCGGCTTGGCCAGGGGCGCAGAAAGACGCCCGGCGCAAGGCCGGCGATCTGCGTCTGATGAACTCATGCCAAACCTGGGCAATCAACGTGGGGGGCGACCACCCTCGCCGCCGCCACCACCGGGGCCGCGGCCTCTACCGCCGCCCGGGGGTCCGCCCGCAGGGGCTGCCTCTTCGCCCGCCTGGAACTGCGTGTGCCCTGCATCCTCAAGAGCAACAATCGCATCGCGGGACTTCGTCGCGGCGGCGGTGTCGCCGGCATCGATCGCGAGTTCGAGCTTGAGGGACTCCATGGCGGCGTCGATGAGCATTTTGCGGAAGTCTTTCTGGTAGGCGGCCGCATCGTCCTTGTACTTGGCTTTGGCGGCGTCGGACATGCGTGCACTCTTGATGTCGCCCTTGGCGCCGATCAGCGCGCTCTGCAGGGACTGCACGGCGCTGAGGTCCTGCTGGCGGGTGAGCGACTCGAACGTCGAGCGCTTGAGCGTCCGCATGGCGCGGTTGGCCTGCTCCATGCTGTCTTGCAAGGATGCCTCCGGGCCACCGGGACCGCCGGGGCCCTGACCCTGACGACCGGGCGCACGCTGACGCATGGCTTCGAGTTCGGCCTTGTCGAGGACTTTGTCGTTGTTGGTGTCGGCGCGGGCGAAGATGCGCTCGCGATTCTGCTCGGGCACTTCATCCCACTGCAGCATTCCATCGCCGTTGGCATCGGCCTGCATGAGCCGCTCGACGAGGTTCCCACCGCCGCCCGCTCCCCCCGGCCCCCCCGGCCCCCCCGGTCCACCGGGCTGTCCGCCGGCCGCGGGCCGACCACCACCTGCGGGCTGCTGGCCGGCGGGCTGGGCGAGACATGCGCCAGAAGCGAACACCAATGATGCAATCGCGATGAAGCTGGAGGTCCGGCGGGGCATGGGAGGTCTTTCGTGTGAGGGTGCAGATTGGAACTTGGACTCTGAGCATACCGGGAGCGTTCGCCCAGGATCAACGAACCGGCGACAAACCGATTGCAGGCCACCGGTTGAAGGGTGTGGCCTTCAGGCTGGAGCCGGGGAACGATCCGAATGCGTTTGTGTCTTGAATGCGGTCTTGCGAATCTTCCCTGGAGTTCAAAATGTCCAGTTCGGCTCGTTCACAGGTTCTCTCCCGCGCGGCCCTTTCCTGCGTCGCGGCGATTTCGCTGTGCGTCGCGGCGTGCGATACCGCGCCAAGGACTCAGTCAGACCGGCGGGTGCTGACGATCCGATCCACCGATGCGATAGCGGAGTTCAAGCGTGCTGACCCCAGCCTGCAACGGATGCTCGACAAGGCCTACGGCTATGCGATCTTCCCGAGCGTGGGCAAGGGGGCCGTGGGCGTGGGCGGGGCATACGGCCGCGGCGAGGTGTATGAGGGGAGCCTGATGGTCGGGTACTGCGACCTGTCGCAGGGCACGATCGGCTTCCAGCTCGGCGGGCAGGAGTACATGGAGCTGATCGTGTTCGAGACCAGGGTCGCGCTCGACCGATTCAAGTCCGGGACCTTTGAGTTCAGCGGTCAGGCATCGGCGGTCGCGGTGCGCTCTGGCGCTGCGGCGACCGCGCCGTATGAGAACGGTGTGGCGGTGTTCACGGCGACCAAGGCGGGCCTGATGTTTGAGGCATCGATCGGCGGGCAGCGGTTCACGTATCAGCCGAAGTAACCCGGTGCAGTAAGTTGACAAAGGCGTTATGGGCCTGCTGTCGTGCATCGGGCTGCTGGTGCTCGCGCTGCTTGCCGACAAGCGGAAGTAATCTTGAGCGACAGTCTTCGCTGTACTCCCTGCGGCGCAGGAAGAACAAGGTTTGATAAACTCCGCGCCGGATCTTCAGGCAGCTACGGGCTCGCAGTGTCCGCCGCGTAGCAGGGCGGCGAACTCTCTCGCCGGCAGGGCTTTGCTCCAGTACCAGCCTTGTCCACAATCGACACCGGCGGCCCGCACAAACAGCGCCTGCTCGGCGGTTTCGACGCCCTCGGCGGTGATCTTCACGCGCAAGGCTCCCGCCAGCGCCACAACACCGCGGAGCAGCCTTTCGGCGAGCGGGTCCTTGAGCAGGGGCGTGATCTGTGACCGATCGATCTTGAGGATGTCGAACTCAAGCCCCATGAGCTGGCGGAGGCCCGATTCACCGGTCCCGAAGTCATCGACGGCTACGCGAATGCCGATGCGTCGAGCGTCGGCAAGAGCGGCACGCCCAAGATCGGTCATGGCCTGACGCTCGGTGATCTCGCAAACCAGACGCCCGAGGTGGGGCGTGAGCCCGTGGGTTGGGAGCAGCCTCGCGATCACACCGCTGCCGAGCGTGACCGGCGGGACATTGATGCTCACGTAAAAGCCTGGGAACTGCGCGAAGAGCGGGATCATGTCCCTTGCAACGCCTTCGAACAGTCGATCAAGCAGGTGATTGAGAGAAGCATCATGCTTCTCGATGCGATCGATCAGCCCATCGACTGCCGGCGAGATCAGCGAGCCGTCCGGTCCGATGAACCGAACCAGCGCTTCGCATCCAACAACACAGCCGGTGGTCAGTTCGACCACCGGCTGGTAATGGACTTCAAGGGGCGGGACGATGAGGTCTGCTGGCATACGTCGCCCGATGAAACGGCCGATCACTCGGCGGTGCCGGGCCTCTTGTCGCCACGCTGGGCTGCATCGCGCCGGCCCTGGGCTCGACGCCCCGACTCGCTGGCATGGCCAACAATTCGCTGGGTGCCGGCTTCGGCGAAGTGGTTGTCGGCGCGCTTGCCGCGGGACTCGGTTGCCTGGGTCTTGAGGCTCATGTTGCGAGCTTCGGTCTCGCGGACGAGCTCACCGAGATTCGAGCCGTTGAGGTTGTTGCCAAAGGAAGAATCGGATGACCCGCTAGAAGGCTGGATGGGCGCACCCAGATGCTCCAGGAGCGACTGGGTGGACTGCTTGGATCGGGCGGGAAGCACTGCGGGGCGACGGCGAGAGGCCGCTGCGCTGGTGCCCTTCTTCGCCCGCGCGGGCGACTTCTTCGCGGGACGGGAAGAAGCCTTGCTTGCTGACTTCTTCACTGTCTTCTTGGCCGCGTTTTTGCCCGACTTCTTTGCCGTTGACTTGGTTGCCCTTTGGGCGGACTGCTTCGCGCCCATTTTGGCAGTCTTCTTTGCGGTCTTCTTGCCCGAGTTCGCCTTCGAGGCGCGCGTGGCGGCCGGTTTCCCGGCGGCCTTCCGCTTCGCGCTGCCCGACTTCGAGCTGTTGCGCGAGCTGGAACTCTGCGTCAGTTTGGATTGCGGTCCGGAGAGAGGCTTGCGTAGTTTCGTCGATGCCATAGAAAAAACTCCTCGTCGAGCTTCGTTCCGCCGCGCGACCCTCATCACGCGGCAGACTCCATGCTTGACGTATGGAACACTCTACACGATTTGCGGGGCCGTGTCATCCTGCAAGATGTTGTGCCGCGAGCCGGCAGTCAAAGATCGGTGGCATTCCCGCCAGGAGCGAGCAGCACAGGATCAGAGCGTTCGTTTGAGCCGGCGGGGTGGAGGCTTGATCAACTCCGGCTCGGGAACATCGGGATTGCACCCCTTGCCGCCCCATGGGCGACCGCACTCCGGGCAGCGGAGGAACGCGGGGTCGAGGCCTTTGAAGTCGTAGAAACAGTGCTCGCAGTGATACTCGCCGGGGGGGCGGCGGGGCAGGCAGAAGATGAACAGCCCGCACCCGCCCACAAGCGCGGTATAGGGCCACAGCAGGATGAGCAGGATGCTTGCGCCGCGGCCGGACCAGCGGCCGTGCTCTCCGCCCATGGCGTGGTTCAGCCCCGCCAGCAGCAGCATGGCCACGGCAAGCACGCCGAGCCCGGTCCACTGCCTGCGGAAGCGCATGGCGGCATACCAGACAAGAACGGCAAATACAACGGGGAGAATCACAGGGGGTACACCATCATCGCGCGGTAGTGGACCGCGGGTGAATGGTAGTTCGCCGTTGCAATGGGCCGGATTCTGATTGCTTGATTTCTGGTGGGGCTCTTGCCCCGGTCAGGAGACCCGGGCCACCAGAAGGCGGGTTTCACTTTCCGGCCTGGAAGAACGTCTTCAGGGAATCGAAGATGTCATCTCGCCCGTTCACGCGGCTGACAACCACCTTGCCACCGGAATCGCCGCCGAAGGATTCGCGGAGGATGTTGATGAAGTTGCCGCTGCCGTAGGGGCTGGCGACCTGGCAGTAGCCGAACATGTTGCAGATCGGCGCAAGATGCTTCTCAAGGAGCTGGACGCACAGGCGGTTGTCGGCCTCGGAGGAGTTGTCGCCATCGGAGAAGTGGAACAGGTAGATGTTCCAGTCTGCGGGGTCGTAGGCCGATTCAACGATCTCCTGAGCCTTGTGCAGCGCGCTGCTGATGCGCGTTCCGCCGTCCTCCCGCACGCTGAAGAACGTCTTGCGATCGACCTCATGAGCCTGGACATCGTGCACGATGTATCGCGACTCGATGCCCTCGTAGTTGCGGCGGAGCCAGGTATCGATCCAGAAGGCTTCGAGGCGGACGAGTTCCTTCTGCTCATCGCCCATCGACCCGGAGACATCCATCATGTAGATGATGACGGCGTTGGATTGCGGCTTTTTGACTTCGTTCCAGGAACGGAAACGCAGGTCGCGCTTGATCGGGATGATGACCGGGTTCTCCGGGTCGTAGGTGCCGAGCGCGAGTTGCCGCTTCAGCGCCTCGCGGAAGGTGCGCTTGTAGACACGGAGGGATTGCGGACCGACGGGCCGGATGCCGCTGTACTTGTCGCGGATGGTGGTAAGGCGGTGCTCGCCCCTGGGCTCGATGCGGGGGAGCTGGAGTTCCTGCCCGAGGATGTCGGCGAGTTCATCGAGGGAGACATCGACCTCGAGGATGTGTTTGCCGGGCTGGTCGCCGCCGGAGTTTTTCTGGCCGGACCCTTTGGCCGCATCGCCCTCCTCGCCCTCGCCCATGCCGACGCCGGAGGAGTTGTCACCGTAGCGGAATGTGGGGATGTCGATGTCGTGGACGGGGATGGAGACAAGGCGATCGCCATCACGGGCGATGAGTTCACCGCGGGAGATGAACCGGCGG
This sequence comes from Phycisphaerales bacterium, assembly GCA_038247555.1. Classification (GTDB taxonomy): domain Bacteria; phylum Planctomycetota; class Phycisphaerae; order Phycisphaerales; family UBA1924; genus JAHBXL01. The sequence goes on along the minus strand of JBBRUT010000054.1, from coordinate 12,249 downwards.
AGATCCTTGCGGATCCTGCCGCGAACGATCTGCCGGAAGCGCTGGTGATCTTGCTCGATCTTGTTGACCATGTTCACCCTGACAGTCGGTGCGCAGCGTGTGCGCACAGGTTGCATCGGTCCGCGGGGGCCACATCTGCAAAGCTTGCCTCACGGAAGCGCCGGACCGGGCTGGCGGGGGCCCACGCCGGTAGCAGCAAGAACTGGAAAAGCGGCCTTGCGGCGTTCCCCGCGTGTATCGGGCGGCTGGCGAGCCGCCCGCCCCTGACAAAGAGTTATACGGACGACGGGGGCACCGGGTGCGTGGGGGCGAATGCGCCGGCTTGGGCGATGCGAGCGGCCCGGGTGGCACGGGCGATGCGCATGAGCCAGAGGGTGGCGAGGATGCCCAGAGGAACGGCGACCAACAACTCGGCGGCGCGGTTGGCCAGATCCGCGGCGATGCCGGGGGTGAAGGTGGCGATGGCGCCGCCGCTGCCGGAGATCCACTCCGCGCCGAGCCATGCGTGCACCGCCCCAACGACCCACTCGCGCAGGCCCAGGGGGATCGGCGAGAGCATGGCGGCCTGGCTGGCGGCGGTGATGGCGGCGGCGCCGGAGATTCCGACATCGTGGCCGACGAGCGCGAAGAGGCAGAGGTAGCGGATGATCCAGAGGGTCATGTCAAGAAGCCGGAGACCGAACGCGGTGGTGATGCACGCAGAGGCCGGGCTTCGAGAGGCCGTGAGCGCCAGGTGCCGCAACGCGAAGCCGGATGCGGTGACGGCCGCACCGGTGACGAGAAGGAGCGTGATCACTACCGGGGCACCCAGCGGAGCACAAAGCACCGCGACAAGCAGCATGAGCCCAAGAGCGGCGATGCCGCAGAGGAGCTGCTCGATCACCACGCGGACCGAGAAGCGTACCGGGATGTTGTTGACGAGCTTGTGGTAGCCGACGCGGCCGACAAGGCCCGGGCGCAGCGGGAGGTGATTGAGCAGCCAGCTTGAGACGATCAACGCGATCATCTCCGGCAGAGCGACGCGCCCGAAGCGCGAAGTGAGGACCCAGAAAGACGTTGAGATGACAGCGATGTTGGCCAGGGGCAGGACGATGACCGCGAGCACGAGCCACGGGCTCGAGTTTCGGGCGGATTCCACGGCCTGGCGCAGGGCATCGGTTCGGCCGGAGACGGCGATCACCGCGGCGATGAGCAAGCCCAGGCCAAGTGCGTATGCCGCGAGGCGCGCGACACTGAACCGGCGTGCGGGCGGGAGGGCCTGAAGGGAGGCTTCATCGGCCGTGGGCATGTCATCTGCCTGAGGGCGCGGGGGCGGGCGGCGCATCGGGGGTGGTTGACTCCGTGCCTTCGCGGCCGCCGAGTGTGGCGATGGTGCGTTTGCCATCGGCGAGGCGGGCGCGGGCCAGATCGGCAAAGCCCTGCAGCTCGGGACGCGATGTCCATGCATCCGGCGCGAGCAGCGGCGAATCGGCGGTGGGGACACGGATGCCGAGGAAGCACTTGAGAAGCCCATCGTCGGTTTCGCGCGTGATCTCTGCATCCAGAGCCGCGAAGGGAGGGGCCTGGAGCGCGGTCGGGCAGAATGCGATCAGGATGGCCTTCTCGGCCCGATTGGCGGTGCGGTATCGCGCCGTCGCGGCGGCGATGAAGGCCGAGAGATCCTCGGGAGTCACTTCGGGCTGTCCGGCGGGCGGGGTGGTAATGCGCTCGATGAAAGCGAAGATTGATTCGGCCATCTCGACGGTGGTGCCCCTTTCGATCCAGCCGTTGAGAGTGGCGAAGGAGGCGGATGAACGGCTGGAGGGTGGGCGGGCGATGGTTGGGGTTTCGGTGGAGAGACACATCGCGCCCGGCTCATAGAAGCCCGTGCGATTGAGCTTGAAGCCCTGGACGACGCGCCAGCGGATGCGGGCGGAGGTGCCGCCGAGGCGCTGGAGCACACCGCCGAGAATGCCGGGATCTGCCCAGACGGTTGCTTCGAACTGCTCGCGCGGCATCAATCGCAGCCGGCGATTGAGCCAGACCACTTCCTGCAGGCCGGGGAGCGCCAGTCGCCGCACGCCGATATCGACGATGGGCGAAAGCAGGAAGCGGCTGTTGATAGGCTGATCCGGCCCGAAGGCGAGGGGGAAGTTCGAGGTATTGGTGAGCGTGATCTTGATCTCGATTTTGTCGAGCAGGCCGACCTCGCTGGAGACGGTCTGGACGCGGAGATCGACAAAGCGACGCGGATCGGCGATCATCGCCTCGATGCTGGTGGGAATCGAATCCGCGACGGTCTGGAGCTTGCGTGCGGTATCGGTCGGTGAAGGGGCCTTTCCGGTGAGCTGAATGACGCGTGTCCGGCAGAAGGCCCCGGCGAGAGAGCCCGAAAGACGCTCAGAGAGTTGGGAGTAGAGGGCAACGGCCTGATCTTTCTGCTCGCGGATCTCGGCAAGGATGCCCATGGCGACGGCGGCGAGGATGTCCTCGCGGGACAGCGCGGCAAGATCCTGGGCGGCCTCATCGAGGCGACCCTGTCGCATCTTGAGGCACGCTTCCATTCGCGCGAGGGTTGCGGCATCGATCTTGGGATCTGTGCGCAGCTCTTCAATCTCCGCCGCGGCCTGATCGGTGGTGCGTCCGGACCAGAGGCGGAGCCAGACGCGCTCGGTCTTGAGCGACTGGATGGTGAAGGCGGCTTGCTCCTCGGTCATTCCTTCGGGACGCTTGTCGGGCGTCGCAAGGATTTCGAGGATGCGGCGGAAGGTCTCTTCGGCTTCGGCAACTGCGTAGCTGATGAGTTCAGGATCGCCAAGCGCCGCGGAGGCGATGACGCGTGTGCGCTCAAAGGGAACAGTGAGGCGGACCTCGGCGGGGTCGGCCACTTCGGCGAGGAGTTCTCCGGAGGCGGCGATGCGTTCGCGCCGGTTCCGCAGCTCTGCGCGGCCGGATTCGATCTCGCCGGTGAGCTTGCGGATCAGCGCATCAGCGCCGTCGAGGTTCCATTCCGAGACAAGGATCTCGGCGATCTCCTGGGCGGAGAGCTGCTCGCCGCGGGCATTCCGGAGGGCCCGAAGGGTGATGTAGAACCTGCTGGCGGCGCGGACGGCGCCGGCGGAGGCAAGCTCTTCGGCCATCGCCGCGTGGACTTCCGGGTCGAACGGATCGGCCTTGAGGACGTTGGTGAGCAGCTCGAAGCGGCCGATGACATCGGGGACGCGGTCTGCGAAATAGGTGAGGGCGAGAGTGGCCGCATCCTTGTTGGTGGGATCGAGCTGGCAGGCGGTCGCGAGGGTGCGGGCAAAGCCCATGTCGTCGCCGCGTTCGCGCTTGAGGAGCGCGGCGTCCATCGCGAGGCGCGAGCGAATGCCGGGGTCGAGCGCTGCGCCCTCGGAGCCGAGGAACTTCTCGTAAGCGGCGAGGCGCTCATCGACATTCTGGAGGCGGTTGATGCGGGTGGAAACGAGGGCGAGCTGGGTGACGGTGTCGCGTGGGTCCAGGCGGATGAGGACGCGGTTGAGTTCGTCGACCCGCTGGGCATCGCCGGCGGAGGTCCAGGCCTGGATGAGCAGGCGGAGGATGTCCTGATCGGCGGGATTGAGTTGGTGCGCGACCTCGATGATTTCCGCGGCGACGCGGTAGTCGCGTTCATCGGCGTAACGGTTGGTGGCGGGGTCAGTCTGGAGCTTGAGGTCGGCCATCGCCACGCGGGCGATCGCGCGGGAGGCGATGCCCTGGGCGGTGAGGGTCACGACGGGGGCAGAACCGGCAGCCGGGAGATCTGGCTGGGTGCCGGGCGCGGCGATGGGGGCGGCATCCTCAGGCGGGAGCGACTGACCGGCCGCGACGCAGGCGAGGAGGGCGGCGAGGACCGATGAAACAAGGGCCGGTTGCATGCTCATTGGTTCCAGAAGAAGACAACGCCGATGGCGAGGGCAAGAAACCCGATGAAGGGAAGCACTTCGATCGATCCGGTGAGGCGGGCGTTTGCGGCGGGGAACATTCGGGAAGCGGTGAGGGCAAAGACAAACTGACCGGCGGCGATGAGCGCGCTTCCGAAGAGGATCCACCACTGAGGTGGGAAACCCATTCGGGGGTGAGCGGGCCACTCGACCGCGATGACCAACCCGAAGGCGACCATGACAAACGCCCAGACAGACATGCTTACGCACCATGCGGCGTAGGTGAGTCGCTGACTAAGGCCCATGTCGGCCCTCCGGGCGGGTGTGGACAGCCGGCGCTCCGCGCCGGGGATGTGTGCTTATCGGTCAGACAGGGGTGTTGAGACTCAACCCATGGCCATGGACACGAGGAACTCGGCGTTGGTCTTGACCTTGCCCAGGCGGCTCTTGAGGAGCTCCATGGCCTCGACCACGTTCATGTCCGCGAGGACCTTGCGGAGGCGATAGACCAGTTCAAGCTCCTTGCGGTCGAGCAGCAGTTCCTCGCGTCGGGTGCCGGAGGCCGCGACGTCGATGCACGGGTAGATGCGTTTGTCCATCAGCTTGCGGTCAAGGTGCAGTTCGCTGTTGCCCGTGCCCTTGAACTCCTCGAAGATGACCTCGTCCATCTTCGAGCCGGTATCAACGAGCGCGGTGGCGATGATGGTGAGCGAGCCACCGTTCTCGATGGCGCGTGCCGCGCCGAAGAACTTCTTGGGACGCTGGAGCGCGCCGGCGTCGATACCGCCTGACATGATGCGTCCGGTGTGAGGCATCTCGTTGTTGTACGCGCGGGCGAGGCGGGTGATCGAGTCGAGCAGGATGACGACATCCTCGCCGAACTCGACCATGCGCTTGGCCTTTTCGATGACCATCTCGGCGACCTGCACGTGGCGGGCGGCCTGCTCATCGAACGTGCTGGCGACGACTTCGATGTTGGCCCCGCCGCAGTTGCGCCGGAAGTCGGTGACTTCCTCGGGGCGTTCATCGACGAGGAGAACGATGATCTTGGTCTCGGGGTAGTTGGCAGAGATGGCCTTGGTCATCTTCTGCAGCAGCACCGTCTTGCCGGTTCGCGGCGGCGCAACGATGAGGGCTCGCTGCCCCTTGCCGACTGGGGCGACGAGGTCGACGATGCGGCACTCGATCTCGTTGGGCGAGGTTTCGAGGATGAACCGCTTCTCGGGGTGGAGCGGGGTCAGGTCCTCGAATCCGGACATCCGGCCGATGGTGTTCGGGGCCTTGGCGTTGACCTCATCGACGCGGAGGAGCGCAAAGTATTTCTCGCTTTCCTTGGGCGGCCGGATCGCTCCGCGGACGACCATGCCCTTGCGCAGGCCGAAGCGGCGAACCATGGTCGGCGAGACATAGATGTCGTCGGGGCCGGAGAGGTAGGAGTTCTCCGGCGAGCGGAGGAAGCCGAACTTGTCGGGCATGATCTCCAGCGTGCCCTCGCCGAACATCAGGCCCTGCTGGGCGGCGCGTGCCTTGAGGATCTTGAAGATCAGGTCCTGCTTGGGGATCTGGAAAACATCCTCGAGTCCGGTCTCTTCGGCGACCTTGTGCAGTTCATCGATCTCCATGCGCTGGAGCTGGGAGATCGTCAGTCCGTTGCGGGCTTTCTCGATGTCGCCCTTGGCGATGACCTTCTCAAGCTCGGCCGCCTCGCGTTCGAGCTCTTCATCGGAGGGCAGGGAGAAATCGAGGTGGCGATGCCAATGGCCGCTGCTTCCGCCTCCACCGCCGCCCCCACCACCGCCCCCACTGCTGCTGCCCGCACCGGGCCCGCCGCCAGGGCCATCGGGGCCCATTCCGCCGCGACGCTTCTTGCGCTTGCGGCGGTTCTTGTTCATGAAACCACCTTGGCCACCGTGGTCGTTCCAACCACCCCCACCCCCACCGCCGCCACCGCCACCGCCACCGCCACCGCCGCTACCCCCGTGTTGGGGGCCGCCGTGCCCGGACTGCTGGTGCGAGGGGCGGTCATGGCCGCGATCCTGCTGGTGCTGTGGTGCCGATTGCTGCGACTGCTGGGATGGGGGGTGCTGCTGCTGGGCAGCGGGAGGCGCGGCGGCCGGACCGTTGTTGGAGCGGTCGCGGTCGGGGCGCGACTCAGGCCGCGGCTCGGATCGTGCTTCCGGCCGTGCTTCGCTTCGGGCTTCTGCCCGCGGCTCCGGCCGGGGCTCAGGGCGAGGTTCCGCACGAGACTCGGGCTTGGGTTCCGCACGAGCGGGTGCGGGAGTTGCCGCGGCATCGGCGGAGCGCGATCGGGCGGGCTTGCCCTCAGATGAGCGCTCGGCGCTGCTCTTGCGTGGAGTACGACCCTCTTTGGAGTCGGCTTTGCCCTCTTCGGCGACGGTGGACTGCTTGGCCATGTTGTGCTTCTTGCTGTCGCCCGACACCTCCGGCGCCGGCACATCGCCGGGCATGGACGTCGGGCAGAATCGAGATGTCAGAATGATGAGATAAAGAGACGTTCCCCGCGCCCCTGCGGGATTGACGGCTGATGCCGTCGCCCCATCCACTATTGAAACGTCGTTGGATCGGCACGCGCCGAGAAACGACCGAGGACGGATGGCAGGAGTGATTGACGCAGACCGGGCCCGGCGAGCAAACCCCCAGAGGGGCCCTGCGTGATCGCCATGAGTATATCACCCTCGACGCCCGGACAAGTTGCGGCGAGAATGTGAAAAAAATCACACGATCCGATCCTGGGAGGATGGTCGGTGGAAGGCCGCGAGGAGGTCGTTAAGCAAGCCGGCGACGCGGGCCTCAAGGTCAGGGATTTGACCACTGTTGACAACAGTGTAATCGGCCTTTGAACGCTTGGTCTGGAGTGGAAGTTGGGCGGCTTCCCGGCGATCGAGCTCGTTGGGCGACCATCCGCGATTGGATCTGACACGCTCCAGGCGTGCGTTGCGCGGCGCATCGACAAAGATCACGGCATCGCATTCGGCATCGAGCCCCGCTTCAAAGAGCAGCGGAGCATCGACGATGACGGCCTTTGCGCCCGCGGCCGCGCCTTCTTTGGCCGCGGTTGCGCGGTCCTGACGGACGATCGGGTGCACGAGCGATTCCAGTCGTTTGCGTTGTTCAGGATCCGCGAAGATGATCTGGGCGACCTTCGCGCGATCGACCCTTGGTTCCTCGCCGAGGACGGCTCTCTGAAGGATGTCACTCCCCCACCACTGCACAAGCTGGCCGCGGACATCCGGCCGATCCAGCGCGGCCTTCGCGCGAGAATCGGAATCCACCACCAGACAGCCGAGGCGAGCAAGGATGCCGGCGACCGTGCTTTTGCCAGCGCCGATTCCGCCTGCGAGACCGATGACGGGGATTCCGCCGGCACCGGCGCGGGGAGATCTGGGCATTGAAGATTGTTGGCCGCGAGCAGGTTCGCGGTCGGGGAGAGCGGCCGCGGCGATGCGAGCCATCTCCAGACGTATGCGCGCGAGCAACATGTCGGGCGCCGCGACCATGGACCAGACGACGCTTGGCGCGCCGGCATCGGCGGGCGTCGAGACGCCGACTGTGCCCAGGCCAAAGAGCCGCTCGCGGAGTGAGCGATAGATCACCACCTGCTGAACGGCGGCGATCGGGGACTCGACCATCAAGCGGCGGATGACGCCGGAAGACGAGATCACGCGGCGATCAGTAAGCACGTAGTCACGCATCGCCCAGTCGAGATGGCCCCAGAAAGCCAGCGCGGCAAAGGCGGTCAGCCCGAAGAGCAAAGCGGCGAGGCCGGTGAAGGGCAGCCACGGGAAGGATGCGAGCCAGACGGATGCCGCGGTGAAGAGAATGATCGCGGTGAACGCGCCGATGCGGCGGAGGACGATGGAGGCCGCTGCGGGCTTGACGGCCAGAACGACGCGTTCGCCGGGAACGAGGCACCCCACCACATCCCGCGGCAGGGTTTGGGGAAGGTCGGCCTGTGCGGGCAGGGCGGTCATCGATTGTGACTATCGGCGATGTCCGCTGACCGGGCAACCCCGCGAAGCGTACAAACCTTCACACACCCTCCAATACACCGATATCCGGCAGGTTCCGCCACAGGCCGTCATAGTCGAGCCCATACCCGACGACAAACTCGTCGGCGATCTCGAATCCGGCGTAATCCACATCGACGTGTTCGTCGCGTCCGGCGGTTTTCTGCTTATCCAGCAGGACCGCCAGTCGCAGAGATGCGGGGCGCTGGGCCTCGATCATGCGGTGGAGCAAACCAAGGGTGCGGCCGGAATCGAGGATGTCATCAACAATCAGGACGTGTCGCCCGGCCAGATCGGTCGGCAGGCCCCCTTGGATGGTCGCGCCCTGCGAAGTGGTCGCAACCCCCGGATAGCTGGTGATCGTCACCGGCCGGATCGACATCTGCACCGGCATATGCCGGATCAGGTCCGCCACGAACACCAGCGAGCCCGTCAGGATCGGGATGAGCACCACCCGCGGCTCCACCCCTGGCGCGCCCGCCCCCGACGCCAGGAAGTCCGCGGCGATGTCGCGGCCCATTTCGGCCACACGCTTGGCGATCTGGTCTCGTGTGATCAGCACCCGGGCGATATGCATGGCGGCAGGGTACCACGGCGAACCTCTGGCCGCAGGGTTGGGGAATCGGGCGCAAGCGGCTAAGCTTGGGCGGACTTTCAGCCACGGAGCAACGCATGCCCATCCGGACCGTTTACAAGGCCCAGATCGAGCACCTCCAGATCCTCGATGAGGAAGGGAAGCTCGATGAGAAACTTGCCAAGGACACCCTGACCGACGATCAGGTGGTGTTTGCCTACGAGTTCATGACGCTGTGCCGCCACTATGACGAGGTGGCCTTCAAGCTGCAGCGGTCAGGCCGCATGGGCACCTATCCGCAGAACAAGGGACAGGAGGCCGCGGCCATCGGCTCGGGTATGGCGGCCGTGAAGGGGCGGGACTTCCTGGTCCCCTGCTACCGCGAGAACGCGGCACTCTTTCTCCACGGCCTGCCGATGGAAAAGATCCTGCTGCACTGGATGGGTGATGAGCGGGGCAACCAGATCCCCGAGGGTGTGCTGATGACGCCGCTGTCGATCCCCATCGGCACGCAGATGCTGCACGCGACGGGGATCGCCTGGGCATACAAGATGCGCAAAGAGGATCGCTGTGTCATCACGTACTTCGGCGATGGCGCAACGAGCGAAGGCGACTTCCACGAGGCGATGAACTTCGCCACGGTGTTCAACGTGCCGTGCGTGTTCTTCTGCCAGAACAACCAATGGGCGATCTCTGTGCCGCGCGAGAGCCAGATGGCCAGCGAGACGGTAGCGCAGAAAGGCCTCGCCTACGGCGCGCACTGCATCCAGGTGGATGGCAACGACCTCTTCGCCGTGTACAAGGCGAGCAAGGATGCGATTGATCGGGCCCGCGGCGGCGGCGGGGTGACGCTGATCGAAGCCATCACGTACCGGCTTGCCGATCACACGACCGCCGATGATGCCCGGCGCTACCGCGATGAGGAAGAGGTCGCAAGCTGGCGCGGCAAGGACCCGCTGATCCGCCTGCGGAAGTATCTCGAGCGCAAGGGCCTTTGGGACGATGCGAAGCAGACCGCGCAGGAAGAGAAATCCAAGGCGATCGTCGTCGAGATCGTGAAGAGCGTCGAGACGATCGAGGCTCCGACGACGGATGACATCTTCGACTCGACGTACGGCACACCGCTGACTGGAGAGTTGGAGCGCCAGAAGCGGACGCTGCGGACGACAAGCCTTGGACAAAATCCGGAGCAGGCGGGGCTGGGAAGGCGCGAACGACGCGAGGCTTGAGGTAAATCGTGCAGCGTTACATCTACGACGGCCCGAAGGACACCGCCAACCAACGCAAGCATGGAGTCTCATTCAAGGAAGCCGAAACAGCGTTCGACGATTCCAACGCGGTGTTTCGGTTCGACGCAGCACATTCGACCTTTGAAGATCGATGGGTCGTCTTGGGCTTTTCAAGCCGTCACAGGATTCTGTTCGTGGTTCACGTTCGCATGCAAGAGAACCTTATCAGGATCATCAGCGCCCGCAAAGCGACCCGCGATGAAGAACGGATCTATGCGAAAGACCTCTAAAAAAGTGACTTCACGACGCAGCACAGGTTTGGACTGGTCGAAGGCCATCCGCAATCCGTATTCCGCAGTGCTGGAAAACGCTCGCTGGCGCATCGAACTTGACCCCGACCTTGTTGACCTCCTCAGCGGTGCCGGTGGCCCCTCGGCCCATCTCGCCATGTTCGCAGCGCGGCGAGAGAAAGTGCCGGGCAGAAAGCGAGAGCGGCTGGTGATGGTGCTGCGCCTCACGGAGGAGGAGCTTCGCCCGGTTCGCGGTGTCCTTGAACGCATCGGTGCCAAAATTGAGTACGTGCCCCCCCATCCCAATGCAAGGCTGGCCGAACGCGCGGAGCAGCCGCGGCGAAGGAAAGCTGGCTGATCGCACCCCGTGATTCAGGAGTACACGCCTTGGCCGTCAGCGAACGACTTCGAGCAGTGCATCAGGCCCAGCCCTTCCAGCCGTTCACGCTCCACTTGAGCGATGGGCGTTCGCTGGATGTGACCCACCCGGAGTTGATGGCGGTCGCACCGACTGGGCGATGGGCAATGGTGATCGACTCCGCTGAGTCCACGCACTACATTGACAGCCTGCTCGTTACCGACATCGAGGTGAAGAAACCCAAGGGCAAGGACGGCAAGTGGCGGCGAAAGGCGGGATGATTTTTGTCATGGGCGATCGCCATCTTCCAAGACTGCGGCTCCGCGAAGTGCATCGGCGAGGTTCTCGCCATCGAGCCGAGATTCTGGCAAGCGAAACATGTCGCTGCTTCTTCTGTCAAACGATTTTTTTACCAGACCAGATTACTCAGTGGACGGACTATGACCCCGCTCGCGAGCCTGGTCCGGACAACCTCGGTCACACCGCTCTTTGCCCTCACTGCGGGGTTGACTCAGTCATCGGGTCGGCATCTGGCTTCGAGATTTCGGCTTCGCTTCTGAACGCATTGCACCGTTCGTACTTTTGAGACAGAACCATGGCCAACCTCACACTCGTCCAAGCCATCAACCTCGCTCTGACCCAGGAAATGGAAGCCGACCCCCGCGTCGTCTGCCTGGGTGAAGATATCGGCAAGAACGGCGGCGTCTTCCGCGTCACCGAGGGGCTCCAGGCCCGCTTCGGCGCGGACCGCGTGATCGACACGCCCCTCGCCGAATCCGGCATCATGGGCACCTCGATCGGCCTTGCGATGGCCGGCATGCGCCCCATTCCGGAGATCCAGTTCGAAGGCTTCATGGGCCCGGCGTACGACCAGCTCGTCAATCACGCCGCCCGCTATCGCACCCGTACCCGCGGGGCGATCACCGTCCCGATGGTCGTCCGCGTACCCGTCGGCGGCGGCATCCACGCCCCCGAGCTGCACTCCGACTCGCCCGAAGCAATCTACGCCCACACGCCCGGCCTCAAGGTCGTCATGCCCAGCACGCCCTACGACGCCAAGGGTCTGCTCATCTCCGCGATCCGCGACCCCGACCCGGTGCTCTTCTTCGAGCCCAAGCGCATCTACCGTGCCTTCCGCGAGGAAGTGCCCGAAGACGAATACACCGTCCCCATTGGCCAGGCCAAGGTCGTCAGCGAGGGCACGGACCTGACCGTGATCTCCTGGGGCGCGAGCGTGACGCTCTGCCTCGAAGCACTCGACAGCCTGCCCGAGGACATCTCCGCCGAGCTCATCGACCTCCGCACGATCTACCCGATCGATGAGGACACGATTGCCGCGAGCGTCGAGAAAACCGGCCGCTGCGTGATCGTGCACGAGGCCCCGAAGACCTGCGGCATGGGCGCGGAGATCGCGACGATCATCCAGGAGAAGTGCTTCCTGCACCTCGAGGCCCCGGTGCAGCGCGTCGCGGGCTTCGACACGGTGATGCCGTACTACAAGCTCGAGCTCGACTACCTCCCCGATGCCAAGCGCATCGCCGAGGCGATTGGGCAGGTGATGGCGTACTGACACTATTTCCGGCGGAGCCCCGGCGGTTACGCCGGGGCGCGCGGCCCGCAGGATCGTCGCATGGGCTGCAACGGCCGCAAGGGGATCGATCCCATCAGAGCCCCGAGCGCGAGCGAGGGAGTTGCACCGGAACCGCGCGCTCGGTTGGCAGTCCCCTTCCCCACGCCAACCTTGCTGTGAAAAGCGCCACACCGCCTGCGGCGTAGATCGCGCTGTCGGGAGGCCTTACTCCAAACACTGTAGAAACAACCAGTACCACAAATGGCGCGATCAGACACCAGGCCAGAGCATTACGCACGCGGGCAACCGCGCAGGG
>JBBRUT010000053.1:0-20953 GCA_038247555.1 Phycisphaerales bacterium | reverse complement strand
CCTGATATCGGCGTCCCGCCCGGCCCGCCCATGTTCCGCTTCGCCGATCAGGCGGAATCGCGGCGGGTGCTCGGAGGCATCGGGTTCGAGGATGTCGGCTTCGTGCCCCTCCCAATCACGCTGTCGCTGGCGCAGCCGGGCGACCTCTTTACGATCATGCTCGATGCGGGAGTCCGCACCTCAGGCCTGCTCAAGGCGCAGACGCCCATCGCTCTGGACAAGATGCGGGAACACATGGAAGCGAAGGTCGCGGCATACGCAATTGGCGGCGGGGCTGAAGCCCGATATGTGCTGCCCATGCCTGCGGTGCTCATAACCGCCGCGAAGACTGCGAGGTAGAAGTCCGCGCGGGCGCGCGTGGTGGAGCGTACTCGGCGGGAAGTAACATGGCGCACCGCCTCCAGGGTGCGATACGGTATGGATGATGCGCAGCGCCGCTACCAAAACGTCGATTGCCGCTTCGGACTTGCCCATCGCGATGCGGATGGGTTGGTGGCAACGCCACGCGCGGCGGGTGTGGCTGGCGGCGCGAGTCGTCGTCGTGCTCGCCATCGCTGCGGCGGTGGCATGGTGGTTCCTGCTCGCGCCGGTGGCGGTCACGACGCACACCGTCGCGACCGGAACGGTGGATGCCGAAGTGCTGGGCACCGGGACGCTGGAGGCCCGCGTGGGCGCGACGGTGGGGCCGAAGATGGCCGGACTGATTACGCGGGTGACGCCGGACCAGGGGGACCGGGTCAGGGCGGGCGACACGTTGATCGCGCTTGAGGACACCGATTACCGGCAGCAGGTGGCCGTGGCCGAGGCGGATATGGCTACGGCGGCGGCGGCGATCGACCGGCTGAAGGCCGACCAGCGGCGAGCCGAAGCCGTGCTGGCGCAGGCGCGGCTCACCCATCAGCGGCAGGCGCAGGCCGGCGCCGCGAACGCGTCCTCGGCGCAGGAAGTGGACAAGGCCACCGAGGCCCTGGCGATCGCCGAGGCGGAGTTGTCGCGGGCCGCGACCGCGATCATCGAAGGACAGAAGCGCCTGGCCGCGGCGGAGCGGGTGCTCGAGTATCAGCGGGCGCGGCTGCACGACACCACCATCGAGGCGCCCTTCGATGCCCTGGTGGTGCGCCGCGACCGCGAGGCCGGGGATGTCGTCACGGCGGGGTCGTCGGTGCTGCAACTGATATCGCTTGCGGAGATGTGGATCACCGCGTGGGTGGACGAGACGGAGTTGTCGCGTCTTGCCGATAGGCAACCCGCGCGGGTAGTGTTCCGCTCCGAAGCGGGCGTTGAGTACCCCGGCACCGTGGCCCGCGTCGGGCGAGAGGCCGACCGCGAGACCCGCGAGATCGTCGTGGACGTGCGCGTGGAGAAGTTGCCCGCGAACTGGGCCGTGGGGCAGCGGGCCGAGGTCTACATCCGCACCGACCGCAAAGAGAGCGTGACCGTGCTCCCCGCCGGGCTGGTACTGGTCCGGGAGGGAAAGACCGGCGTCATGGTGGACGACGGCGGCACGGCCCGTTGGCGGGAGATCGCGGTGGGCCTGCGCGGGCGAGAGGTCGTCGAAGTGACGAACGGGTTGTCCGCGGGCGATGTCGTCGTGAGCCCGGTGGGCGCGAACCCGGGGCCGTTGCGGGACGGGCGGAGGATCACGCGCCCATGAACCTCGCCGTCCGCGACATCCGGCACAGTTTGGGCCGATTCGTCCTCACCACTATCGGCGTGGGGATGCTCCTGATGATCGTCATGGGCATGGGCGGGATCTATCGCGGGCTTGTGGATGATGCGTTGGTGGTGACGCGCGGCGTGGGCGCGGACCTGTGGATCGTGCAGCGGGACACGCGCGGGCCCTTCGCCGAGGTCTCGCGCCTGCCACGGAGCGTTGTCGATCGGGTGGCCGCGGTGCCGGGCGTCACCGACGCCCGCGAGTTCGTGTTTCACACCATCCAGCGCGAGCACCGGGGCCAGCCGCTGCGCATGGGCGTGCTGGGGCTGGGCTGGCCCACCGACAAGGGCGAAGGCCTGCCCCTGATCGCCGGCCGCCCGCTGGCACAGAACCACTTCGAGGTGATCGCCGATGCCACGCTGGGCCTGGGCCTTGGCGAGAGGCTGCGACTGGGCAAGGAGACATACACGGTGGTCGGGCTGACGAGCGGGATGGTTTCTTCCGGGGGCGACGGGCTAGCGTGCTTCACCAGCCGCGACGCTCAGGCGATCCAGTTCAATGAGCCGGGCGAATCGGCCCGGCTGGAGCGGGAGGCCCGCCGCGCCCGGGCCAGCGCGATCGACTTCGGGCGTACTCAGCCGGGCGTGCTGGAACGGGCCTCCGGACCGTCGCGCGGCCTCGCCGCGTTGCCGGGTCCGGCGATCAGCGCCGTGATCGCGCGGCTCGCGCCCGGCGCGGATGCGGATGCCGTGCTGCGCTCGTTGCATGGCTGGAGCGATGTAACGGTCTACTCCGGGGTGCAGCAGGAGGACCTGCTCCTCAAAGGCAGCGTGGACCGCGCCCGCCGCCAGTTGCTCCTCTTCCGCGTTCTGCTCACGCTCATCTCCGCGGTCATCATGGCCCTCATCATCTACACCCTCACCCTCGACAAACTCCACCCCATCGCGCTCCTGAAACTCATCGGCGCCCCCAACCGCGTCATCGTGGGCCTCATCATGCAGCAATCCATCATTATGGGCGTGCTCGCCTTCGGCGTCGGCTGGCTGCTGGGGCAACGGCTCTTTCCAATGTTCCCCCGGCGCGTAATCCTCACCAGCGACGACCTGCTCCGCCTCGCCGGGATCGTGCTGGTGATCTCGATATTCGCCAGCCTGCTGGGCATCTGGAAGGCGATGCGGGTCGCCCCCAACGAGGCGATCGGCTGAAACGAAAGGATGGAGGACCGGCGCGGCATGGGCGAACCACTGGCACTTGAAACGAGCGGACTGACCAAGGTGTACGGGCACGGCCACACGGAGGTGGTCGCCCTGCGCGACGCGGGCATGCGCGTGCGCCGTGGCGAGATCGTCGCCCTGCTCGGCCCCAGCGGCGCGGGCAAGTCCACGTTCCTCATGTGCGTGGGGCTCATCAACCCGCCCACACGCGGCCGCGTCGCCATCGGCGGCGTCCCCGTGCTGGACGGCTCCCGCGCCCTCTCGGACCTGCGCCGCTTCCGCCGCGAACACATCGGCTTTGTCTTCCAGAAATCCAACCTCATCCCGTTCCTCAACGCGGTCGAAAACATCCAGATCGTGGGCGAACTGATCGGGCGGCCCGCGTTCTTGGCGCGTCGCCGTGCGATGGAACTGCTCGATGCACTCGGCGTAGGGGCACGGGCCCACAACATGCCAACGCAACTCTCCGGCGGCGAGCAGCAGCGCGTGACCATCGCCCGCGCGCTGGCCAACCAACCCAGCCTCATCCTCGCCGACGAACCCACCGCCGCCCTGGACGGCACGCGCGGGCGGCAGGTGATGGAACTCTTCCGCGACGTGGCCCACGAGCACGGCGCGGGCGGCATCGTCGTTACCCACGACCACCGCGCACTGGACGTCTTCGACACCGTGTACGAGATGGAGGACGGCGTGCTGAAGCCCGCGCACCGCGCCGGAATAGACGCCGCCGTAGGGCACCCGACGGCACGCTAGCGGTCGGCTTTGCGATCTCGGTGCGACCCCACTCCGCACGGTGAAGTGCCCACCGGCACACCGAGTCTTCGACGCGTGACAACCGCAATCGACTTCTGACCACGTCATCGTTCCGCGTACCATCGCCCGTGACGTCCGATCCCTCGAGCTCGCTCCCCGATCCCTTCCCCATCGCTCCCATCTCCGCGCGGAGGCGGTTCGATGTCGCCATTCGCCCGCCCGGCTCTAAGAGCCTGACCAATCGCGCGCTGCTGCTGGCCGCGCTTGCCCGCGGCACATCCACGCTCCACAACCCGCTCACCGATGCCGACGATGCGAAGCGCATGCTCGCCGCGATTCAGGCCCTGGGCGCGAAAGTCTCGACCGATCCCTCCGCTCCGCACACGCTCCACATCACAGGAGTGGGGGGCCAGTGGCAAGTGGGCAACGAGCCCATCACGCTCGACCTTGGCAACGCGGGCACCGCCACGCGCTTTCTGGCCGCGGCGGCGATGCTCGCTCCGTCGGGTTTAGGTGGCGGTGGGGGGGTCATCATCGACGGAAACGCACGGATGCGGCAGCGCCCGATCGGCGAACTCGCCGATGCTCTCCGCTCACTGGGCGGACGGGTCGAGTATCTCGGGCAGGCGGGGTATCCGCCCATTTACATTCACCCCGCCGACCCGGCTTCGCTCCGCAGCGAGGCCACGTTTGCCCGCACCGCCTCCAGCCAGTTCATCTCCGCGCTGATGCTGATCGCGCCGTGGCTTCCCGGCGGGCTCAGCGTGAAGTTCGCCGAGCCGCCGACAAGCCCGACGTACATCGACATGACGGCCGCGCTGCTCCGCCGCTGCGGCGCGCAGGCGAAGGGCGCAACGCCCGGCCCCGTGACCGTCTTTCCCAGTGGCACGCGCGAAGCGCCGGGCCTGAACTGTTTCACGTACGACGTTGAGCCCGATGCGAGCGGAGCGACGTATTTCTGGGCCGCGGCGGCACTGTGCCCGGGTTCGCATATTCTCGTGCCCGGTCTGTGGCTGGAGGGCGGTGCGGGGCCGTGCTCGTTGCAGGGCGATGCGCGGTTTGCGCGGCTGCTCCATCGCATGGGCGCGGCGGTCGAGTTCACCGCTTCGGGCATTGCGGTTCGCGGCCCGGATTCTCTGTACCCCATCACGGCCGACCTGTCCGACATGCCTGATGCGGCGATGACGCTCGCGGCGGTCGCGTGCTTTGCGCAGGGGACATCGCGCATCTCCGGCCTCCGCACGCTTCGGGTCAAGGAGACGGATCGCATCGCCGCGATGGTCAACGAACTCTCGAAGATCGGCGCGAAGATCGAGCCCTTTGCCGCGGCGGGGGATGAGGGCATCACGATTACTCCGGCTGCTGGTGCCACCACCGATGAGGTCATCTTCGACACGTATGACGACCACCGCATGGCGATGTCGCTTGCACTGATCGGCCTCCGCCGCCCCGGTGTTTCGATCCGCGACCCTGGTTGCGTCGGCAAGACGTATCCCGGGTTTTGGCAGGACCTGTCCCGCCTCAACCCTGCGTGATCACTCATTGTGTTCCAGCTCCAAAGCGATCCGAGCGCCGACGAGCTCTCCGAGCCCGCACTCCGCACTCGTGATCCAAAATCCAGAATCCGCAATCCAAATCCCTTGCCCCCGTATCCTCCACCCATGCCCAGCCTGCTGATTACCGGCGCACGGATCATCGACCCCGCGACCAACCTTGATGAGATCGGTGATGTCGCCATCGCCGATGGCCTCATCGCGGCGGTTGCCCCGCGGCGTACCCACAAGTCCGGCTTGTCGGCATCGGGAGCGGAGCGGGTGATCGACGGCGAGGGGCTGATCCTGACGCCGGGCCTCATCGACCCGCACGTCCACCTTCGTGAGCCCGGGGGCGAAGTCCAAGAGACCATTGCCACGGGGACGGCCGCGGCGGTTGCCGGCGGCTTCACCAGCGTCTGCTGCATGCCCAACACGACCCCGGCGATCGATGACGATGCGATGGTGGAGTTTGTGTATCGCCAGGCGCAGATCACCGGGAAGTGTCGGGTCTTCCCTGTTGGCGCGGTGAGCAAGGGCCGCAAGGGCGAGGATCTTGCCGAGATCATGCTGATGGCGGGCGCTGGCGCGGTCGGCTTCACAGATGACGGCGACGGCGTAGCGTCGGCGGGGCTGATGGCCAAGGCGCTCACCTACATCAAGCCCACCGGGACGGCCCTGATGCAGCACTGCCAGGAGCCGACGCTCACCCGTGGCGCGGCGATGCACGCGGGCAGTGTTTCGACGCGGCTGGGGCTTACCGGATGGCCGCGGGTTGCCGAAGAGGTGATGATCGAGCGGGATGTGCGGTTGAACCGCGGCATCGGCTGCCACTACCACGTCCAGCATCTGTCGAGCGGCGGTTCGGTGGACATCATCCGGCGTGCGCGGCGGGACGGTCAGCCGGTTTCCGCCGAAGTGTCGCCGCACCACCTCCTGCTTACGCACGAGGAGGTGGAGAGGAACGGCGGATACTGGACGGCGGCGAAGATGAACCCGCCGCTGCGGGAGAAGTCCGACATCGCCGCGATTCTTGAGGGCGTTGCCGATGGCACCATCACGGTGCTGGCGACCGACCACGCGCCGCATACGCCTGAGCGCAAGGCGCTTGATTTCGACAACGCGCCCTTCGGGATTATCGGGCTCGAGACGGCTCTTGCGCTGTACATCGAGGCGCTGATTACCCCCGGTGTCATCGACTGGCCGCGGCTGGTGGCGATGCTCACCATCGAGCCTGCGCGGCTGTGCCTGCTGGATCAACTCGACGTTTCGCACGCGGGTTCTGCATCTGGGCCCGCGGCGGGTCTGGGCCTCGGGCGGTTGCATGTCGGCGGCGCGGGGGACATCACGCTGATCGACCCTGGAATGAAGTGGACGATCGCCGCGACGGACTTGGCGGGGAAGTCCCGCAATACCCCGTTTGTCGGGCGCGGGGTCACTGGGCGCGCGGTTGCGGCCGTTGTCGGGGGCGAGGTCCGCATGGAGCGGCTGGCCGATCGCGCGGTGCAGAGCCGTTCGGCTTCGGGGATGCGGGCGAGCGTCCGCGCCTGATAATCCGCATCTGGCGGGGAATCTCCCGGGGACCAGTCATCGGTGCGCGGCATTCGCTAAACTAAGCCCTATGCCGCAGATGCCGCTCACAACCCCGTTCACCAGCGTCCTTCAGATGATCGGTCGCACGCCGATCCTCGAGTTCACCAAGATGGATGCGGGCAAGTGCCGCCTGTTTGGCAAGATGGAGCTTGCGAACCCCGCGGGCTCGATCAAGGACCGCATCGGTCTGTCGATGATCGAGGCGGCGGAGAAGGATGGCAGGCTGAACCCCAAGGCCGACCCGCGGCCGACGATTGTTGAAGCGACGGCGGGGAACACGGGCCTCGGGCTTGCGCTGGTGGCGGGGCAGAAGGGGTATGCGCTGAAGGTAGTGATGCCCGACAAGATGTCGCAGGAGAAGATCCAGCATCTGCGGGCGATGGGCGCGGAGGTGATCCTTACGCGGAGCGATGTTGAGAAGGGGCACCCGGAGTATTACCAGGACTTGGCGGCGCGGCTCGCGAAGAAGATCCCCAACTCGCTGTATGTGGATCAGTTCAACAACCCGGACAACCCCAGGGCGCATTACGAGACGACCGGGCCGGAGATCGAAGAGCAGATGGCCAGCGTCGGCGGCGTGGATGCGGTGGTGGTGGGTGTCGGTTCGAGCGGCACGCTGGCGGGCCTGTCGCAGTACTTCACGGAGCGTGCTGGCAAGAGGGGGATGGGCGACAAGCCGGTCAAGATCATTCTCGCCGATCCGGCGGGGTCGATCCTCGCGCCGCTCAAGAACGAGGGGAAGAAGATCACGCCGGGCTCGTGGCTGGTGGAGGGTATGGGCGAAGACTTCATTCCGAAGTTCTGCGACCTCGAACAGGTGAGCGAGGCGATCAGCGTGACCGATGGCGAGGCATTCCACGCGGCTCGTGACTTGCTGCGCATCGAGGGTGTGCTGGCGGGGTCGAGCACGGGGTGCCTGGTGTCCGCGGCGATCACCTACGCGAAGAAGCAGACCTCTCCGCAGAACGTGCTGACGTTTGTGTGCGACAGCGGCGCGAAGTACCTGTCCAAGATGTTCAACGATTTCTGGATGATCGACAACGGGTTCATCGAGCGCGAGCACTTCAACGATCTGCGCGACCTGGTTGCGCGGCGGCATTTGCTGCAGGAGGATCACACGCTGCGCGACAATGACCCGATCCGGCAGGCGATCAAGCGGATGCAGATGTACGGCGTGTCGCAGATGGTGGTGATGGATGAATCCGACCGCGTTGCGGGGATCATCGATGAGGGGGACATCCTGCTGGCGGTGACGCACGACGCCGCGGCGTTCGACAAGCCGGTTTCGGACTTCATGTCGCGGCGGCTGGAGACGATCGTGCCGGAAGCGCCGGTGAGCGCGCTGGTGCCGATCTTCCGGGCAGACAGGATCGCGATCGTGGTGGGGCGGGACGGGACGTATTACGGGCTGATCACGAAGATCGACATGATCAACTATCTGCGAAGCCAACTTGTCCGCTGATTCGTGAACAGGTCGAATGGGACCGATGTGACTTAGACGACCAATTTCAGGCAATGAACCCCATGCACCACTCCGACAACTTCGACACCAAGGTCATTCATGCCGGACAGCACCCCGACCCCGTCACGGGCGCGGTGATGCCGCCGATCTCCGTCGCTTCCACCTATGCGCAGCGGTCGCCGGGGGAGCACTCGGGGTTTGAGTATTCGCGCTCGCACAACCCGACGCGGTACGCGCTGGAGCGGATGATTGCCAAGCTCGAGGGCTCACCCATCGATGAGAAGGATGACCCGTCCTGCGGCGGGTTTGCGTTTGCGAGCGGGCTGGCCGCGACGACAACGGTGCTCGAACTGCTCGATGCAGGCGATGAGGTCGTCTGCATGGACGATGTGTATGGAGGCACCAACCGCCTGTTCTCGCGCGTCGCGGAGAGGTCGCAGGGCTTGAAGATCAAGTACGTCGATATGACGGACTTGAACAAGCTGGGCGAGGCGCTGAGCGCCAAGACCAAACTGGTGTGGATCGAGACGCCGACGAACCCGACACTGAAGATTGTGGATCTCGCCGCGGCGGTGAAGCTCGCACGATCGAAGTCCCCGCAGGCCATGCTCGTATGCGACAACACGTTCGCCTCGCCCTACAACCAGCGGCCGCTGGAGCACGGGTGTGACATGGTGATGCACTCGGCGACGAAGTATCTCGGCGGGCACTCCGATGCCATCGCGGGGCTGCTGGTGTGCAAGGACCTGACGCTCGCGCAGAAGGTGCGGTTCCATCAGAACGCCGTGGGCGCGGTGCTCGGGCCGTTTGATTCATACATGGTGCTCCGCGGCATCAAGACGCTCGCGGTGCGCATGGAGCGGCACAACGCCACGGGGCAGCGCGTCGCCGAATGGCTTGCGAAACACCCGGGCGTCGAACGCACGGTGTATCCCGGCTTGACGTGCCACCCGCAGCACGAGTTGGCGAAGAAGCAGATGAAGGGCTTTACGGGGATGATCACGTTCTTCATCAAGGGCGGCCTGCCCGAGGCCCGCAAGTTCCTGGAGAACGTTCGCGTGTTCGCGCTGGCCGAGAGCCTCGGCGGCGTCGAATCGCTGGTCGATCACCCGGCGATCATGACGCACGCGAGCGTGCCCGCCGATCAGCGGAAGGCGCTGGGGATTAGCGACACGCTCATCCGGCTGAGCTGCGGGATCGAGAACTGCGATGACATCCTTGCGGACCTGGAGCAGGCGCTGATGGCGGCGAGGTAAATAAGCGTTCGCGTCGGCCTTTTCGCCGGTCCAAACTCCCAATCTTCGAGTTCTGGCACCGTTTAAGGGGGGTTGTTCTCTCCGAAGGTATCAGACAGATCCCTCCCCTCGGTCGTTACCTGATGTATGCTCTACTTGGCCCGTGTTTTTTGCACTGGCCGCGGGCGTTCGCCCGTAACGAGAGTCGGCGGGATGTCCCGTGCATTCGCCGAGCTGTCGATAGGCGTCCATGAAGGACGGAAAGGCCTCGAAATGAAGAAGGTTCAGTGGCTCCCGATGTCGTTGCTGGCCGCGGCGTTGGCTGGCGCATCGGCCATGGCGGATGACGCGATCGTCCCACCATTGCCCCAGCCTGCAAAGGCGACGGCCCTCGTTTCGGAGGCGCCGTTTGTTCCGAACTCGATCCTGGTGCGGTTCTCGGCCAATCTGACACCCACCAGCCGCGCCAACTTTCGCCAGTTGGTAGGCGGGACGCTCGAGAAGGAGTTCAGCCTTGTTCCCGGCCTCGAACACATCAAGGTGGATATCGATGTGCCGACCGCCATCAACACGCTGAAGGCCTTTAGCGGGCTGGTCCTTTATGCCGAGCCCGATTATGTGGTCCAGCGCTGCGCGCCGCCGAACGATCCGTCTTATGGCGTGCTGTGGGGCATGAACAACATCGGACAGACGGTCAACGGCGATCCCGGAATCGCTAACGCCGACATCAACGCCCCCGAAGCCTGGGCGACGACGACCGGCTCCGCAGTCACTGTGATCGCCGACATCGACACGGGCGTGAACTACAACCACCCGGACCTCGCCGCCAACTCATGGATCAACCCCGGCGAGATCGCTGGCAACGGCATTGACGATGACGGCAACGGATACATCGACGACACCCGCGGCTGGGACTTCGTCAACAATGACAACAACCCCATCGACGACAACGGCCACGGCACGCATACCGCCGGCACATTCGGCGCCGTGGGCAACAATGGCGTGGGTGTCACGGGCGTGAACTGGCAGTGCAAGATCATGGCGCTGAAGTTCCTCAACTCCGCCGGGAGCGGCTCGACCTCCGGTGCGCTCGCCGCGCTCAACTACGCCGTCAACAAGGGCGTAAAAGTCTCCAACAACTCCTGGGGCGGCGGCGGTTTCTCGCAGTCCATGCTCGACGCCATCAACAGCGCCGCGGGCATCGGCCACATCTTCGTCGCTGCCGCGGGCAACGGCGGTGCGGACCAGATCGGCGACAACAACGACTCCCTTCCGTCCTACCCCGCCTCCTACAACGCCGCCAACGTCATCTCGGTCGCCTCGACCACCAACAACGACACGCGTTCTTCGTTCTCGAACTACGGCGCGACGAGTGTTGACCTTGGCGCTCCCGGCTCCACGATCTACAGCACCTACGGCAGCGGTTACGCATACCTCAGCGGCACATCCATGGCGACTCCACACGTCACCGGCGTCGTCGCCCTCGTCCAGACGCTCAATCCCACGTGGACGCACGAGCAGGTCAAGCAGCGCATTCTCTCCACCGCCCGTCCGGTCTCGGCGCTCGCCGGCATCACCGTCAGCGGCGGAGTTCTGAATGCCGCCGCGGCTGTCGCCGGGGCTCCCCCCGTCAACAGCGCACCGACAGTCACCATCTCGTCGCCCGCCAACGGCCAGAGCTTCAACACCGGCACGTCTATCACGTTCACGGGTTCGGCCACGGATACCCAGGACGGCAGCCTGACCGCCGCGCTTGCCTGGAGCTCCAGCATCCAAGGGGCGCTCGGCACCGGCGGTTCGTTCAGCCGTTCCGACCTGATCATCGGCACCCATGTGATCACCGCCATTGTCACCGACTCCGGCGGCCTGAACGGCTCCGCTTCGGTCACCATTTCGGTACAGGACCCTGCCGCTGCGCCACCGGCTGCACCGAGCAACCTGACCGGGACGCGACTGGCCCGGGGCTCAGGACGGATCAACTGGGTCGACAACGCGAGCAACGAAACCGCCTTCGAGATCCAGCGCGAGAGGCGATCCGGGAGTAGTTGGGTCGGCACGACCAACCTTGGCCCGGCGGCTGCAAACTCCACCAGCTTCAGCGATTCTCCCGGCCGCAACCGTTGGCGTTACCGCGTCCGGGCGGTGAACTTGGACGGCGGATCGGCGTGGACGGGCTGGGTCGAGCTTGATCTGCGGTAGTCTCCGCCTGCCTCATGCAACGATCACGGCGGACCGCTCCTGACAGGGGCGGTCCGTTTTTTTCCCAGACATTTCCTGGATGGGTGGGCATGAACATCGCGCTCGCGCTCACGCTCGCGTAAAGTCCCTCCTTGTCCCACTGGCTCCGAGATCCTGCCCTCCGCCGCGACCTCGACCGCATCATGCTGGTCGACTGGCATCGGCTGCGCGCGCGGGCACGGGGCCTGGTGGCCCAGAATCCCGATGATCCGCCCGCGGCGTGGCGGGAAGAACTCGGCCGGGCGGTTGAGCGGATCGAGGCTCGCGAGGCCAACGCGCCAAGGCCGGATTACCCGGGCGATTTGCCGGTGGTGCAGCGCCGCGAGGACATCCTGAAGGCCATTCGAGAGAATCAGGTTGTGGTGGTGTGCGGGGAGACGGGGTCGGGAAAGACGACGCAGTTGCCCAAGTTGTGCCTGGAGGCGGGCCGCGGCCGGCACGGGATCATCGGGCACACTCAGCCGCGGCGGATCGCGGCCCGGTCAGTCGCCGCGCGCATCGCCGAGGAACTGGACCTGCAGGTGGGGAACGGGGTTGGGTACAAGGTTCGGTTCACCGATCTTTCGGGGGGTGGGGGGGGCAAGGCACCACGCCGAGACACTGCCGCGGCGGGGGCGACCGGCGCACACATCGCTCGCCACCCGACGCCGTACATCAAGGTGATGACCGATGGCATCCTGCTCGCCGAGACGCAGGGGGATCGGTTGCTGGCGCATTACGACACGCTGATCATCGATGAGGCGCACGAGCGCAGCCTGAACATCGACTTCCTGCTGGGGTACCTGAGGAACCTGATCGATTCGGGCAAGCGTCCCGATCTGAAGGTGATCATTACCTCGGCGACGATCGACCCGGGTCGGTTCAAGAAGTTCTTTGAGGGAAGTGACGAAGAGGGAAGCGACGAAGCGGCGAAGGGAAGAAGCGACGAAGGGGGAGGCAGACACGACGCTGCGGGAGGCGCGAAGAGGGATCACAATCCGACTCGTTCCGCCGCGGCTTCTTCTCTTCCCTCCGTGGCTACGTCGCTACGTCGCTTTGTTCCTGTCCTTGAAGTCTCTGGCCGCACCTTCCCCGTTTCAATCCGCTATCGCGCGCCGGTCGAAGCGGAAGATGATGACCTGAACCCGAATCAGCGGGCGGTGGTGGAGGCGGTGCGAGAGATCACTTCGCCCGAAACACCGACGCATGGATCGGCGCGGGACATTCTGATCTTCCTGTCGGGGGAGCGCGAGATCCGCGAGACGGCGGACATTCTGCGGCGGCATCTGCCGCGAGTGGGAGAGGTGCTGCCGCTGTATGCGCGGCTGACGAACGAGGAACAGGACCGGGTGTTCAAGTCGAGCCCGACGGGTTCGCGGCGGATTGTGCTGGCGACGAACGTTGCGGAGACGTCGCTGACGGTGCCGGGGATCGGGTTTGTGATCGACTCGGGGCTGGCGAGAATCAGCAGGTATTCGCCGCGGATCAAGGTTCAGCGGCTGCCGATCGAGTCGATCTCACGGGCGAGCGCGAACCAGCGATCGGGCCGGTGCGGGCGCATCGCGCCGGGCATCGCGATCCGTCTGTATTCGGAAGAGGACTACAGCAAGCGTCTGCCATTCACGGAGCCGGAGATTCTGCGGACGAACCTGGCGAGCGCGATCCTGCAGATGAAGTCTCTGGGGCTGGGGAGGATCGAGAACTTCCCGCTGATTGACCCGCCGGATGACCGGTTGGTGCACGATGGGTATGACACGCTGCTGGAGATCGGCGCGGTTGATGATCGCGGCGAGATCATGCGGATCGGGCGGGACCTTGCGCGGCTGCCGATCGACCCGCGGATCGGGCGGATGATTCTTGCGGCACGCGAGGGCGCGGGGGCGAGCGTGCTGGGCGATGTGATGGTGATCGCGGCCGCGCTGAGCGTGCAGGACCCGCGGGAGCGGCCGATCTCCAAGGCCGAGCAGGCGGATGCGGCGCACGAACAGTTCCGCGATCCGCAGTCGGACTTCATGGCGTGGCTGAAGCTGTGGCGAGCGTGGCAGACGCAGCAGGAGAAGCTGAGCAGCTCGAAGCTGCGGAAGTGGTGCAAGGACAGCTTCCTGAACTTCATGCGGATGCGGGAGTGGCAGGATGTGTGGCGCCAGCTTATGCACCTTGAGCAGAGGGGACAGGAGGGGGGCGGCGCGGGGTTGATGACAGCGCGGGGCGCGGCGGTTCCGAAGGGGGACGCAGCGCGGCAGGCCACACGCGAGCTGGATCTGGGCGATGAAGACTCGGCGCGAAGAAGTGATCAGCGGCGGAAGTTGCCGCCGCGGGATGTGGAGCATGAGGCGCGGTATGCGGCGGTGCACAAGGCGATTCTGGCGGGGCTGCTGAGCAACATCGGGCGCAAGTCGGACAAGCCGCCGGGGTTTGAGTATGACGGCACGCGTGCGTTGAAGTTCTTTGTCTTTCCGGGTTCGGGCCTTTTCAAGAGGCAGCCCAAGTGGGTGATGGCCGCGGAACTGGTGCGGACGACACGGCTGTATGCGCGGACGTGCGCGGCGATCGATCCGAAGTGGATCGAGGAAGTGGCGGCGCCACTCGCCGGTCACCTGCTGAAGAAGTCCTACACCGAGCCGCACTGGCGACCGGATGTGGCGCAGGTGGATGCTCTGGAGCGGGTGTCGCTGCTCGGGCTCGACATTGTGAAGCGGCGCAACGTTCATTACGGGCCGATCGACCCGATGACGAGCCGGGCACTGTTCATCCATCACGCGCTGGTGATGGGGGAGTATCTCACGCCCGCGGCGTTCTTCGATCACAACCACAAGCTCGTGAAGGAGGTTGCTGACCTTGAGGCCCGCACCCGCAAGCAGGGCCTGCTGAAGGACGCCACTGCGCGATTCACTTTCTACGACAAACGCGTCGGCGAGGAGGTGTATTCCGGGCCGGGCTTTGAGCGGTGGCGACGCAAGGCGGAGGCTCGCGATCCGCAGTTGCTCTTCATGAGCATGCAGGACCTGCTCGACCCCGGTGTCGACCTTCCCGGCGAGGGCGCGTTCCCGGATCGCTACGCGTTCAAGGGCGCGGCGGGGGAACGACTGAATCTCACGCTGGCTTACGCGTACGAGCCCGGCGCGCCCGTCGATGGGCTTTCGGTCACCATCCCGCTGGCGCAGGCGTGGTCATTCGATCCTCGACCGCTCGAATGGCTCGTGCCCGGGATGCTGCGCGAGAAGGCGATCGAGCTCATCCGCACGTTGCCCAAGTCGCTGCGGGCGAGCTTTGCGCCTGCGCCGCAGTTTGCCGATGCAGTGATCAAGGACCTTCCCTTCGGCAAGGGCGATCTGCTGGAGCTTCTTGCTTCCCGCCTTTCGCGGCACTCTGGGGTGGTGCTGGCGCCCAGCGCGTGGAATCCGGATCAACTGCCTGCGCATCTGCGCGCGAACTTCCGCGTTGTCGATGAATCTGGCGCGGTCGTTTCGGAGGGGCGGGACTGGCCGTCGGTGCTTACGCGGCTTGAACAACGGCGTGCTGAGGCGATTCGGTCCCTTTCCCGCGGCCCGTTTTCGCGCGATGACATCCGCGTGTGGGACCTTGGCGCGGAGCCCATGTTTGAACTGCCGGTCGAGATCACCGTGGGAGGAAGTGGGGGTGGCGGGGCCGGGGGAACGCAGGGGCTGCGGGCGTACCCGGCCCTTGCGGAAGAGGAAGGCAAGGACGGACGCCGCCGCGCAGCGCTGCGGCTGTTTGACACGAAAGCCGCGGCCGATGCGGCGATGCGCGATGGGCTGAAACGGCTGCTGCTGATCCAGATCCGCGACCAGGTGCGGTCACTCATTGAGCATCGCCCAGGCATCGAGCGTGCGCGTCTGCTGTACGCGAGCATCGAGCGCCCGGCGCGGTTCCTCGATGAGATGACCGAGGTTGTGGGGGATCGTGTATTTGGTCCGGATCAGAACCCGCGTACGCCGATCTCTGCGCTGCTCATCCCTGCACACGAGATCCGCAATAAGCTCGCGTTCGACAAGCGCCTCGATGCGGGGTGGAACCAGCTTGGCGCGGCGAGCAGCGAGGCGTGCTCGATAGTGGAGGAACTGCTGAAAGAGTATCAGCCGCTCACATTGGCGCTATCGAACCAGTTTCCGCCCGGCTGGGATCAGGCCATCGCAGATATGCGCGGCCAGTTGCAGCGGCTGGTGTATCCGGGATTCATGTCGAATACACCCTGGCGGCACCTCGCGCGTGTGCCCATTTATCTTCGGGCGATGCGGCTTCGCATTGAGCGGGCCGCGGCAGATCCGCCGTATTCGATCGCGCGCGATGCCCAGAAGCTGGCTGAGGTTGCGCCCTTCTGGCGGGCGTGGCTTGAGCTTGAGGCTGCGCACAAGTCTTTGCTCGCTGCCGATCGCGGCCGTTCGCCCGTCGGCGAGTTCCGCTGGCTTATCGAGGAGTTCCGTGTTTCGCTGTTTGCGCAGGAACTTCGTGCCGCGGTTCCGGTTTCTACGAAACGTCTTACTCAGGCGTGGGAGAGCCTCGGGGGCCGGTGACGGATTACCGACTGTCCTGAGTCCTGAGTTCTCAGGCGTCCGTCTTGGCGGTTTGCCTTTTCTCCACATACTTCTTGATGTCGCCGAGATCGCCATCGAGGCACTTGCGCAGCATGCCGGACATCATTGGGGCCATGACGGCGCTCATGACCTTGGACATGAAGGTCAGGGGTGTGCCGCGGAAGCGGATGCTCACATCCGTCCCATTCCCGCTCGGTGCGACCGTGAGTTCCACGCGGTAGCGGCATCCGCAGCTCTCCGCGCCGAGCACATAGGACCGGCCAGGTGTGAACTCGATGACCTCCATGGTCTCGGTCGCGTCCTTGCCGAACATTTTGCGGGTTTCGCGGAATCGCGTGCTTTGCCCACCGGCCCGGGCGTGAGCATTTCCATGTTGGTGATTGCACGGATTCGGTCCGCCGCGCCCGCAAAGTCCGTGCATACCTCGAACACCGCGGCCGGCGAGGCCCCGATATGGGTCGCTGCGACGATGTCTTTCATGGTCAGTCTCCGGAAGTCCACCCAGATTACCCGGAAACGTAACCCGTCACCCCCCAAGGATGTACAAGGGGGACTGTGGATTGCATCCGTTTCGACTGTTCGCCTGTGTATTCCAGCCACCTAGACCGCCGCGGGGCAGACCTACCCAGCTTTCGGAGCCACCTGATGACTTTCTCTCGATGCCTTTCCCGATCGATCTCTGGTCCCGGCACGCTGGCCCTCGCCGTTTTCCTGGCGGCGTTTGGGGCCATGCCTGCCGCCGCGGCGCAGACGGCTCCGCCCGCCAAGGCATCGCAGGCTGAGCGATGGATCCGCGTCTCTGATGACAAGGAGAACAACCAGGTCACTCTTCAGGTCGCCGCTCGGTCGTTCAAGCGCAAGAGCGATGAGCGGGTGATCTGGCTCGCTTCGGCCGTGCATGTCGGAGATCGCTCGTACTACCGCGCCCTGCAGGAGTCTCTCGACACGAAGGATGTCGTGCTGTACGAAGGTGTGAAGCCGCCGGGCGCGGGTCGGCACGACCACGATCTGGGCGCGACGGATGAAGACAAGGTCGACGCCACCAAGAAGCGTCTCCGGTTCCTTGGCGTCGCCGTCAAGATGCACGAGGGCTCGCGCGGCCAGTTGCCTGGATCTCTTGCCGATCTGACGACTCCATCTGCCAAGGGCGAGAGCCTTGATGAACGCATCGCTCCGCTTGTTGCCGCATCGATGACCGACGCGTGGGGCAACGCCATTGCGTACACCCTGCTCAGCGGCGAGATGGGCGCGGGGGGTTTCGAGCTCTTTAGCCTCGGCGCTGATGGGCAGACCGGCGGTGGGGGCATCGCTGCGGACATCCGGCTCTCGGATCAGAAGCCCATCACCGATGCGGAGATTCCCAATCAGTCCGAGGGGGGGATTCAGCAGCAGCTTGCCGGTGCGCTCGGCCTGGTCTTCCAGCTTGATGCGATGGACCACTCCAGCGCGAACTGGCGCAACAGCGATCTTTCGGTGGATCAGGTCACCGAGCGCATCACGGGCTCCGGCGGCGATGCCGATGAACTGTTCCAGACACTCGGCGGGCAGTCGTTTGGCGCGAAGTTTGCGGGGGTGTTGCTGCGGTTCATCGGTTCCAACCAGATGTTCTCGACGCTCGCCAAGGCGATGATGGTCGAACTGCTCGGCCAGGCCGATGAACTGCTCGAAGTCATGCCGGGCCAGATGGGCAAGATGATGGAGGTCATCGTCAAGGACCGGAATCAGGTGGTGCTCGATGACCTTGTGGGCGTTCTTGAGAACGAGCCCGAGAAGATGAACCTCGCGGTCATCTATGGCGCGGGCCACATGCCCGATCTGGAAGCCCGCCTGGCCGAACTGGGCTTTGCCGAGGATAAGGCTGTGTGGCTCAACGCCATCACCGTTGATCTTGACAAGACGGGGATGTCACGCCAGCAGACCAGCTCTCTTCGAGCGATGCTCCGCGACAGCATCAAGGAGCAGGCGAAGATCATGAAGCGAGCGAAACCCTCACACTCACGATGACGGCCCGAAGGGTTCAATGCGTGGGCTTGTTCGTATCGTGAGCTGAAGCATCGCTACGATTCAACTGCGGCGCGGTCTCATCATGGGTGTGGAAGATCTGTCGCGGGAAGGGTGGTGTATGCATCCTCCCCGCGGAGACGCCGCGCAATATCTGCGAGGATCCGCGGGTCTTTGTGGGCATCGATGTGTCCGAGCTGGAAGGGCTGATTCGCCACCCACCATGCCGTTTGGCCTGGCGGCGCGGCGTTCTCCTCGCCCACGATCCAGTCATCCAGCCGGCAGTACGGCAGCACCTCGTAGCAGTGCTCCGCGCCGTCGAGCGTACACAGGAACGCTGAATCCGCCCGCATGTCGACCACGCGGTCCTCGACGGTGGGCATCTGTGCCCAGTCCGCGCCGCGGTGCGGCGTCGAGATCGTGATGAGGCGCGCGATCCGAAGCCGGCGGCGGGAATCTTCGCCCGGCATCGCCGCGTAGCGCGAAACCAGGCCGCCCATGGAGATCGCCACGATGTCGACCTCGGCTGTCCATTCCGGATCCGTGCTGACAAACTCCGCTTCCACCGAATCCAGCAGCTTCCGCCGCGCATCGTCCATTGTCGCCGCCCATCCCGGCGCGACGGTGATGATCTGTGTTCCGGGCGCGAGCACCGCCCGCAGGCGCTTCTCGAGCTGCTTGACGATGATCCCGGGGTCTGCATATCCGCCGACGATGACAATCGGGCGTGAGGCGGGGAGGGGCGATTCCTCCATCTGCTTCAACTCCGCGCGTGCCGCGGCGACGGTGAGCGAGAAGGACGGGTTGGCGGGGGAATCGGCTGAACAGGCGACCAAGTTGGCAGCCGCCGCAGTCCACAGGAAGAGCACGAGCAGGTTCAGCCTTTTCGAGGTCTTCATTTGAGCTTTGCGACTTGAGCTTTGCGAGTTTGCCTCAGGACTTGCTGACGGTCAACGTGTGCACCTTCTCGACGTTGCCCGCGGCGATCTTGTCGAAGCCGCTGCCGAGCTCGCCGATCGGGTCGGGCGGGATGATATCGACCTTCTTCTCGCCCAGCTTCGCCTCGCCGCGGCGGACTTTGTCCTGGAATGCCAGGCACTCGGCCAGCAGCTTCTCGAGGATCTGCTCTTCGGGCACGTTGGCGACCTTCTCGCCCTGCACATAGATGATGCCGCGGCGGTCGCCCGCGAAGACGGCGACATCCGCGCCCTCGGCCTCGCCGGGTCCGTTGACGATGCAGCCCATGACCGCGACCTTCATCGGCAGATCCACCTTCGCGGCGAGCTGCTTGCGGACATCCTGCACCAGCGTGAAGAGATCGACCTGGATGCGCCCGCACGTCGGGCACGCGATGAGATCGACACCCTTGCGGGTGCGCAGGCCTAGGACGTAGGTGAGCTCGAGGCCGTCTTCGACCTCGTACACGGGATCGTTGGCGTAGCTGAGGCGGATGGTGTCGCCGATGCCGTTGGCCAGCAGCGCACCGAGCGCAACCGCGGAGCGGATGGTGCCCGTCTCTTTCGGGCCGGCGTGCGTGACGCCCAGGTGCAGCGGATGATCGAACCGCTTGCTGATCTCGGTGTAGGCGTCGATGACGACCTGCGCATCCATGCTCTTGGCAGAGATGGAGATGTCGTAAAAGTCCTGCTCGTAGAAGATGTCGAGGTATTCCTCGAGCTTGGTGATCATGATCGCCAGCAGGTAGCCGTTCTTGTGGTCGCTGAAGACCTGTCCGAGTTCCTTCATCCGCTTCTGCTTGTCGCGGCGCTCGATGATCGAGCCCTCGTTGACGCCGATGCGGATCGGCAGGCCCTTGGCCTTGCACGCCTGGATGACATCGATCACCTGCGCCCGGTCGCTGATGTTGCCGGGGTTGAGGCGGATCTTGTGGACGCCCGACTCGACGGCCTCGAGCGCGCGCTGGAAGTGGAAGTGGACATCGGCGACGATCGGCACCTGCACCCGCGGCAGGATTTCCTTGAGCGCTTCGGTGTCCTTCTTTTCCGGAACGGCGACACGGACGATGTCGGCCCCGGCCGCGGCGAGTTTGTTGATCTCGGCGACGCACTTCTCGATGTCGTAGGTGTACCCGGCGGTCATCGTTTGGACGCTGACGGGCGAGGGGGTGGTCGGGTTGCCGTTGCGGTCGGGGATTCCGCCGCCGATCTTGATGATCCCGGTGCGTGCATCTCCGACGGAAATCTGGCGCGTGGGGCGGCGTGGGTGCATAGGTGCCACATGGTAGGGGGGTTCGGTTCCTGGTGGGCCGGCACTCCGTGCCGGTCGGGTTGGCCGGAGACAGGCCGAACGGGTAGAGCGACATTGGAGCGGCCGAGCAGTGTCCGGATACGAGTGTCTTGCCGCGGGCATGACTTGTGTGCGTTCCCGAACCCTCGCTGTCCATGCTCAGTATCCTCCGTCAATGTTCCTCTACAGCCTCGCCTCGCTCATCCCGCTCACCATCCTCCTCGCGATGGTCGTGGTCGCGGCGCGCGATCTGGCTCACGGTCGTCCCGCCGCGGCGCTGCGTCAAAGAAGCGTCCTGCGAGAAGTGCAAGTACCCGGTTGCCGGCCTCTCCACCTGGACCTGCCCGGAGTGCGGCTCACACCTGCTGGCCGTCGGGATCATCACCCGCTCGATGGAAGTCCGCCGGCGCGGCGGCTATGTGGGCGCGATCGGTGGCCTGTTCTTCCTGCTCCTCATCGCGGTCATCGTGGGCCTTTCGATAGTGG
>JBBRUT010000052.1:0-20986 GCA_038247555.1 Phycisphaerales bacterium | reverse complement strand
CCTCGTCGCGCCGCCCGCAGTTTCGGCATTGACGTGGGAGAGCGGCCAACTCGTCCGGCAGATCGGAAGGCCCCCGTTCGATTCCTCGACCGGACTGGTGCCGGCATTGCCACCCATCTGGGTGCCCGGCGTCGCCACAGACGCCCTCGCCGCGTCAACCCATTGGCAGCGACTCCTGGATGCCGTGCAAGCCGGCTCTCCTCAGGACCCGCTGCTTGAGCTTTGCGAGCTCTATCGCGCTGCGGCCGAGGCGGACTGTGGCCGGCCCGCAACACTCCCCGCTCGTTCCGCCGCATCTCCAGCGATTTCGCTCGTGCGCGATGTCGTCTCCGGCCGCATCGGCGATGATCGAACCCGTGCCGCCGCGCGAGATGCCCTTTCCGCCCGGATCGACTCGGCCGACACTCCGCCGTGGATCGAAGCCTGGTGCCGCGCGGGGCTCGGTCGCTCCCTCATCGTCGAACCCGATGCCGATCTCCGGCGTCGCGGCGTGCTGATGCTGCTGCATCTTCCCTCTCGATTTGCACGCACCGAGCAACACCTCGCCGCGATCGCGCTGGCCGAGGCGACGATCACGCTCGCCCGCGATGGCGATGCCCAGAGCGCAGCGGCGCTGCGAGCAGAGCTTGCCCGGGCCTTCCCCAACCACCCCGCGGTGCGATGGGTCGCCGAGCACGAAGGCTCCGGTAGCGCACCCGGCGCGAGTTCCATGAACCTCCCCGCGGCCTTGGCCGCGTTGTCGCTCGCGACGATTCCGAGCACCCAGCCAGTGGATGGCGATGTTGACGCGATGATGGCCGTCGGACCCGATGATGCGCTCGAGGCGTACCTCATGCGGCTGGGCCTGTCGAAGCTCCTCGCCGAGCATCTCGAACTGCGCCTGGCCTCGGTCCCGCGCGAGCGTCGAGCACCGATCGCCGATCGTCTCGCCAAGCTCTATGTCACACTGCTCGAAGCGAGCACCGATACTCAGGAGCGCGGCCGCTGGGAGGCCAAGGCCGATGCGCTCCTGAAGGAAGTGCCCGAAGCCGAAGGGTTCGAGCTTCGGATCAGCCTGAGCCGGGCGCTCTACGTCCGGGCGGAGGATATCTGCGAACGCAGCCGCCTGCGACTGGCCAGCAGCGAGGAAGCCGCGGAAGCCCAACGGGTCCTGCGGCAGCTCGAGCCGCAGTTGCGGGAGATCGCGGCCAAACTCCACCGCCGGGTCGATGCGCTCGAGCGTATCGAGAAGCAGGGCGATGCCACCGACGAAGTGAACCGCCAGCTTACCGATGCTCGGCGGGTTCGATCATTGGCGTTCTACTACTCCGGCTGGTGCAGCTACTACCTCGCGTTCATGACCCGGACAGAGCCTCCCGCTATCGAAGCCATGAAGAGCTTCGGCTGGTTGCTCAACTCCCCCAGCGGACGCCTCGCAACGCTCGACCGCATTCCCCGCGGCCTGCTGCGCTACGAGCACGTCGCCCGCGCCGCGATGGGATGCGCCCTCGCCGCCGCGGCACGCAACAACGATGTCGAAGCCATGAGCTGGCTGGAGGCGGTTGAAGAATCCGACGAACTGCCCGACGCCGTGAAGAGTCAGTTGCTGCTCCGTAAGATCGGCATCCTTGGCCCCGCAAAGCGATGGGCAGACCTCGAGCGCATCATCCGAATCGCCCGCAACAGCGACCGCAGCGGCGCCGGGCTCAACGTCCGCCCGCTGACCACCAACGAAGCACGCCTGCTCGCCGTGGTAACACTTGAGGCCGATCGCCGCGTCGCCGCTTCGAGCATCGAGCTGCTCGCCAAGCTCGCGCTGGGCGACCTCATCGGCCGCGGCGAAGTGGCACACGTGCTCGACCTGGTCGACAAGTTTGGCACAGCCCCAATCGGCGAAGCCGGCTTCATCGTGCATTATGTCCGCGCGGTAAAGGCCTACGACCAGGCACGCGAGGCCCACAAGCTCTCCGGTGGCGACCTCGAGGAACCCGCCACCGCTGACAATGTGCTGAACCTGTACCGTGCGGCCTCGGGCCTGCTCACCGCGACGCTCAGCCAGCCCGACGCCGACCAGTTCAAGCCCGAGCGCGTCCGCGCGGCGATGTTCGCCGCACGCGCCGCGTTCTATGCCGGCGACTTTGTGCCCGCGGCCGACGGCTTCCAGCGGGCGTGGGAGATCGCCACCGCAATCAACCGCGCTTCGACCGAAGCGGAAGATGCCCTCTGGCTCGCCGTCGTGTCGCTCGACCGCGCCGCCGGCCGACCCGCACCCTCCGCGGATGTCGTGCGCAGACGCACCGAAGCCGGAGCGGTGTTCCTTCAGACCTATCCCGACTCACCCCGCGCTGCGCGCCTGCTGCTCATGCGGGCGGCATCGGGCGATGTCAGCGACGATGAGGCAATGCGGGTGCTCGAAGGCGTCCCCAAAGACTCGCCACTCTACGACGCCTCCCGCCGGCAGATCGCCCGCATCCTCTACAACCGATTCCGCGCCGCTTCCGGTCCCGAGCGAGACTTCGCGGCGATGAAGTTCATCACCGTTGGAGAAGAACTCCTTGCGATGGACCGCCGCGCCGCAACACAGATCAGCGGCAAGGACACAGACGCCGCGAACCGTGCAATCCTCCGCGCCCGCCAGCTCCTTGATGCACTCCTGGGGGTTTCTTCCCCGGATGCCGACCGTGCGCAGTCCACGTTGGAGCTCATCCGCACGCTGGCTTCGATCACCGGCGTATCCGTTGACGAACACGAAGCGGAACTGACCTACCGCGAACTCCAGATCGCGCTTGCACGCGGGCAGGAGGACCCGGCGATCGTCGCGGCGAAGAAACTCTCCGACATGCCCGCAGCGCAGCGCGAGTTCGCCCCCGCTGCCGACCGCCTTCTGTATCGTCGCGCCGCGACGCAGTTCCGCGATGCCAAGACTGAGCAGGTCCGATCCGAAACTGCAAAGACCGTCGTGCTCTACGGCGCTCGCCTGATCGATCGGATGAGCGGTGACTCAACTAGCTCCACCAGCACCGCGCTCATCGGCGTGCAGTCGGTAGTTGCCGATGCCTCGTTTGTGATCTGGCGGGATTCGGGCGGGACCGAAGCCGGCGGCGGCGATGAAGCCATGCGCGATCTCTCCCTGCGGATGGATCGCCTCATCCTGAAGGCCTCTCCCAACACCGCCGAGTCCTTGCGGCGGCTTGCCATCACCGCCGAGGCCTCCGGCGATCATCGATCTTCTCTCGAAAGCTGGAGCGTTCTGCTCTCGGCCGCGCTCTCCGGCTCAGATTCATGGTTCGAGGCCCGGTACCACGCGCTCCGTTTGATCGCACGGCTCGAACCCGCTCGCGCCCGCGAACTGCTGGATCAGCACCGTGCACTCTTTCCTTCCTTCGGGCCCGCGCCCTGGGGCGAGAAGATCCTCGAACTCGATCGCGGTGTCACCGCCGATGCGCCGGCTCAGCCGCAGGGGGCACGCTGATGCACGATACCCAGGCCAGCATCCGAAAGTACCTCGGTGCCGATGCGCTCGCGCTCGGCGCGTTCGGTTTGCTTGGGCTCGATCCGCGAAGCTGCACACGCGAAGCTGTCGAGGCGTCGCTGCAGCAGCAGCTTGATCGCGTGGCCTCGCACGCCGAGGGGGACACCCCCGAAGCCGATGAAGTTCGCCTGGCGCTGCACGCCGCCGCGGCCCAGTTGCTGGACCCCCGTGTGCGCGATCATCTCGCGGCTCGCTGGAAAGATGAAGCCCGCCGACTCGAAGATGATCGGGGCACATCACCGTCAAGCATTGCTGGTGGGCAACGCCCCCCCACGCCTTCGCCCGACTCCACCGTCCGCGATAACTTTACCCCCCGACGCCGCAGCGGTGATGATGCCGCAAAGTTCATCGTCGGCGCAGCGGTCATCACTGTCGCCATGATCGGGCTCGTCATCGCGGCCATTATCGTGTTCGCGGCCCGGCCGACGGCGCCAGTGCCCGTTGCCGGTGGCGCTGCCGCCGCGGGCCCGACCGGTGCCATCACCGCCGCTGCTCCCCCTGCGGTTGACACGCAGGCCGCAGAGCTTGCGCAGGCCGCATCCGCCGCCGCGACGATTGAACCATCGGCTCCGGTCGCGGCAGCAGGACGTGCCCGTGCGCCCCGCGGCAGCATGGTCGATCCCCGAAAGACCCTTAAGGATCTGCGCGACGCGGCACCGCTCGCTCGCACGGATCCGGCCGCAACCGTGGCCACACTCGAGCCGATCCTGAGGCAACTCGCGGACTGGTGGGCGGCATACGACGCCAGCACTCGGCGAGCCTGCGACGATGCGGTGATCGAGTGCCTCTACGCCATGAGTTCCTCGCTTGAAGCTCAGACCGCCCTGCACAAGCTCATCGCTGCTCCTTCCCTTCGACTGTCCACGGCGTCAAGCCCTGCAGAAGCCATCGACCGCCCCCAGTCCGGCGAGCGTCTACCCATGCACGTCGATGAAGTATGGCCCGCTGCCTGGTCCGTCGGTCTGCTCACCCGCCTGACCCGCGAGCGAGATCTCCCAACGCGGCTCGTGGCGATGAACTCCGCCGCGCTGGATACGTCGCTCGGTCAAAGCCGTCCGACGCTCGAATCGACCTTCGAATCGGGCGCAACTCTCGCCGCACGCCGCATCCCCACGCTGCTGCTGACAGACCCGCAGGCACGAACCTCCGTCAGAGAGTCTGCCGTCGGCCCCGGAGGCAGCACCGCCGCGATCAAGCGATGGATCCAAGCCTGCTCCGCCCTCGCCTCGGATGACAACTCGCTCGAGCGGATGCTCGCCGATGGGCTCGAAGCGATTCTGACCGGCGCCAAAGAGCCCGAAGAAGACCTTGGTGTGTTCGAAGCGATCGGAGCGATCGCCTCACACATCAAATGGAGATCCGGCGGTCCAGCCCGCCCGCGGCTGCTGGATTGGTTTCGCGACTCGCGAGTGAGCGATGCAGACTTGCGTGTGGCAACCTCGGCGATCGCCAGCAAGTCCGGCGCCGAAGGCGTCGATGCGTCGATGATTCTCTCCGTGAATCCGGCGATCGATGCCCGTTCACAACTGCGCGCGAGGTTCGCGCAGGCATGGTCCATCGAATCAGCCGGCGGCGAGCGTGCATCGCAAGTCTGGGTCGACGCCGCTGGTGCTCTCCGCGTCCTCCCGCCGACGACCGGCGTCATCGATTCTCTCCGCAACGCCGCCGCGGCCGCGCGCCTGAATGAAGCCGCACGCCTGCTCTGGCGCGGCGAACGCGCCGCGGCGGAATCTCTCCTGCGAGAAGGCGCCGTCGTGCTGCAGATCGGCGCAGGCCTCTCCGCCGCCGCGACTGGCACCAACGTCATCACCTTCGATGTCACGGGAAGCGGCGCAGATGGCGCCTGGGCCGAGCGCTATTTCGCAGCCGAGCGCAGCATCCCTGCACGGCTCGAACTCCTTGCCCAGCTCGAACGCTCGGGCCGACCAATCGGCACCGTCGATGCCTCGCTGCTCGTGCAGGAGGCGGTCATCGGCTCGCCGATGCAGGTCCGGTATGCCGCCGCACGCATCGCCGGGCAGTGGGCGGATGAATCCACCGTTGTCATCGCAGCGCTCGATGAGCTTCCCCTCGCCCCCCGCACCAGAACCACCGCCGACATGATGGAGCGCATCACTCGGCAGGCACTTCCGCCGATGACCGACCCTGATTGGGAACTCGCCATCCGCAGGGCGCTGGTCGAACGGCTGCTGGGCATGCTGGCCACCGGAACCACCGAGGCCTCGCTTGAGCACTACGCCGTGCTCATCGCCGATTCCTACCTCCGCGCTGCCGGACAGGAATCCGCACGCGGCGCAGGTGCCGCGGCCGAGGGTGCCAACCGCGGGTCAGAGCTTCTCTGGACCGCCGTCCGCGCAGAGGCCGATGCAGTCGCCCCGGTGCTCAGCGCTCCCATCCAGCTCGATCAGATCGACCGTCGACGTACCGGCCGCCGCACCCTTGCCAGCGGCCCGGTGCAGGCCTTCGCTGCCGAGCAGGTCAGTATCGCCGAGGCCATGGCGTACGTGGTCTGTGGCGAGAAGCCCACCGCCTCCAAAGGCATCGAGTCAGTCATCAATCGCATGCAGACGGCGCGCCGCGGTTCCACCCATGTGTTTGATCAGTTGTTCGCAACCGAGATGGCCATCCTCGAGCTCTGGCTTCTCCGCTTTGACCAGAACGCAGGGGGTGCACTCTGAGGCCCCTCATCCTCCTCACGCAGTTGGTTCTCCTCGCTTCGACCGTGGCCGCCCAGGCGACCGATGCTTCTCAGCCGGGCCCATCTCCTCCCGCCGAGCCTGCCTCTCCCGCGCCAACACCTCCGCAGGATCTTCCGGCGCAGTCGGCGACACCCGCCGCTCAGCCAAACGTCGCGACGGGGACCGCGCTCTCTGGCCAACTATTGGCCGATCGCCTCGCGGCTCTCGACCCACGAACCCCCTGGGCATACTTTGAGCTGGGCGAGGAACTCGCCGTGCAAGCCGGCGACCCCACCGCGCGAGCTCTTTCGCGAACGCTCTTCGTACTCGCCTACGAGACTGCGAAGTCCACGCCTCCCAATGCCCCTTCAGCGAACAATCGCCCCGCGCCCACCGGTGCCGACATCCGAATCAGTGTCTGCCTCGCGCTCGCGTCGATCGCCGCCGATGATTCGGAGAAGCGATGGCTCCGCGCAATCGCCTCATCCCTTGGATGGGATGGAACTCAGGGGACCACGCCCTCCTCCGCTGGCAGGTCGATCGCTGCGGATCCCGCAGCGCTCGAGCTCGCCACCGCGCTGGGGCTCATCCGCATCGGCGAAGGCCGGAGAGCGGTCAAGCTTCTTGAGAAGCCCGAAGTTTCGCAGCTTCTCGACCGCACCGAACGGCTTCTCAGCCCCGGCGGAATGAGCGGTGGGGCCGCACGTGTGCGGCGACTGATGGCGGAGTGGCCCACCTGCACCGAGTGTAAGAACCGCCGCTTCACCAAGTCCGCCGCGGGTGTGCGTCTGTGCGCAAAGTGCGGTGGCAAACCCGGGCCGAAGCTCCCCCAGCAGGAACTGCTCTACCAGCTGCGACTCGAGTCGAGCCTGTTGCACGGCGTGCAGCGGTCATGGGTCGCCCAGACAGTCGTCGATGGCGGCGCGCCCCTGCGCGACCTTGACCCCGATGAGCTTGCCGCAACCTACCGCGTCGAGCCCGCCGCAACGCTCTGGCGCGGCGGCACATGGTCCTTGCCCCCGTCGGCCGGTTCGGCAGCCGCTTCCCCGCCCTCGGCTGCGGAAAGCCGACGCTGACCGCCGTACAGTCGCTCTCCCGCGTCGGCCGACCCGCGCCTGATCGCGTACAAATAGAGAGACTTGCCATGGCCGACCCAACCCCCCCACCTCCCTCCGCCCCCTCTCCCACCGCACCCGCCTCTGCTCCCGCTCTGCCCCTCGCGCCCGGCGCAGTCGCCAAGCCCGAGATCCAGTTCGACGAGTTCGCCAAGGTCGATCTGCGGGTCGCACGCGTCGTCAAGGCGGAGAACCACCCCTCCGCCGACCGCCTGCTCAAGCTTCAGGTCGATGACGGATCCGGCACGCCGCGCCAGATCTGTGCAGGAATCCGCGCGCAGTACACCGCCGAGCAGATGGTCGGCAAGTTGATCGTGATCGTCGCCAACCTCGCCCCCCGCAAAATCCGCGGCGAAGAATCCCGCGGCATGCTCCTCGCCGCGAGCGATGTCCCCAAGGATGCCGCTCAAGCCGGCGGTGAGCGCCAGGTCGTGGTGCTCACGCTCGACAAGGACATCCCCACCGGCTCGATCGTCTCCTGATCATCGGTCTCCGCGATCGCCCCGGCGGCCCGGTCTGCGCCCCTGCTCCGGCGAATCGTCTGGCCCATCGCCGCGCCGAAGGCGTTCCTGTTCCCGCTCGATCATCTTGGCCATTTCGAGCTCGATCGATCTATCGCGTTCGGCGGCACGGGTCTCAAGGTCCGCTCTCGCCAACGTCAGCCGCTCACTCTGACGCTCCAGCTCGCGCCGATGGATCTCCGTCCGTGCATCAAACTGGTTCAAGAGCGCCGCCCGCATCGATTCGCGGCGCTTCGCCCGGTCATCACTCCCCGCACCCGAGCCTTCTTGCTCCTGCTGCGCCAGCCATCGCGCCGACTCCATCGCCTCCCGTCCGTTCCGCAGATCCTTCATCCGAAGCTCAAACATCTGCGGGTCTTTCTGCCGCATCTCCAGCAGAGGCCGGACACGCGGAAACATCTCCACAAGCTTGCGCTTCGCTTCCTCTGGGTCCCGCTCTTCCAGTTCCTGGAACGCTTCAAACAGCCGCGGCTGGCCCACGCGAAGAAACTCTCGCATCGCCGCCCGTTCCTCATCAGTCGGCGGGCGATCCGCCACGGGGCGGTCCCGTCCGCGGTCGCCGCCGGGTGGGCCCTCCGCCCCTCCCGGTCCGCCCCGCTCAAAGCGCTCGGGGCCATCAAGCACGCCCCGCTCATCCTGCGGGCCATCGCCGCCGCGCATCCCCGGCCGCCGGCCCCCACCCATCCCGGCCCCCGGCGGGCCATCAAGCGGATCCGGCCCCTCGGCGCCAGCCCCACCGCGAGCTAAGCGGAAAAACTCCGGGTACTCCTCACGGAGCCGGTCGATCGTCGCGCCCTCATCCATCAGTTTGATCGCCAGCTCGATGCGCTCCTGCGATCGACGCAACTGCTCTCGCCGCTGCTCGATCCGCTCGCGCAGCGCCGCCTTGCCGCCGGCAGGGCCCTCGCTCTGCGGCTGCGCACGCTCTCCGCCGCCTGCCCGCTCGGGCTGCGCAATCGCGGTTCCCACCATCGACGCCGCGGCCAGCACCACCATGCACGCGTACCTCTTCATCACAGCGACTCCCATTCGAGCAGTTGATCCGTGATCGAGTGATCGTTCAGCATCCCGGTCTCGGTTGCGCCGGTGCCCGGTGCCGATTCCAGCAAGTCAAAGAACTCGGCCATCTCCGAATCAAACGAGGCCGAAAGCACCTTCACATCAGTCCCCGTCGACTCCAGCGCCTCGCCGCCTTGTCGAAGCGACACAAACACCAATGCGCCCGCGCTCACGATCGCCATTGCCGCGGCCAATCTCGTCGCCCCGCCACGCCACCAAGCCGGACGGACCGTCACACGGCTGGGCAGCTTCCCCTCGCCCGAGAGCTTCAGCTTCGTGCCTCCCGCCAGCTCACCCCGGCTCGCTTCGAACACCCGCTGCTCAAGCCCCGCGGGCACAAGCTCGCGCTCCACTTCAACCGTGCGTGCAATCGCGGCGATCTC
This sequence comes from Phycisphaerales bacterium, assembly GCA_038247555.1. Taxonomy (GTDB): domain Bacteria; phylum Planctomycetota; class Phycisphaerae; order Phycisphaerales; family UBA1924; genus JAHBXL01. The sequence goes on along the minus strand of JBBRUT010000052.1, from coordinate 11,719 downwards.
TTCGGCCGAATCAGCCGCATCCGGGTGCAGCATCGCACCCGCCGATGTCGCCGCGATGCGCTCCGCCATGCCCACCGGCATCGAGTCGCGATCGGCAGAGCCCAGCGAATCCAGCAGCGCGGCAATCGCGATGAGGTCCGCGGGAGTCATCTCATCCGGATCAGGAACATGAGATGTGACTTTGTCGTTCTTCATGGTTTATTCCCCGCCGCTCAGCCCGGCAAATGCCGTCGCGGCCCCACCCGTGGTCAAAAGGTCTTTCAACTTCCGAAGCGCCCGGTGATGCCGCGCCAGCAGCGTACCCAGTGGTTCTTCCAGCAACTCCGCAATCTGCTTGAACGAGAGCCCCGCGTGGTGTCGCAGTTCGATCACTTCCCGATCCGAATCCCCCAGTTGTCCCATCGCCGCTCGCAAGGCCGCAAACCCCGCCGAGCGGTCGGCATCAGCTTCATTCTCCATCCCCTCAGCGGCCTGCGTCTGCGCGGTCAGTTCGCCGTCAAATGTCTCCGCATGCCGCTTGGCCCTGCGAGCCTCATCCCGGATCCGGTTCATCGCCACCCTGAACAGCCATGCCTCGAATCGCCCCTTCTCCGTGTACCCGCCGTTCCCAAGCTTGCTCGCAACTGTGACAAACACGGATTGCGTGACCTCCTCCGCCACCTCGCACCCTCCCCAACCGTTCACTCCACCAAAGCCGCTCGACCCTCTACCCATGCCCCCCGCCACGCTCCCCGCTCCTCCTGCTCGCCCCTGCCCCCGTCCCAATCTGGACTTGGCAAGGGCATACACCCTGCGCGCATACAGATCGACGATCGCCCTCCATGCCCGCTCATCGCCCTTGGAGGCCGCCTCCAGCAACGCGGCCACCTCCGGCCCCTGAGAGCCGTAGCCGCCATCGCCGGTGGTTCTGGTTCCATCCATCGCCAAACGTGCACGCTCCGCTGACAGTTGAACGAGCCACCCTGCCCGCTATTGCATCTTGGATCGGCTCTTGTTCGTGATGAGTTTGGCCTTTGCGGTCACCAGGACCCGCAGCTCGCAGGCCTTCCCAAACTGCGCACAAATCGGGTGGCCTGAACACGCTGCCCCCCGCGCCTTGCACGCCCGCCGACCGTGCCAGATCAGCGTGTGCGAGGCCTCACACCACCGCTCGCGCGGAAACAATGCCATCAGCCGCCGCTCCACCCGCTGCACGGTCGAATCCGCCCCGGCGAGCCCGAACCGCTTGGCCAGCCGCTCGATGTGCGTATCGACCACGAATCCAACGTTGATCCCATACGCGTTGCCAAGCACCACGTTGGCCGTCTTTCTTGCGACGCCTCGCAGCGTCACCAGCTCAGCCATCGTTCGCGGCACCTCACCCCCATACCTCTCAACAACATCCTTCATCGCCGCGTGTACCGACTTGGCTTTGTTGCGGAACAAACCAATCGTCCGGATGTAGGGCTCGATCGCTTCCGGCGAGCTCGCCGCATAATCCGCCGGCATCGGGAACGCCTTGAACAGCGCGGGCGTCGCCTTGTTCACGCCAACATCCGTCGCCTGCGCCGACAGAATCGTCGCTACGAGCAGCTCGTGCGGGGTGCGATAGTCAAGCTCGCAGTGGGCATCGGGGTACGCCTCCGCCAGCGCGGCCAGAAGCCCCGCCGCGTGCCGTCGTTCAGCCGCCGTCACCTTGGGCAGTTCAAAAGGAAGATCATCGGCAGCCTTCGCGGGTGTGCGGCTCATGCGCGCCGGCCCCGCAGCAGTGCCGGCTCGGGAAGGCGATCCACCGCTCGCGCCGTCGCAACCGGCACATGCGGCCGCGCGATGCTCCACACCGCCGACACAATCGCCAGCAGCACCATGATCGCCACTGTCACCATCAGCGCCGAGGCGTACGGGTGCGTGTCCGCCGCGATGGCCCTGTGCACTCCCACCGCCTCCATGTCCCCCGCCTTCGCCGCCTTCCAGTATGCCGATGTCGCGGCGATCAGCTTGGGATTCACCACCAGCAGCAGCGCGGCAACCGCCGCCAGCGCGATAATCACCGCGGATGTACGCACGACGATCGCAAGCCGACGAGCCTCGTTGCGAGCCGCTCCCACAATCACAATCAGCGAAACCACCGCCGCGAGCGAGCACGCAAACTGAACCACATCCGTTACGAAGAACACTGTCTGCGCCATCTTTCCGCCGACGATCAGGTAGTGCTCTCCCGTGTAGGCCTCATACCCCGGCAGCCGCGGATCCAGCGCCTTGGTCACGCTGAACACCGTCGCCGCAAACGTCCCCGCCGCGACCACAAACCCCAGCCACATCGCCAGGGCCACGATGTGCACGGTCTCGCAGAACGCTCTCCAGTTGCTCATGCTTCGATCGTAGTGCGTTCCGGTGATTCGGGAGTTTGCTAGTGGGTGAGTTTGCTTGATTCTCGTCGCACTGCTCTCCAGAGCAGTGTTTGCATCGCGCACAGGTCTCAAGCCCGGTGCCCCCTTGTTCAAACTGACCCACTACCGGGACTTTGATCGGCATCGTCGCAGTCGCCGAGTGCCATTTCGCACGATTCCAGCGCGTCCCACACTTCCAAGCCTCAACCGCAGCAATAATCCGCGGCATGTCCCTACCCCAGCTCGCTTCGCCCCCGCTCAGTCTCGCGCTGCACGGCCTCACACCGGCCGGCCCCGCCGGCCCGACGCTGCGCGAGCAGATCCCCTGGGCACGCGCTACCGGCTTCGCCGCCGTGCAGCCCGGCGCAACTGCCGCCGGCGTCCGCCCGCGCGAGCTCGACCGCTCCGCACGCCGCGATGTCGCCGCGATCATCCGTCGCGAGGGGCTGAACCTCTCGGGCCTCGATCTCTGGATTCCCGCTGAGCACTTCACCGATCTGGCCCACCTCGACCGCGCGATGGCCGCGATGCTCGGGGCTATCGAACTGGCCGCGGAACTCTCCCTGCTCGTCCGGGGCGCTCTCTCCGGAACGTTCACGCTCCCGGTTGTCAGCACCATGCTGCCAGACGAGATCTCTCGCGAAGCGCTTACCACCCTCGCGGCCGCCGCGGATCGTGCGGGCGTCCGCATCGTCGATCATGCCATCCCAGCGCGGCCAACGGACCCAGCGATCGAACCCGCAATCGGAATCGGTGTCGATCCCGCCGCGGCTCTGGTCGCGGGCCTCGATCCCGCATCACTGGTTTCCTCACTTGGCAAGCGACTCGCCTCCGCCCGCTTTTCTGATGTCTCTCGAACCGTCGGCGGCGGACGAGTCATCCCCGGCTCGCGCGAAGGCAGGCTCGATCTGCTGGCCTATTCCGTGGCCCTTGCCACATCCGAGTTCGCGGGCCACATCATCGCCGATCTGCGGTCGCTTCCGCAGCCCGAAGCCGCCGCGGCACAGATGCTCGACGCGTGGCGCCAGTCAGCAACTGTGTAATCGCCCGCTCCCCGTTGCCGACCGTCAGTCCCCCGCAGCGAGCTCTTCCTCGGGCACTTCAAAGTTCGTGTACACCTTCTGCACATCGTCGCTGTCTTCCAGCAGGTCGACCAGCTTCATCGCCTGCTGAGCGATCTCGCCGGTAAGCATCATGGTGTTGGTCGGCGCAAGCACAATCGACGCCTGCTCGATCGTGTACCCGGCCTTCTCGATCGCATCCTTCACCTTCGCGAAGTCCGCGGGCTCGGTCAGCACGCACCACGGCGCATCGCCCGCCTCTGGCGCCTCGACATCCCTCGCACCCGCCTCGATGGCATCCTCCATCAGCTTATCTGCATCCACGCCCTCGGGCTTGATGTACACCTCGCCCCGCGTGTCGAACATGTAGCTCACGCAGCCCGATGCGCCCATGTTCCCGCCCACTTTGGTGAACGCGAGCCGCACATCCCCCGCTGTCCGAGTCCGGTTGTCGGTCAGCGCCTCGACCACCACCGCAAACCCGCCCGGCCCATACCCCTCGTACCGCACGTTCTCAAAGTCCTGATGCCCAAGCTCCCCCGCGCCCTTCTTGATCGCCCGCTCGATCGTGTCCCGCGGCACATTCGCATACCGCGCCTCATCGATCGCGTATCGCAGCGCGAGATTCATCCCCGGGTCCATCCCCCCGTGCTTCGCCGCGACCATGATCAGCTTGATGCACTTGGTCCACACCTTGCTCCGGCGTGAATCAACGATCGCCTTCCGGTGACGAATCTTGCTCCATTTGTTATGGCCGGCCAAGTTCACGTCCTCCGCGACAATGCGCGGCACACCAGCGTGTGCCCCGCGCGAATCCTACTTCTTCGCCTCGGGCCTGCCCTTGGGCTTCATGTCTTTGGGCTTGGGCCCGGGCTTTCGTGGCTCCGGCTTCGCGCCCGCCGGAGCGGGCACGCGTGCGGCCTCCGCAACTTCGTGAGCCCCGTCATCCGACCATGCCTGCAGCAGGGCGTAGCACTCGGGCATCTCCGCCGCGCGGACCTTCCGCTCCAGCGAGGCCGCGGCAGTTTCCGGCGTCGCATCCGCCTCGACTATGTGCCGCTCCACCAGCCGCCGCAGCATCCTCCCGTCAATCGGCGCCATGTGCCCCGAGAGCCCCACCAGCGCCACCCTCGCCGCGACATATCGCGGCGTCGATTCCAGAGTTTCCAGATACTCGCGCGACTCTCGCTTGGACATCTCCCCCAGACGCTCAAGGCTCACCCTGTGCTCGCGCGTGTAGATCCCGTTGAGCGCGCTCCGCAATCGCCGGGCCCGTTCCTCAACCCGGGGGTAGCGTTCTCCCATCAGCCGCACAAGCTCGCCGGGCATGCACACCCGGAGCTCGTTGAAATCCACTACCGACTGCTCGATCCGCTTCATCGCCGTCGCCGCCTTCGCCGACGTCGATTCCCACATCAGAAACGCCCGCACAAAGTGCCCCAGCAGCGGCTCGGCCGGGTCGATCGGCGAACACTCCGCCGAGACCACCAGCGCCTGCGGATACTCCGCCCGAAGCTGCTTAAGCAGCGCGACAAGCTCGCGGGGCATCTCCTGGCTGGTCACTGCCGATCCCCCTGCTCGTCTTCATCCGCCGCGGCGTCGTCCTTCGCGGGAGATTCATCCCGCTCCTGACGGATCTTCGCAAACGCGGACAGAATCTCCGCCTGCTTCTTGATCGATTCATCGGTCTTGAACGTCAACTCCGGCACCTCGTTCATCGAGACCTTGTCGCTGATCCGTCGGCGCAGATGCTTGGCCGCCGCCCGCAGCGCGTGCATCGTCAGGTTCTGCTTGGAATCGGGGAGCACCGAGACGAGCACCGTCGCGTTCTTGAGATCGGGCGAAACATCCACGCCGGTAACGGTGATCAAGCCGCCCGCACGCGGATCATGCAGCCCCCGCCCGATCTCCTCCTGAAGCGCCCGGAGCAGTGTCGCCTGGATTTGCTGGAGTCGCTTGCTCATGGGTCCTTTGGTCAGGCGGCCTCTTCGTTGCCGCGTCGTTCCTCGGGCGTCCACAGGGGCGCACCGGTTTCATCGGTTTCCGGCAGGGACTGTTCCGCGTCGATCACATCCGCCGCGTACGACGACAACTTTGCATCCGGCCAGGCGTTGAGCTTGTCGACAATCGTCGCCAGCACGCTGTTCAGGTAGGCGCCATCGGCAGAAGCACACACCAGGCCCATCGTTGCAAGGTTCCAGATCTCCAGCGAGCCGACCTCGGCGACGCTGACCATGTGCTCGCGGTGAAGCCGATCCTTGATCGACTTCACCACCCTCCGCTTGTCCTTGAGAGACTGACTCTCCGGAACTTCCATCTCAAACTGGAGGATGCCGATCTTCATGGGAGATGAAAGAAGCAGTGGTCAGCAAGCAGCGATCCGGCGTTGCTGTTTCGTGCTCTGCTTACTGATCCCTGCTTTCTCTGCCTTCCGCTGCGACACCATCTCACAGCGTCCGCTTGATCTCGATCTTCTTGTAGCACTCCAGAACGTCGCCTTCCTTGATGTCGTCGTACCCGACGATCTTCATGCCGCATTCCAGGCCCGCGCGAACTTCCTTCGCGTCATCCTTGACACGCTTGAGCTGCTCCAGCCGGCGGTCGTTCTCGATGACGATGCCGTTGCGGGTCACGCGGATGAGCGCATCGCGCTCCACCACGCCGTCGGTGACAAAGCAGCCCGCGATCGTGCCAACCTTCGAGATCTTGAACACCGCGCGGACATCCGCGTGGCCCATGATCTGCGTGCGGATCTCCGGCTCCAGCAGGCCCGAAGCCGCCTTTCGGATGTCGTCGGTCAGCTCATAGATCACGTCGTACGTGCGGATCTCGATGCCCTTGGCCTCGGCCAGCTGGCGGGCCTTGCCCACCGTGATGACGTTGAAGCCGACAATGATCGCCCGCGACGCATCCGCCAGCAGCACGTCGCTCTCGCTGATGCCGCCCACGGCCGCGTGCAGCACGCGGATCTTCACCTCGCTCGTGCCCACCCGCTCGATCTCGTGCTTGAGCACATCGACCGAACCCTGCACGTCCGCCTTCACAACAACGCGGATCTCCTTGACCGTCTGATCCTTCATCTGCGTCAGCAGGCTGTCGAGCGTCACCTTCGGCTGCGCCAGCGAGGTCTCTCGCTCGCGCTCCCGGCGCTGCTCCGCGGCCTCCTGCGCCTGCTTGAGCGTGTCGACGATGTAGAACTTGTCGCCCGCGTTCGGGATCATGTCGATACCCGAGATCCGCACAGGCGTTCCCGGGCCGACTTCCTTCAGCCGCTTTCCCGTGTCGTCCATGATGTCGCGCACGCGCCCGAAGGCCCGGCCGACAACCACAAAGTCGCCCACGTGCAGGTTGCCGTCCTGGACGATGAGATTCGCGGTCGGCCCACGACCCTCCTCCACCTTCGCCTCAACAACCGTGCCACGCGCCGGGCCGCCGTAGTCGGCCTTCAGATCCAGCACCTGCCCGGCAAAGTCGAGATTCTCCAGAAGTTCGTCGATGCCCGTGCCCTTGGTCGCGCTGGTGCGGATGATGTCGACATCGCCGCCCCACTCACGCGGGTTGAGCCCCGCCTCGGCGAGCTGCGACAACGTCTGGTTCACCTTCGCCTCGGTGGCGTCGGGGCGATCGATCTTGTTGAGCGCGACGACAATCGGCACGCCCGCCGCCTTCGCGTGGTTGATCGACTCGATCGTCTGCGGCATCACGCCCTCAGGGCCCGACACCACCAACACCACCAGGTCGGTGATCGCCGCGCCGCGTGCACGCATCGCCGTGAAGGCCTCGTGGCCCGGCGTATCCAGGAACACAATGTTCTTCGTCTCGCCGCCGACCGTCACCGGCACCCGGAAGGCGCTGGTCGCCTGCGTAATGCCGCCGGCCTCGCCCGCCGCCACGTTCGCGTTGCGAATCCGGTCGAGCAGGCTCGTCTTGCCATGGTCGACGTGACCCAGGATCGTCACAATCGGGCCGCGCCCGCGGACATCGACCGGCTGGCGATCCGTGAACTGATCGGACACGATCTGCTCGGCGGTCTTGGCCTCGATCACCTCAAGCTCAATATTGAACTCGAGCATCAGGTTAGAAGCCACTGTCGGCTCCATCGCCGAGTTGGCCGTGAGCATCACACCCTGCAGGAACAACTTCTTGATGATCTCCGACGCCTTGACGCCGGTTGTCGATGACAGGTCCTTGACGGTGAACGGCGCAGCGATCTGCACCCGCCCGCCGGTTTCCGCCGCGCTCGCCGCACGCTCGTGCGGGTGCGACTGCTCCTGCCGCCGAAGCTGCTGGCGACGCGCCTTGAGGAACCCGCCAGCGCGAGACAGCCTTGCCTCCCGCTCGATCAGATCCTGCTCGCGCCACATGCCGCCGGCCTGCGCGGCTTCCTCGCCGGCCTTGCCGCGACGACGCGCCGGCACTCCGCCGCGCGCCGGATCGATGGCCGGTGCCGGTCCGCCCGGCTTCTTCCGCGCCGTGTTCCGGCGCGGGCTCCGGCCGCCGTCCTCTTCTCCACCACCACCGCCACTGCCACCTCCTACGCCTCCGCCGCCAGCCCCTGCTCGCGGAGGACCGCCCTCATACCCGCCAGAATCCCGTCGCGCCCGCGGCTTCTCGACAGGCTCCGGCGCTTCAATACGAACAACCTTCGGCCCCGACAGCCGGATCTGCTGCTTCACTTCCAGCTTCGGTCCGGCGGGCGAAACAATCTTCGGCCGCACCGGGACATTCATCGGAGCCGGCCTTACCACCGGGCCCGGTCGCGGCACATGCGCCGGCGGCTGGGCCGGTTTCTCAAGGTGCACCGCCTTGGTCTGAACCGGCGGCTCTTCCGTCGCCGCAGCAGGCGCCTCTACACGCGCCACCGGCGTCGCCGGGGCAACCGGCGCCAGCGCAATCGCAGACTCCTCGGCCGACGCGTCAGGCTGCTCACCCTCGGGCTTCTGGCCCGCGGCATCCCCATCCTCGCCCGCCTCGCCCGGACGCCGCGCGCGTCGCGGCTCAGTCTTCTCGGTCGCTGTTTCAGCTTCAACAGTGGCGATCCCGCCGCCATCGGTCTCCCCGCCTTCGCTCTTGCTCTTGCCGCGCGACCGGCTCGTCCGCTTGGGCGATGCGCGCAGCGCCTCCACGTCAACGTGCGAGGTGGTCTCAATCGCACTGGCCGCAACGCCCGCGCTGAACCACTCGCGGATGCTGGCCTCAAGGCCGGCCGAGACCGTGCTCATGTGCCCCTTCACGCCGCTGGGCCCATCGCTGGGCACTCCCTCGGCCAGGCACTTGTCGACGACCGCCTTGGGCGGGACGCCGAGCTCTTTCGCGATTTCTGAAATCCGCTTCTTAGCCAACTGCTTCTCCAGCCCTTCACGAATGCCCAGTCCGGTCCCGATTCACTTCAAGGCCAAATGCTTAAGGCCATCTGCGCCCGGTCCAGCCCGGCGCGAGAGTCCACTCAACCTCACGCCCCGCCCAGGATGTCCGCCGCGCGGGCGTCGTCTTCCGCCGTCACCGGCGCAACCGCCGCGCCGCTGGCATCCCCGCCGATGCCGCCCAGCCCGCTCAGCAGCCCGGCCGTCGCCGCGACATCTTCCTGACGCCGCTTCTCCGCCTCTTCCTTGGCCTTCTGCTGCTCCGCGGCCACGGTCTTCGCGCGCTCGGCGCACGCCTTGACCATCGCCGCGCCCTGCTCATCGCTGACGCTCAGCTCGTTCTGCAGCACATCGGCGCCGACCTCTTCGATGTCGAACACGCTGATCATGCCCAGCGCAGCCAGACGATCGACCATCTCTTCGGTGATGCCCTCAACCGTGAGCAGCGTGGTCTGCAGCGTCTCCAGGCCCTTGTTGAACTCTTCGGGTGTCAGGATGTCCACATCCCAGCCCGTCAGCCGCGCCGCCAGCCGTACGTTCTGCCCGCGCTTGCCGATCGCCAGGCTCAACTGGTCATCCCGCACAACCACGGTCGCGCGGCCAAGCTCAAAGCACAGCGAAATCTCCGCGACCTCCGCCGGCTTGAGCGCATTCTGAATCAGGATCTGGCTCGACTCGTTCCACCGGACAATGTCGATCTTCTCGCCGTTGAGCTCATCGACGATGTTCTTGATGCGGCTGCCGCGAACGCCCACGCACGCGCCCACCGCATCAACCTTGGAATCAACGCTCGACACCGCGATCTTCGTTCGGTAGCCGGCCTCGCGGGCCATCGCCTTGATGTCGATGATGCGCTCGGCAACTTCCGGAACCTCGACCTCGAACAGACGCTTGATGAAGTCAGGGTGCGATCGGCTCAGAACGATCTTCACCTGGTTGCCCACATCGCGGACATCCAGGAGCAGGCACCGCACCCGGTCACCCGGCTGGAACTGCTCGCCGGGGATCTGCTCGCTCCGCGGCATGAACGCCTCGGCCCGGTCGATCGTCACCACCAGCGACCCGCCCTCGTACCGCTGCACCGTGCCCGTGGCGATCTCGCCCACGCGCTTGGAGAACTCTTCAAATACGCTCTGCCGCTCATCGTCGCGGAACCGCTGGATCATCACCTGCTTGAATGTCTGCGCCGCGATCCGGCCCAGCTCCTGCGGGCTCATCTCCATCACTTCGCCATGACGGAACAGCTTGAGCTGGCCCGAGATCGGATCCAGCGTGCACGAAAACTCATCGGCATCCAGCGTATTGAAGTGCTTCCTCGCGGCCGAAACCATCGCCTGCTCAAGGTCGCGCACCAGCATCTGCTTGTCGATCTTGCGGTCGCGCGCGATCGAATCAAGGATGCGCATCATTTCCTGTGTGTTCATTCCGAGAGTGCTCATGCTTGTCTGCCCGCCGTGTTGAGATGTCGAGTTGTCTGGATATCCGCAAAAACACAAAGACCACGAACGTTCCGCACGCTCGTGGCCCCGGGGGCCGCGATGAAACGCCTCCACACGGAGACGCACCACCGCCGGAAGCTCTTCGCCCCGGTTCAGGCCATACCCACCTCCGGTGCGGAGGGGGCAGGCCCGCCCAAGGGCGAGCTTGCCGCGGGGCCGTGCACAGCGAACGGGAAAATCCCGGCCGCGGAAATCACGGGCACCTCACCAGCCATGGCTTTGAACCATCTTCATGCCATTCGCTTCCAAAAAAGTCACTGCGAGCAGAACCAAAATGTCCGGTGATAGTACGGACGGTGGGCCGAATGGGTCAATAAGCCGGAAAATCCCTCCGGGGCACCTTGCCCCTCCGCAGCGGCGCATCCCCACCTGACCGAGCTCAGACGACGGTCGGGATTACACCCGGTCATTCGGGCCGATCGGCCGGATGATCCGCAGTGCCCTCTGCCCCTTGAACTGGCCGATGTGCGCGAGGAATCGCTTCTGGTCTCCGATCGACACCACCACATGCCCGCTCGCCGGCCGCTCTGTCACGATCACGTCCCCCTCAGACAACCCCATCAGGTCCCGCATCGTGATGGTGGTCTCCGCCAGCAGCCCCGTCACGCTCACCGGGGCCTGGTTCAGCGTCGTCGCGATCCTCCGGTGCATCGCATCGCTCTTCACCAGTCGCGCCGTGTTAAACCACGACTGACTCGCCAGTTCCTCCATGATCGGCTCGATCACGTTGTACGGGATGCACAGGTTCATCGTGCCTGCACGGTTGGCCATCTTCAGCTCAAAGCCGATCACCACCACCACTTCGTTGGGCGGCACGATCTGCACCAGTTGCGGATTACTCTCCGTCGCAACGATCTGAAACTCCAGAGGCTTGATCCCAGCCCACGCCTCGCTCATCGCCGACAACCCGCGCGAGGTCACCTTGCCGATCAGACGCGTCTCGATCATCGTCATCGGTCGCTGCGGAATGAACAGCTCCGCGTTCGTCCCACCCAGCAGCCGATCGATGATCGGATAAATAATCAGCGGCGAGATCTCCAGACACATCTGCCCCTCGAGCGGCTTGGCCTCGATCAGGTTGAAGCTCGTCGGGTTCGGCAGGCTGCTGATGAACTCCGCATACGTCATCTGCTCGCAGTTGGCGACCTTCACCTCCACGATCGTGCGTAGAAAGCCCGACAGCGCAGCACCGAAGTTTCGCGCAAAGCTTTCGTGCAGCGTCTGCAGCGCACGCATCTGGTCCTTGCTGACACGCTCAGGCCGCTTGAAGTCGTACGGCCGGACCTCGACATGCTCCAGATCCCGCCGCGTACGCGAGAAGATCTGAACGCTCGCCTCTTCCTCCTGCACATCGCCGGAATCGACCGCCGCGAGCAGTGCATCAATCTCTGATTGATCAAGAACGTCAGCCATAGGGGGGGGCGGGG
>JBBRUT010000051.1:0-21398 GCA_038247555.1 Phycisphaerales bacterium | reverse complement strand
CGGGGACATCAAAGTTGCTGATCTGAACCGTCGCGTCCGCATCCTTCCATGCCTGCAGCGCGGGCTTCATCTGTTGTGTGAGCGCTGCGTAGGTAATCGTCGTCGCCGTCGTGCTGCACGCCCGGTACGACTGGCTGTTGAGCCCGTTGCCCGATGACGCATCCTGCGGCTGCACATACATGCTCGAGACAAAGTACTGCGCGCTCCCCACGCCCAGCAGCGAAGCGTCCACCGCCAGCCGCTTGAACGCCGCGCCCGAACCGCTGCCGTTGTTCACCCACGGGTACGGGAAGACGCCGTTGAACGCGTTCACTTCGCTCTTGGGCCCAAGGCCCGACTGCTGGCCGTTCAGGCCCGAGTCGTACGGATCTGAGCAGCCTGGGAACAGCGCCGAGCAGTTCCCGCCCGGGGTGCACGGCGAGCAGAAGTTCCCCTGCAGTGCACAAAAACCGTGCTTCAGCCACGCCTGACCAAGCTGCGTGAACCTTCCCTGATGCAGCCGGTACATGTTCTGTGAGATGACCGGGTGTTGCGACGTGTTCGCGACCCACGCCAGCGGCGTGTCGCCAACGTTGCACGACCGCGTGCCGATCGAGAACACGCCCGAGGCGTAGTTGCTCACACCATAAATCTCCCCGACAATGACGTCGGGGCCCGCCGCGGCTATTCCGCCGCAGACGGCCACCGTGGCTGCGCAAAGCGCAGCGCGAACGAATGAATCACGAACCATGGACGGACTCCTCTTCCCGCGAGCGATGTTTCAAAAGTGGTTTGCCACCACACGGCTTGCTCCAGCTCAGCCTCACGGGCAAAGCCTGGACGGACGACGACGAAACTCAGTCTAACCCGATTGCCTTTGCATGCAACTGTTCAGGGGAATCTCGGTCCCGCACGCGATCATTCCGGACCGGCGGGTCCCCCAATCGCTCACAGTTATGGGTGGTGGTTCAGTTTGCTTGCATCGATTGGCGGAACTGCTCTCCAGAGCAGTGCTTGCATCTCGCACCGGTCTTCAGACCGGTGCCACCTTGTTCAAACTGACCCACTACCCAGTTATGGAACCACGACCGCCTTGTTCAGGCGCTCTGCCTCCTCCGTATCCGCAACGCTCACCACCACCCGTCGCCCCTTCAGGCTGACCGCCCCATCCTTGAATGGAAACCGTCGCGAAACCGTCTGCCCAGGGCTCAGATTGCTGATCGAAAGCTGCTGCGTGGGGTAACCCCAAGCCGCCGCCTCCAGCCGCAGTGCGCGGCTCCGATTGCTCTTGTTCGTCACCGATGCCACCACCAGTGCATCCGGACCTTCTAGTCCCGGCGACAGGCTGACCTCCGCCTGCAGATCCAGTTCCTCCAGCCCGATCTCCAGCGGCGAACGCAGTCGGATCGGGGGATAATCCCGGTCGGCCTGCACCTTCGCGACCAGCCACAGGTCCTTGATCCCCGCGATCTGCGATGCCCCGAACGAGATCGTCAGTGGCAGCCGGATCGTCTCGCCCGGCGCGGCGGCAAAGTCCACCACTCCCTCCGGCCAGAACATCCAGTCTGCCCGCCGCCGAAGCGAGTTCTCCGCGTCCTTCACCTGCACCTGACCCGTAATGCGGATCGGCCAGGGATTTGTCAGCACGATCGCCCCCTCATGCTCCGTCGCCACGGCCCGCAGAAAGCCCGGCTCGATCCGGGCGCCCGCCGCAAAGAGCGCGAGATAGGGCTCAGCACCCTCGATGAACACCGGCGTTTCCGTAAGCTGAACAACCGAGCGGTCGTTCAATGTCTGCACGCCCCCTGGAATCTCATTGCCAAAGACATCAAACACATGGAGGTCTGATCCCAGCGCGGTGACGTCCACAAACGCATCGGCCGCGGCAGCCGAAACATTCCACGCTGCCAAGCAGCCCCGGGTCATCTCGCCATCCGCTCGGCGCGCCGCCAGGATCAGGCAACGCACGCCCGGCTGGCTGGGGAAATCCCCGATAACGCGCCGCCCATCAAGCTTGGAAATCAGTTCCCGAAGCACAGGCAGAAGCGGTGAAGGTGCAATGCTCGCATCATCACCCGCTCGCCGCGCCCACGGCTGAGGGATCGCCAGCCGGGTCGGCCTGGGAATCTCCCCCGGGTCCCCCGTGTTGAAGGCGCTCCAGAACTCCAATGCACGCCGGGCCAGTTCGTCAACGCCCGCCGCCGGCCCAAACGTCAGCGGATGCGGAAGCTCGATCAGCGCGGTGATCTCGGGGTTGCCCGGCAACCCGGCCCACGATTGGGCCAGTTGCCGCATGCCCTCCCTCGAGTCAAAGCCCACGGGAATGCTGAGCGTTATGAAATCTGCCCGGCCACGGGGCGGACCGGCAAGATCAAACAGCGGGCTCGACGGCTCGGCCTCAGCCCGCCACGGAACGCCGATCTGCGGGCCCGGCACCACCTTGGCGAGCCTGTCACGATACAGCTGCAACGCCCCGGCAGGATCCGCATCCCAGAACCACGCGTCCGCGCCGGTCGGTCCAACCTGATACCGCAAGAGCCTTTGCCCAAACAGGTCAAGCAACTCACCCAGCGGCTGGAACCACTTGTCCGGCGCATGCCGGGCAAGCTCTCCCATCTCCGACGGGTCAATCGCCAGAACCGCGGCCACATCCGCCGGAGCCCCCGGAATGAGCAGCGTGATCTCCTGCCCCGTCCGCAGCAACCGCTCGATCGGTTCGCGCCGGCCGGGCGTGGATGCACCGATCTCCGTGGAAAGCAACGTCGCGTTCCACGCAGGCAAAATAATGAAGCCCGATCGGATCCGGCCCGCAATGTTCGCGATCAGCGACTCCGGCGTCGGGTTCTCCGGATCGATCGCGATCCCGAATCGGCGGCGTTCCTGATAGCCCGTGCCCCGCTCCGGCGACAGCCAGACAAACGGCGTTTGCGAGCGCGACACCACCCGGCCATCTGCCGCGATCTCCAGTTCTGCCGTATACCACCCAAACGCCGGCAGCTTCGGGGACCAGCGCAGCGCCTTGCCCCCAGGGTCCGCCGGCGCGGTGAGCGTGTCGACAACCGTGCCCTCAAGGTTGCGCACCGAAAGCTTGGCGGTGAGCAGATCTCCGCCAAGGTCGCGCACCACCGCCTCGATCACCACCGGCTCGGGCGCAACCACCGTGTTGCCCGGCGGGCTCGTGCCCAGCCGAACCCGCGGCACCTGCAGCACCGTCACATCATCAAACCACGCGCTCCCCGAGACATCCTCACGCCGGATCTCGTGCTTGCCCAGGCGCGGATCCATCGGCAGAAAGCGCTCCGGCTGCAGAAGCTCAAGATCGACCTGAAGCCACGCCGCCTCGGGCCCGGCGCGGCCAAGTTCCACCGTGATCTCGGCCCAGCCCCCCGTCGTGTCCGCCGGCGCGGGCACGCTGCGAACCTCAGAACCCGGGACAAGATGAAGATTCTGATCCAGAAAACGGGCCGTGAGGAACGCCCGTGCAAACCGAAGCCCCGAGGTCCGGACCTTGGCCGTGACCGCATAATCGGCGTCCACAAACACCGCGACCTCGCCCGGCCGCAGCCGAAGGGCGGAACTGCCCCCCCGCGTCGAGATGAGCACCGACGCCTTGCCCGAGAAACCCATGCCAAACTCGAACGCCGGCTCGTTGTACTCCGGGAATCCCGGCCGGCGGAAGTTGCCCCGCGGGTTGTCGATCGCCCGCTCCCACCCATCCGGAATTGGATGCGGGTTCTGCGGCTCCTCGAAATCGAAGATCCGGGTGATTCGGCGGGCACCCTCAGGCCGTGCAATCCCATCCGCATCCGGGCTTTGGGCGCTCGCCGTCGTCCCAGCAAGCAGGCAGGCACCGCCCGCGAGCGCGGCGGTAACCATCCCCATCCTCACGGGTGGTCGGCAGCGCGCATCGACAGCCTTCAGACAACGGCCCATACGGCAGTTATCGGCACACGTGGGCAGCGGTGGTCAACATCGGCCCAGCCACCAGAAGGAGTATGCTCGGGACATGATCGGGGATCTCGCAACATGGCAGCGACTGATGGAGCCAGCGATGGCCGAGCTGCGTGCGGCCGCGGCGCCTTCCAGCACCGTCGCCGAGATCGCCCGCCTCCGAAAGCTGTACTCGCCGCACTTGGTCGCCGCGGCGATCGATCTGGCCGAAGCCAGGCGTCGAGCCCAGCCAAAGTTCGGGCCCGAAGTCGCGGCACGTCTCATCGCGGATCCGGCGGGGGTTGAGATGGCCTCCTCCGCCGCGGTCTCGCGACACAAGGCCGCACGCTTCACCGCCGCGGCGGGCATCGAGGCCACAGTCGCCGACCTCTGCTGCGGCATCGGTGGCGATGCCATGGCCCTCCGTGCCGCGGGGCTTCAGGTTCTGGGAGTCGATGCTGATGAAGTGCGGGCCTGGATGTGCGCCGCCAACGCCTCCTGCCAATCCCGTGCCGCGGGCATCGAAGATCCGAATGCGTGGAGCGCACCCTGGTTTCATCTCGACCCAGCGCGGCGCATCGACGGTGGCAGGCGCATCTTCACTTTGGCGGACCTCTCCCCCGGCCCGGAAGTCTGGCGCGGCGTGATCGACCGAGCCAAGTCGTGTGCGACAACTGACACCTTCGGCGGCGCGATCAAACTCGGACCGGGTGTGAACCCGGCAGAGGTACGGGAAGCCATCGACACAGATCTGCCTCTGGAGATCGAGTTCATCAGCGAGAATGGGCGGATGTCGCAGGCGGTCGTCTGGGTCGGAAAGCTGGCGGGCGGGGGGGGTGCGGCGGGCGGGCGGGGCCGGGCAGACGGCGGGGTCCGTGCGACGGCAGTGCGCGGCGAGCGGGCGCTGTCGATCACCGGTGAACCCACCGAGCCCGAGGTCGGAGAGATCAGCGCATTCCTGATCGAAGCCGATGATGCGATCGAGCGAGCATCGCTCCTCGGCCCGCTGGCCCAAAGGATCGGCGCGTGCGCCATCTTCCCGGGCCTCGGGCTGCTCACCGCCGATCATGCGCCCGCCGACGAGTGGGCCACATCGTTCGCGATCCTCGAAAGCATGCCCTGGAACGAGCGCCGCATCCGCGCATGGCTCCGCGAGCACGATGGCGGTATCGTCGAAGTGAAGACTCGCGGCGGCGCAGTGGAGCCCGATGCGCTGCAGCTCCGGCTTCGCGGCGACGGCGGCACAACCTACACGCTCTTCGTGCTGCGGATCGGCCGGGCGAAAGAGGCGTTCATCACGCGCAGAGTGGTATCTGGGCGGAGCGCATAAAGAAAGCGCTGCGGGTTTCCCGGCAGTGCCTTGAAGTCTTCAGAAGACATCACGATCACCGACGAGACAACGCCGCGGCGATCTGATCGTCAAGCCGATCAATCATGTTGCGGGTGTTTACCGAGTCATTGATCGCCCGCGAAACCATCGGCTGCACACCCATCACCGACTGCTCGCTCAGGCTCTCAGTGAGCTTCGACTGCACGGTATTCAGGTTGTCGACAAAGCTCGTGAAGTTCCGGCGGGCATTCTGAAGATAACCCAGCGCGATGTCGTAGTTGGCCTTGCGCGAAGCCGCCTCCGCATCAATCGCCGGCC
This sequence comes from Phycisphaerales bacterium, assembly GCA_038247555.1. Lineage (GTDB taxonomy): Bacteria > Planctomycetota > Phycisphaerae > Phycisphaerales > UBA1924 > JAHBXL01. The sequence continues at coordinate 15,841 of JBBRUT010000051.1, read as the reverse complement.
GCGCGGCCGTCGGAGCGCGATTGACTTCCTTGGTCCATTCAAGGAAGTACTTGCCCGCATCCGCCTGCGCCCGTTCCGACTCGCGCGCCACCAGGTTCGCCCGCTCCCGCAGCGTGGCCAGCGACTTGTTGAACTCGCGCAGATCATCAGCGCGGTTGGGGTTCTGGCCGCTGGTCACCCGTGTCAGCCGCTGCACGGTGTCATCGATCAGCGCCGGCATCTTTTCAAGCTCCTGCTGGAAGCTGCCAAGCTCCGCAAGCGTCGATTCGCGTGCCTTCTCCTTGCGCGACTGGCATCCGGCGAGCGGAGCAAGCGCGATCGCGCCACTGACCGCGGCAAGAACAAGCATGGAACGGGCGAAAGTCGAACGCTTGAAGCTGAGTGTCATGGAAATCCTCACGGTGGTTGGTGCCGCGCCTCCGAACTCGGAAGCTCTGGCAGACTCAACAACGGTAGAACCATGAAGCTCACAGAGACAGCGACAAGCTGTTCACCAGCATGAAGTAAACGTAAGCGCAGCTTCATCAAATCTTGGAGAGTTCGTCAAAGCAGCCGGTGCAGTATGCGTCCGCCGCGCGTATCGGCGCATCCTTCGGCGCAGGCGCCGGCATCGAATCCAGCAAATCGAACACGTCCTCCACATCCGCGTTCCTCCCGGTGCCCACCGACAGTGCCCGCGCAGGCACACTCGCCGCGACAACCACACCGCCTTCGCGCCCCGAACTTGGAACGGATTCCAGATCCACCGTGCTCAAGAGATACGCAGCAGGCAAGAGGCTTGCCGCAAGCACGCACACCTTGATCACTCGCACAACCGTGCGGCGCGGGTGCGCAGCGCGAACCTGCCCCGGAAACTTCCGTGGCGGTTCAATCACGCGCGAGCGCTCGGCCGCACCCCACGCATCCAGGCGCAACTCAAGAAGCAAATCCGGTGAGCGATGTTCGTGATCAGTCATGGTGCACCAGATTCTGCCGCGGCGTGGCCGCGACGGCGTGAGACAGTTTCGTGCTGACAGGATCGAGGGATTCGCGCAGGTGCGCAATCGCAGAACGATATCGGGCCGCGGCGGTGTTCCGGTTGATGCCCGTGGCCAGTTCAATTTGGTCAAACGTCAAACCGCCCACATGCCTCAGAACGATCACTTCCCGGAGCCGAACGGGCAACCCATCCACCGCCCCGACAAGATCAGGATCAGACGCCGCCGCGAGGTTATTCCGCGGACGCAGTGCGATGTGTTCACGCCGCGCGGCATCGCGGCGGTTCGTGCGGAGCCAGTTGAGCGAAGTCCGCCGCGCGATCTGCGCAAGCCACGCATCCAGGCCCCGCACAGCCGACAACTCGCTCTCGGTCACGGCCAGAACCCGGCAGAACGCGGATTGAACAACATCTTCCGCATCCTGTTCTCCTCCCCGCGCCCCGAGGATCGCCCGGGAATACGCAACCAACCGAGCCGCGTATCGATGCCAGAGCGCGCCCGCGGCGAACTGATCGCCGTGCCGGGCCGCGAGAAGAAGTTGGATGCGCTGGTCGGACATGTCGGATGAAAAAGCGAAGGCGTATGGCAAAGGAGTTCAGGAGCCCGCGATGCTGCTCGTTATCCCTGAGTGTGCTGCGCGATGCGATTACTCGCCAACGTTCTCGATCAACTCGGGCTCGGGAACGGGCGGCGACATGCCGGCTTCGAGCAGGGCGGTGACGTTACCGATGTCCGTGGAAACCTTCTTCAGCGACGCGCGGGCCTTTGAGAGCGCGGGGGTGATCTGCCGGAGCAACTCTCCGAACTCGCCCTTCACCAACCGCTCCTCCAGTTCCTTCAAGCGAGTCTCGGCGTCCGCGGCGACCCATGTGTTGTTCATCGCGACGTAGTAGCGTTCCAGCAGGTCAACCTGCTCGTCCACCTGCTGCTCGTTCATCTGCTCGATTGCCTTCAGGCTGTCGCCGCTGACCTGAAGTGTCCGAAGTTCCTTGGCCAGATCCTTGCCGGCCGCGTCCCCCTTGCCCTTGTACCACGGCAGGATGGAGTTCAGCGCAAGATGCTTCTCCATCTGCAGGCAGGCCCGCAGGCCGAACGGATCGTCGGTGAGCATCGACTTGGCGACATTCCCAAACGCTCGCCGCGATGGCTCGCTCATGCCGAAATCTCGCGCGATGATCTCCGCCTGGTTCACAGCGAACTGGGTGATCGCAATCGACACGAGCGAAGAGATCAGGACTTTGTCGTTGACAATGTGCGACGAGATCCGGACGCACGCGAGCATGCGCTCCGTAGCTTCGTCCGTGCGCCCCACCAGGCACAGCCGGCGTGCATCCGCTCCCAGCAGGCGGGAAAACGTGCGAAGATGCCCCAGATGCGGGAGCATTGCACCAAAGCCGTCTTCGTATCGGATGCCGAAGTCATAGTTGGGGAGCTTCGATGCCTCGATCAGCCGTCTGATCAGCGGCTGGTTCTCTTCCAAAAGCACCGTGAACTCCGCGGAGGGCACCCACGTCGCTTCGTTGCCATTGAACTGCGCGCTGACGAGCTTCAGGAAGTCGTTGTCGAACAACTCGCGGATCGTCATGTACTCAAGGGCCGCGTTCTTGTCCTTCACCGGGGAAGGCTTGCACACCGAGGGATCCGGCCATGCGCCGGAGGACGGAGACTGACCGAATGCCCCCATGCCCATGCACGTCGCGGCCATGCCGGCGACGAGGCTCAGTCCCCAGCGACGGAAAGGTGAACTCAAGAAAGTCGTGAACATGTCGCACACTCCTGATAGTCTAAACGCCGCGAGCGCGGCTTTGGGTGCAGAGTTCGTCCAACACAATGGGCCCACCAGCAAGACACCGCATCCGCTTCAGTATGTGACCGGCGCGAGAAAATTACCGAGTACCGGAAGCAGGAACGCGGGAGTGTGGTAAGGGACAGGGTTGGGTAGTGTGGGAGGTGGTGGTGGGGATGGGGGGGAGTGCAAGGAAGGAATCAACATGACCCACCAGCCTGGAAGCATCGACAAAGACGGCAACAACGGCCGCGGCGAGCCAAACTCGCCGCACGTTCCCTTGGTGCCCTATCGGCCGCCGGGAGATTACGACGCCGAACACCACGCGCGCCGCTTCTACGACATCATGCGGCAACGACGCAGCGTGCGATTCTTCTCGGACCGGGCCGTCTCCGCCGGGGCGATCGAGGCCATCTGCATGGCCGCGGCCACAGCGCCAAGCGGCGCAAACAAGCAGCCCTGGCGGTTCGTGTGTGTGAGTGACCCGGCGATGAAGAAGCAGATCCGCGAGGGGGCGGAGGCAGAAGAACGCGAGTTCTACACGCGCAAAGCCAATCCGGAGTGGCTACAGGACCTCAAGCCCTTCGACACGACTCCGGACAAAGAGTTCCTCGAGATCGCTCCCTGGCTGATCATCGTCTTCAAACTGATGAAGACCGATCAGGGCGGGCAGGTGTACTACGCCAACGAAAGCGTGGGCATCGCCACCGGCATGCTCCTCGCGGCCATCCATCAAGCCGGCCTCGTCGCCCTCACGCACACCCCCAGCCCGATGAACTTTCTGGCCGACATTCTGCAGCGCCCCGCGCACGAGCGACCCTTCCTGCTGATTCCTGTGGGATATCCGGCGGAGGAGTGCGTGGTTCCGGACATTCACAAGAAGCCCGTGGAGGAGGTGGTGGTGTGGAGGTAGGTCAAATCGCCACCTTCCGGTTATACACCCACCACTCCAGCATGATGATCGCCAGCGCCGCCAGCAGCAGGTACGGCCAGAGCTTCCGTGTGAGCGTGACATCCTCATCGCTCCTCGCACGCACCTCTTCGTTCGCCAGCGCAAGCGTCGTCGCTGATCCGATATCGGATTCGTTGGGATCGGTCAGATTCGCCGCGATCGGCCGGCGCACGCGACCATCTCCCTGAAAGTCCGCCGCCGCGGCCGCGCCAAGCCACGATACCGTGTAGATCCCGCTGCTTATCACCGGCCCGTACGCCACCGAGCCGTCGCTTGCGGGCTCAGCCGTCACGCGCGAGTTATCCGGCAGCGACACCCGCGTGTCACGGGCCCCAAGTGGGATGCGCGTCCGCAGCGTGTCCCCCGGCCGCACCGATTCGCCCGTCGCCCCCGCCCCGGCATCGGAAAGATACAGCACCGACCCTGCAAGAAACAGAACCCAGCCCGGGTCAAAGCACCAGTCCGATTCGGTGTAGTCCCAGGGCACCACGATCGCAAGCACATTGGAATCGGAGATCTCGACAATCGCCGGACCTTTATCCGCCGTGGCAATCGCCCGCACAGGCGTGTCGGGCTCGATCGCAACTCTGCGGAACCGAGTGATGTTGATCCTGTCGATCGCGGAAAGGACAAGCGACGGATGGTCGCGCCGGAAATCCACGATGATCGCCCCTTCGGGCTCCGGTCCAAGGTCTGTCACACCCAGCGGTGCGGGCGGCACGATCCCCAGCACCACGCTGCGCCCCGGCGGCAGACCGGCGGTTCGTGTCGCGATCGGTGCTGCTCCCGCGGACGAACCAGGCTGTGCCCCACCTCCACCTCCTCCCGCACCCGGAGCCGCGACCGTGTTCACCTTCACCTCCGGCAGCCATCGATCAAACACGAACACGTCATACTGCCCCGTCTTGCCTTCATCCAGCAGCTTCTGAAAGTCCGAAGGCTTGATCAGATCAAGCTGCGAGAGCTTCATGCCGCGGAACGCGGACTGGATGAACAGGCTCCCCTCGCTCACCAGCGCGACCGAAAGCCGCTTGGCCGGTGGAATGACCACATACCCGACGTTGTCGGTGGGAAGTGCGTCAGCCCCCGAACTCGTCACCCGGATCGTCGCGATCCCGCCTTCTGCGCGATCGATCGGGAAGTTGAACCCGCCCACACCCGGCACCCAGTTCTCGCCTGTCGCCGCGGGGTCGGGCCGGTCATCGCCCGCGGGCGGCAGCCCATCCTTCAGCTTGGCCCCGCCCACCATCACATCGCGCACCATGCTCACCTGGCCGTCAATGACCAGCTCGACATCGACGCTGCGATCCGTGCGATCGGTCGATTGCAAACCGACAAAGATCGACAGCCGCAACGGGTTGTCAAACGCGCGCTCTGCGCGAAGCCCCGTGATCCCCACGTTCGGTGCCTCAGACTCGCCGACACGGTGATAGATCACCGAGTCCGATTCACCCCGCTGAATCTTCTCCGCATCAGCCAGACGCCCATCCGTAACGAGATGAATCGTCGCGCCCGGGCCCACCGCGACAAAGCCAACATCCTCGACCAGCGTCATCTTGCCGGTATAGGCATCCGCAAGTGTCCACGCACGCTCCAATGAGCCCGGCGCATCCGTCGGCTTGATGGATTCAATCGCGCTCTTCAGATCACTCTTGGCCGTGGTAAACGTCTGAAGCACCTGCGCGCTGCTGTTGAAGGCGATGACCATCGCCTCCTCCCCTTTGTCATCAAACAGCCCGGGCTCCTTCAACCCCTCAATCAGTTGCAGAGCCTTGCGCTTGGCGACCTCCAGGCGCGTCGGTCCGGGCGTCCCCGCCGCCGCGCCGCTCGGCACCGGCTCCCCATCGGTCGCGTTCATGCTCGCCGAGTTGTCGATCAGAATGATGTGCTTCCCGCTCGTCTGCCCCTCATCCTTGAATTCCGGCTGGGCAATCGCCAGCAGTGCCGCGGCCAGAATCAGCAGCTGCAGCAGCAGCAGTATGTTGTTGCGCAGCTTCTGAAACGGCGCGTTGGCCTGCAGGTCCTGGATCGCCTTCTTCCACAGCAGCGTCGTCGAGACTTCCATGTCCCGCCGGCGAAGCTTCAGGAAGTACAGGATGATGAGTGCCGGCACGGCGATGGCCGCGGCGATACCGGCAAGGATGGGTGTGGCGAAGGTCATTTGGTGGTTACCGGGGGAAAGGCAGGTCCACAGAGACCACAGAGGAGTCGCAGAGGGCGCGGAGGTGAAAAGAGAAATGCTCGAACGAACGGACTGTCAGACTCGCGCCGGAGAGCGAATAGAGCGATTGCGTCGAGCCTCTGCAAGAGCGGAATCGATCCGGCAACTGACAGGCGTTGTTCAGGGTTGCTGTGCATGAGGTGTCTTCGTATGGACAAACTCTTCCTTCTCTCTGTCTTGCTCTGCGATCTCTGCGTCATCTCCGCGTCCTCTGCGTACCGCCTTTCGATCTATTTCAACAACCCCCTCCGCCGCAGATAGTCCAGCACCAGCGTATCGACCGGCGTATCGCTCTTCACCGTCATGTGCACGATGTCGCGCTGCGCGCAGAACTCGTGCAGCCGGTTGCAATACGCGTTCAGCGTCGCCTTGTACTTCTTCAGCAGCGGCGCGGTGATCGTCACCTCCGCCGTGTCGCCATCTTCCATGTCCCTGAGCCGCAGGTCCCCGCCGATGTTCGGCTCCATCTCCTGCGGGCTCAGCACCTGGATCGCAAACAGGTCATAGCCGTGGCCGCGCAGTAGACGCAGGCCCGCCTCATACCCCTCCTTCACCATGAAATCTGACAGCACGATCATCACGCCCTTGCCACGCCTGCTCACCGCGATCCGCTTGCACGCATCGGTAAAGCGCGTGCCGCCCACAGGGTCGAGCCCGCAGAGATATCGCGAGATGTCATCCAGCCGCCGTCGGCCACGCAAGTCCCGCAGCGATGACACAAGCCCGCTCGCCGCCGCCGCGGCCTCTTCCGGAGTCGATGGCGCCGCCGGGGCAGCCCCATCCACGCGCACCGTCTCGATCCGCTCGCCGATCGCCGAGATCGCCACGCGATTGAGATTCACCAGGCCGATGTACGCGAGGCTCGCCGCAAGCCGCTGGCAGAAGAAGAACTTGTTCGGCTCACCCGCATCCATGCTCGTCGAGCAGTCAATGACGACATGCAGCGACAAGTCTTCCTCTTCGAGGAAGAGCTTCAGGAAGAGCCGGTCGAGGCGGCCGTAGATGTTCCAGTCGATGTGCCGCAGGTCATCGCCCGAGACATACGGCCGGTGGTCGGCGAACTCGACGCTTTGGCCGCGCTTCTTGGAGCGCCGCTCGCCCTTGAGCTTGCCGGAAAAGATCTTGCGGCTGGAAACATCGAGCTGGCCGAGCCGCGCCATGAGCGCAGGATCGAGCAGATCGTCGATTCTCTCGGGCCTCTTGATGTTGGGTGTCTTGAGCATTCAAATCTGTCCACGAGGCCGTCCACAGAGTTCAACGAGAGGACACGGAGGACACGGAGGACATGGAGGGGAGCAGAGGGGTGAGGAGTTTGACATCTCGCGAGTTCTTTGCAGGGTAGTTGATCTTGCGATGAATGCCGTTTCGAAGCACGGCCGAGCCGAAGTTCAGTGGAGTCCCAGTGGCAAGCCGGTCAGGTTGAGATAGCCGATGAGTTGAGCGTGATCCTCATCACACAGCTTCGCCACGGATTTGACTTCGACAATCAGGGTTTCGTTCACGACGGTGTCAACCACCTGCACCGGAAGCGCCAATCCCTTGTAGGTCGCCTCGAATGGCCGCTGACGCAGAACCCGAAGGCCACGACTGCTCAGCTCGTGCTCGAGCGCAATCTCATAGATCTTCTCACGCAGCCCGGGGCCGAGAATGGTGTGGACCTCCATCGCCGCGCCAATCACGGCGTGCGTCAGTTCATTCCACTCGCGCGGCAACTCAGTCTCGACTGCGCCGCGAACTCTGGAAGGGTCGAATCCCATGCCTTCCTCTTTGCCTCCGTGTCTTCTCTGTGGCCTCTGTGGACCCGCTCGTTCCCTCACACCGCCTTCACCGGCTCCCTGGGTGTCGCCTCCACGATCTTCCCCACAATCTCATCCGCGCTCACCCGGTCCGCCTCCGCCTCAAAGTTCAGGATCAGCCGGTGCCGCAGCGCCAGCAGCGAGATGTCCTGGATGTCCTTGTAGCTGACATGGAACCGGCCATCGGTCAGCGCCTTCACCTTCGCCCCCAGCAGCAGCGCCTGCGCGCCTCGCGGCGAGCTCCCGCACCGCACATACTTGCCGGTGATGTTGGGCGCAAACTCCCCGCCCGGGTGCGTCGCCAGGACCAGCCTCGCCGCATACTCCTTCACGTGCGGCGCAACCACGCAGTCGCGGATCAGTTGCTGCGCCGCAAGGATGGATGGCCCATCCAGAACCTTGTTCACCTCAAGGTTGCTCGTGCCCGTCGTCCGGTCGAGGATCGTCATCAGCTCATCAAGCTGCGCATACCCCACATTGATCTTGAAGATGAATCGGTCCATCTGCGCTTCAGGCAGCGGATACGTGCCCTCCTGCTCGATGGGGTTCTGCGTCGCCAGCACAAAGAACGGCTTGTCGAGCTTGTATGTCACGCCCGCGACCGTCACGCTCCGCTCCTGCATGGCCTCCAGAAGCGCGGACTGCGTCTTGGGCGTGGCCCGGTTGATCTCATCGGCCAGCACGATCTGCGCGAAGATCGGCCCCTGCTGAAACTGAAAGCCGCGCCGGCCCGTCGCCGGGTCTTCCGTCACGATGTTCGTACCGATCACGTCAGCGGGCATGAGATCCGGCGTGAACTGAATCCGGTTGAACGGAAGCGACAGGCTCTCCGCCAGCGTTCGAACCAGCAGCGTCTTGCCCAGGCCCGGCACGCCCTCGAGCAAGACGTTACCGCCCGCGAACAGGCCGATCAGCGTCGCATCAACCACCGCGCGGTGGCCGACAATGACCTTGCCGATCTCATCCTGCAACATCTTGAACGTCGCGCGGAACGCTTCGCACGCCTGCTTGACGCGCTCGGGGGTATCGGGCATGAAGTCCGTCTTGGTTGCCATGGATGAATCCTTGGGAAGAGCGCCCTGCATATCGCGCTTGGCGTTCGTGATGGTGAACCCGCTTGAACAACTCGAGGAAACCCGCTCCAAACAGTCCCGCCTGCCCAGTGCCCAGTGCCCAGTGCCCAGTGCCCAGTGCCCAGTGCCCAGTGCCTAGTGCCTAGTGCCGAGTGCCTTCATCCTCCTTCATTTCTTCCCGCGCCCGCTCCTTGGCCTTCCGAAGCCGCGACAACCCGCTCTCGCCCTGTTCCGCGGCGTCCTTGGCCTGCACCTTCTGGCTCGGGGCCGCACGCTTCGCTTCGTCAAAGGTGGGAATCGCGAGGTTCTCTTTCGAACCGGCCAGCTCCGCCGCGGACGCCTCGAACTTTGACTGCGCCGTGGTGGCATCGATCTTCGCGGCCATGCGAATCGCCTCGCGCTGTTCGCTGGTATTGGGTTTCCCGGCCATCCCCGCCTGCGCACGCTTGCGAGCATCCATCAGGTTGCCCATCTGCTCGTTGGCCCGAGACTTGCCCCTGCCCATCCCGCGCCGCACCGCCGCGGCGATCAACTGCGGATCAATCCGCACACGCCGCACCGCCACGTCAACCAGGAAGATGCTGATCGCCAGCAGCGCAACCAGCAGCCAGATGGGCCGCAATGCCACCGGCATTGTCAGGTTGTCCCGAAGCCACAAGTCAACGGTCGAGGGGTTCGTAGTCAGATCAATGATCCGCCCGCCCGTTCGCTCCGCCACGATCCGCCCGAGCGCGCCGTTGTCTTGCAGCGTGCGATACTCATCCGCAAACGGACGTGTCACCGCCGCCTGAAGGTTGCCCTCCTTGGGCGCGCCGCCCGGCACATCCGGCGGCGCGATGTACTTGAAGTTCGCGACATACGCGCCCGACTTGTCGGAATCGAAGAGGCCCTCATACCGCCCCGGCCCCACCTGACGCAGCTCGATCGGCTGGCTCGCATTGCCCGGCCCGACCACGCGCGACACAAACCGGATGAAGTTCATGCGCTCGCCCTTGTCATCGAGGGCTTCGATCACCACCCGGGTCTTGTCGCCCAGGTCTTCGGTCATCACACGCATATCCGTCGAGCCGCCCGGCCTCATCATCCAGCGCGCGTGCCCCTCCCAGAATGCCTTGTAGTTCCCCCAGCTCGGCCACGCCCTCGCCCACCGCTGCCCCGCATCCGACGTGAACGCCACCGACTTGCCCAGCCCATGCTGCCAGTGCGCCAGAATCGGATCGTTCTCTTTCCCGCGGATCGTCACCACCGACAGCCCATCCCGATCCGCGGCGACAACATACCCCTGAATCGATGGAACGCTCCCCCCAAGCCCGCGCATCGGCTCCGCCATCGAGTTGACAACCGCCGGAGAGAACGGCGCGCCCTCCCAGATCAGCGACCGCTTCACGATCTGCGCTTCCTTGATGAAGATGCTCGGGAGCTGCGCAAACTGATCCTGATCGACAATCGGGTAATACTTGCCGCCCGTTTGTTCCGCGATCATTCGCATCTTCTGCCCGTCGGCCCCGTTCGCGGACCGATCGTGCGGATACACCATCACTGTCGAGATCGAGATCTTCGCCGCGCGGCATTCGGCCAGCAGCGTGGTGTCCGTGAGCTGCGGGTCCCCATCGCTCATGATGATCATGTGGCGGGCGCCCGCATCCGCATTCTTCAGACCGTTGAACGCCATCCGCAGAATGCCGTCAAACGTCTGCATGTCCCCGTACGTCAGCGAGTTCATCGCCCGCGTCACCGCCGTCTTGTTCCCCACCTCGCTCAGCGGGTGCACCCACGTATCGCCGCGCGAGTACGAGTACTCCACCACGCCGATCAGATCCAGCCGCGACAGGTTGTTGATCGCCGCCAGCCCCGTCTGCTTCGCCCAGTAGTTGCCCTCGGGCATCTCGCACGAGTGCATCAGCAGCACCATCGCGCCCCGAGGCATCTGCCGCTTCTGCGGCGGGTCAAGCTTGATCGGCAGCGCATCGGCCAGCGGCGAGCCGATCCATCCCCCCGCGCCAAACGAATCCGGCCCCCCGACCATCATCAGCCCGCCGCCCAGATCATGCACATAGCTCTTCAGCTCTTCCTGCAGCCGCATCGGGATCACATCCGCCGATGTGTTCACCATGATGATGCCGTCATACGCCTGCAGCTCAATGAGCGATTCAGGAGCCTGCCCCGGCTGCCGCACCTCGCACGCGATGCGCGCCTCGGTCAGCGCACGCACGATCGGCTCCACCTCCGACGTATCCGACGCGATGATCAGTATCCGCCCCTCGCTCTGCACAAACGTCACCGCGAGCGACTCATTGTTCTCTTTGATCGCGTCTGCCGTGCCGTCATCTGGCTCGAACACCGCCCGGAACAGCTGCGGCCCGGCCTGCGGAAGCGAGATCGGTACCCACAGCGCGTTCAGGCCCTCATCGAGCGCAATATGCCGCGAAAGCTCCGGACCCGAAGGATCGAGGTCGACCGTCTCTCCGTTGATCAGGATGCTGAGCTTCCCCGTCGTCGGCCGGAGCGACGTGATCAGCACCCGCATGTTGACGTTCTGACCCATCCGCGCCGTGGATGGCACCACCACTCGATCGACGATCACCTCGTTCTCGTACTTGTACGGAAGGATCACCACATCGATCGGCACCCCCGCCGCCGCGGCCGTATCCGCAAACGACCGGATGTCCCCGATCGTCTCGTTGAAGTCGCTGATGAACAGCAGCCGGTTCGCCCGATCCGCCGGCTTCGTCGCCATCCCCAGCCGCCCCGCCTCCGACAGGTTCGTCGCATCGGTCCCGCCCAGCGTGATGGAGTCCGGCGCATCGTTCGGCGGCGATGGCAGCACCTGCACGATCGCGTCCCGACCCGCCGTGATCTTCGCCATCAGGTCGCCCGCGCGAAACCGCTTCCGCGCTTCCTCCAGCCACGCGTCGGCCGTCTGCCGAAGCGGCCGCGGCACCGATTCGCTCTCATCCATGATCACCGTGACGTTGACGTTCTCCGCCTCACGGCGCCACGAAGGCTTCGCCAGCGCGCCCGCAATCATCACGATCACCAGAATCCGGATCCCCAGCGCCACCCGCCGCGTGTTCGTCCCCATCCCCGAGAGCGTCTGCCGACCGATCCACAGCGCAAGCACACCGCACACCGGTATCAGCAGCAGCCACGCGGGCTGATCAAAGTGGAACGGTCCGATGCTGAGGGCTGCAAGGGTCATCCGAGAGTTGTTCCTAGGGCCTGCCGCCGCTCACTTCCGTCTGGGTGCACTGAATGACAACACGCGGTTGTTTCCCGAATCCAGGACATACGCCGTCCTGCCGAGGATACCAACCGCCCACGGTGCCGCGAGCTCCCCCTCGCCGCGGCCCGCCCGCCCCCAGCTTCCCAGCCCCTCCCCGGATGCCAGATCAATCCGCTGCACCCGGTTGTTGCCGAACTCGCACACCAGAACCGTGCCGTCCCCCAGCGAGGCCAGCCCGTAGGGATACCGGAACGCGCCGGGCTCATCCCCCGGATGGTCGCGCGAGCCAAACCAGCGAATCAACTCCCCCTCCAGCGTGAACCGGCCGACGCGGTGGTTGTGCGCATCCACCACGATCAGCTCCGGCTTGCCCGCCACCGTTTCAATCGAGAGCGATTGCGGCCTGTCAAACTGCACCGCGTCTGCTACGGCCTCTCCCGCCCTCCCCGCGCCAAATGTGCCGAAGCTGGAGAGGAACGACCCCTCGCCATCAAAGATGCTGATGCGGTCGTTCCCGCCATACTCACTCACATAGATCCGCTCGACGGCCTTCCCGCCCGGAGCCAGCAACACCGCCACATCCGTCGGATAGCGGAACTCGCCCGGCCCCGTCCCATACTTCCCAAACGACATCACCAGTGTCGGCTCATGCGCCGGGCTCTGCCGGTCCGCCGCCGGCGGCCGATACACCATCACCCGGTTGTAGTGCGTGTCCGCGATGTACAGCAACTCTTCGCACCACTGCCCCTTCTCATCCCGCCCGGGCGCAACCGTCAGCCCCACCGGCTTGCCCAGCTCCCGGTCCGGCATCCGCCACAACACCTGGCAAATCCCAGTTGTCGGATCTAACCCCTGCACCCGACCGGTCTTATCGACAATCCAAAGCAGCCCCGTCGCCGGGGCCACACCAATGCCCCGCGGCGAAACATCCAGTGCCCTTGGGTAGCCAAACCGCCCGGGCATGTCGCCAAGGCCGCCAAAGACATCGGAAACCGGAACAGGTTCACCCGGCGGCGGAGGGCCGTCGCAGGCACACAGCCCAAATGCCGCGCTCGCCGCGGCCAGACATGCCACCACCGCTCGCCCAGCGAAGGACGAACGCCCGGCCGACCTCCACCCCCCAAAACGACCTTGTCGGCCGTTGATCACGCCCAGACTACCTGTAAGAGCTTGCTCCCGTTGCACGGCATCACGGTTCGCCGCGCACAAGACGGTACGCCCTCCCCCCAGTTTCTGATCATTCCGAAACACCCTTTCCGCCTTTTGTCATCAACACCCCGCCCACCACCGCCCCCACCAGACCGATCCCCGTCATCGTCGCCCCCGCCGCGGCCAGTTGATCCTGCCGAAGATAGTGAAGCTGGTCGAGCAGGTACTGCGCCAGGTTGTCGAGCCCCGGCGGCTGCACCTGCACCGTCGACTCGATCTCGTGCAGCGACAGCAGGCACAGCGCGACCCCAGCGCCGGCCACGACGCCCCACCGCGGCCGGACGCACGCGGCGAGCCAGCCGCGGACGGTCGCGCCCCCGTCGAGTTCGCGCAGGGACCGCAGCTCCGGCGGCTCGCTGTTGCCAAGCCAATACCCGATGATCGCGGCAATGAAGACAAACCGCGCCAGGTGCGTCATCACCACCAGCGCAATGCCCGGTGAGGCGGAGGCCGTCCACGCCTGCGCAAACGCCGTGCCGACCAGCACGCCCGGAACCAGCCCGGCCACAGTGAACCACAGGATCGGTCCGCCGATCCCCCGCCGCTGCTCCCGCGTCGCGCCGTTGGCGATGACCATCCACACCGCCATCAGCACGATCGCGCCCACCCCGCCAACCCACGCGCCAACCTGCAACCCCGAAGCAACGCCCCCCCCGGCCTCCCGCCAGAAGCCCGGATACGCCGCCGGCTCGCGCACGCTCAGCACAAACAGCAGCAACGGAACGATGACCGAAACCGTCCACACCATGCACGCCGCGCCAGTCAGAATCAGCGTTCCCGCCCCCGCGCGACCAGCACGCCGGTGCGTCTCGCTCGGGTCGACTTCCCCCCCATCCCGCGGCCTTGCCGGAATCAATCTCAGCACCAGCCCCGCACCCACCACCGCCAGCACAAGCATCGGCAACGCCGCGATCCACACGCCCCGCGTGTCCGGCACCCGGTTCATCTCCGACCACAGCCAGATCGTGTACGTATTCACCTGCGCCACATGCAGCGGAATCGCCGACCCCGCCATGATCAGCCCGCACAGCGCCGCGGCACGCACAAAGTCCCCCCGCAGCATCCAGATGACCTGCCGCGCCCGAACTGCCACCGATGCCCCATCCGTCCGCATCGCATCCAGCACACCCTGCGAAACCCGCATCGCCGCCGGCGCAAGCACCAGCAAGGCCAGCGGCCACACCCACAGCGTCAACCCGCCGATCGCCATTCCCCGCCACGCCCAGACGCTCGCCCACGGCGGGGCCACCGCCAGCGCATCGCCCAGCCAGCTCCCCGGCGACCGCAGCAGGTTCCACCCCGCATACGCCAGATAGCTCGGCAGCAGCAGGGGGGTCAGCCCCACCCCCATCGCCCACATCCGCGCCCGCGGCCCAAGCCCCCGCATCCACCACGCCCACACGAACGCCACCCCCGCCGCCGAAGCGCCGATCAGCACGCACCACAACAAGGTCCCACCCGCGGCCAGAATCGCAGACTTCCCAAGCACCTCCACCCGCTCCGCCGCAGCCGCCGGTCGCGGCATCCCCCACACCCGCCGGAACACCTGCGCCGCGGGCATGCCGACCAGCAGGAACGCAAAGCCCCACAGGAACCACGTCCCCAAATCTGCGGCGTTCAAGCGTCGTCGAAGAGAGGACATCCGGGCAGTCTACCGCAGGCATCCGCACCTGTGCGGCAGGAGAAGAACCACCGCAGCATTACTCCGGACAGTTCTGGCTGCTGGTAGCGAACCAGGCGGAGAGATAGGCGAAGATATCCGCGACCTCAATTGTGCCGCTCTTGTCAAAGTCCGCTCGGGCATGATTGGCGAACCAGAGGCTGAGGAAGGCGAAGATGTCCGGCACATCGACCGTGCCGTCATCGTTCATGTCAACGTGGCACGGGTTGACCGAGCAGTTGACCGAGCCATCCTCAAAGTCCCCGATCAAATCGTTGTCGCAGTCAGGCTCGATGCGGAAGGTGTAGGCAAAAGCAGGCGACTCGCATTCCGCGCAGGTCTCCGGCCTTACGACCGAGGGAGTGCCGGTCACATCCACGCAGCGGATCCGGTTGGTCTTGAGCGCGACGCGGTAGGTGCCGACTTTGGGATACATGCCGGGCGCACGGGAGATGCCGATGCTGCGCGGATCGGTCCATCCGCCGTCGCCTGATCGGAAGTCGGCTCGGATACTGGGCTTGGAGGCCATCGTGAGGAAGGCCAGCGCGCTCGGGTCGGTCGGCGCGGGCTCGCCCGCATGTGGGGGGGCCACGAGTTTCACCCACACCTCGGCCCCGAGCACGCCCTTGGGCCGGGCGCGGCGGGTCGGCGTGGATTCGTCGGGCTTACTTCTCGTCGCTGCGCTGAGGCGCAGCGTGTGCGTCAAGCGTTGCCCGGACTGCACGAGCGTCTGCGGGCGCGTCGTCGGGATCGGCGTGGGCGTTCCGCTGACATCGCGCACGGTGATGCCGATGGTCGCGCGGTCGGCATCGGTGGTCTTTGGAAACCCTTGTATAAACGAGGTGATGGGCCGGGCCTCGGCTTCGAGCGTGCGACGAGCCGCATCTTTGCTCTGCCGTGCCCCCCCGCTTCAGCGGCGGCCTTGACATGCGCCGGGAACGCCG
>JBBRUT010000050.1:0-21489 GCA_038247555.1 Phycisphaerales bacterium | reverse complement strand
GGTGGGAGGGGCCGCTGGCGGCGGCGGGGTGGTGTTGGGGATGATGTGGGTATGCGGCGGGCATAGTGTACGGAGTCTACACGGTGGATTATGGCGATGCAAGGGGACTGTTTGGGTTGTGTGTAAGAATTTTGTAAGGCGTTGTGGGGGAAGGAGTTGGCGGGGGCCGAGTGCCGAGTTCGGAGCGCCGAGAGGGGAGTGAGGAGTGGGAATGCGGAATGAGGGAGAAGAGGAGGCGGAGTTCAAGGCAGGAGGAAAGGCGGGGAGGAAATGCACGTAGCTCACTCCGGCGGCTTCGCCGCCACCTCCCCCTTGGGGAAGTTGGGAATGCGCGGTCCGCGGGCTGGGGAGGAGCGAGGAACCTGGTACGGTGCCGCGATGGAACGAGTCGCGTGGTCGCGTGAGCAGTTGCTGAGGGCGTTGTCGCTGTACTGCCAGATTCCGTTTGGCAAGATGCACGCGCGGAACCCGGGGATCATCGCGCTGGCGGCGCAGATCGGGAGAACGCCGGCGGCGGTGTCGCTGAAACTGGTGAACTTTGCGAGCTTGGATCCGGAGCTTCGCGGCCGCGGCGTGGGCGGGATGGGGAACACGTCGAAGGCGGACCGGGACATCTGGGCGGAGTTCTACGGCAAGTGGGATGTGCTGGCTGCGCATTCACCGGTGGTTGAGCTTGTGCCCGACGCGGCCAAGCCGGAGGATGGGGCGAAACGACGGCGCGAGGGGCCGCGGACTGCGCCGGTTGGGCCGACGGAGGTGATGCGGGAAGTGGCGCAGCGGCGTGGGCAGAGTTTCTTTCGGGCGGCGGTACTGGCCGCGAGCGACTACCGGTGCTGCATCACGGGGATCACGTGCGATGCGCTGCTGCGGGCGAGCCACATTGTGCCGTGGGCGAGCGATGAGACGCTGCGGCTTGACCCGCGGAACGGGCTGTGCCTGAACGCGCTGCACGATGCCGCGTTTGACCGCGGGCTGATCACGCTTACGGAGCGGTTTGAGCTGAAGCTGTCGAAGCGGCTGAAGAAAGAGGTGCCGCGGCCGGTGTACGAGGAGATGTTTGCGAGCCGGGCGGGGAAGGTGATTGAGATGAGGGAAAGGTTGAGGCCGGACGAGCAGACGATGATTGTGCATAGAAGGACTGTGTTTCGCGCATGAGTCGACGAGGCTTGGGCGTGCACTCGGTCAACATTGAGTAAGCTGTGGTCCATGCTGAACGCCGAGACACTCGATCGGATAAAACGACTGACGATTATCGCGCTGGTCTCGGACGATTCGCTCATGGATCGTTTGGTCCTCAAGGGCGGCAATGCGATCCGGTTTACACACGCGGTGCCTGTGCGGCAGTCCCTTGACCTGGATTTCTCGATCGATGGAGAGTTGGGTGATCTTGAAGCTACTCGGGCGCTCATTGGACGACTGCTCAAGGAGACTTTCTTGGCACAGGGCTTCGCGGTGCTCGACGTAAAGCTCGCCAAGGCACCGCCGAATCTGAGGGAAGATGTGCTCGGCGACTTTTGGGGAGGGTTCAAGCTCGAGTTCAAGGTGATTCTCAAGACCGACTTTGATCGACTTCAGGCCGACCCACAGAAGCTGCGCACGAATTCTTTACCTCTCGGTTCGGGCGAACAGCGAGCGTTCGTCGTTGACTTGAGCAAGCACGAGTACGTCGTAGACAAAGTCGCGAAAGAGATCGACGGGTACACGGTCTACATGTACTCCCCGTTGATGATCGTGTGCGAGAAGATTCGGGCGATCTGCCAGCAGATGCCCGCGTATCGGAAGGTTGTACATAGCGCTTCAGCGCGTGCGCGCGCTCGTGACTTCTTCGACATCCACCATCTGATTCAGACCGAGGTCATCGATCTCGTCAGCGACGGTGCGTGGCGCATTCTGACGGGGATGTTCGATGCCAAACGGGTGCCCATGCGGTTAATCGGGAGTATCTCCGCGCACCGGGACTTTCATCGCGAGGGCTTTCGGGCGGTCAAGGACACCGTCGTTTCCGGATATCCCATTCTGGAGTTTGACGAGTATGTCGACTTTGTGGTTGAACTGTTGAAGCCGTTACAAGCCCGCTGGGAAGAAGAGTCTCCACTCGGGTGAGTACTCCTTCTCTTTCATGGCGTAGGTCAGGTAGAAGTCGTGGGTGAACTTTCGCTTCCGGAACATCTCCAGACGGGAAGGCTCGTAGACGCCCGACCGCTGCAGATAGAAGCCGATCGACTGCTCATAGGGATAGACGAAGTCTATCTGCTTGAGCATCGCTGAGAGCTTGTTGATCGAGACTCGGCTCGCCCCGCGGCGGAACGCTTCAAGCACCTCACCGACGCCGCCCGCGTAATAGGGTCGCACGGTGATGTCGATGAGTGTCCGCTCGAGTCCGGTCACGCGGAACTCAACGCCAGCGTCGTCTTTCATGCTGACGACACCCAGTTGACCGGTGTGCTTGCCATTGATCAGGCACAATCGGTAGTCGCCCATCGCTGCGATGTTCTTGGTCATTCGCTGCTTCCCCCGAAATGCAGCATCGATTGCCCGCTGTGTCAACCCACCTGCCGGATGGGGAAGAGGGCGTTGTTCGTGATTGGCGTAGATCGTCTCGGGGACCTGATCGGTGAGCTCGTGCATTCGCATTGCGCTGAAGTGGCAGATGTACGCATTCGGCTTTGCCGCGGCGGCGATGACGTAGGGCGACACGTCGCCCCACGCGAACAAGGTTTCAGGTCGATGCGGCAATGCCAGGTGGACTCGACGGAACTTGGTGCTCGCGAGAAGAAACTCGATGAATTTGGGGAGAGTTGTCGATTGGGCGAGTCGCCAGAAAGCCCGGTTTTCCTGAAGGAGAGCACTGAGGTCCTTCTGCCGGAAGACGGGTGCCGCACTCGCCTCGATGGCTTTGACGATGTCGGCCTTCGAGATTGAGAGTCGAGTAGCCATATGGGCGGTGTAGTATATATACTACACCGCCTCCATTCAACCTTGAATTCAAGACACTCTGATTGGCTTGACCGGTGGAACGATGTGTGTCAGGCATCTTGCTGTATATATACAGCAAGATGCCTGCCTCGGACCGGGACTTCCTCTTGATTCGTAAAGGAACCTGGCGATCAGATCTAAACGTTGTGCGCAGTATATATACTGCGCACAACGTGGCGAATAGCAGCCAGATAATCGTATCTTGTTCGGGACTATCTCCCCGTGGAACTTGTTCAGGTGGGTCCGCATGGTGCGGTTGCTCAGTTGGTCAGACCGTCGATCGTAGGTGCTTTCCGCCCTTGCCGGGGCGGGAGAGGGAGAGGGGAGGTGGGATGTGTGTGTGTTCACTATCCACGGACTGTGGCCGCGGGAGGAACCCGGCACAGAGTGCCGGGCCACCAAAGGCACCGGGGCGACAGGCCTGCGTCCCTTTGTTGCGAGAGGCGTGGGAGGGGAGAGAAATGCGCTATCAGTTGCGCCCCGGTGGGGCTTGCTACTGGTGGGTCGTGGTCCTGGGGTTTCGGTCCGCTTCGCGGACCTTCACCCCAGGCTCGTGACGGGACCCGCTTCGCGGGCGGGGCAATGGCGCACTGGCAGGATGCGCGTGCCACGGAAGAGAGGAATGCGGTAGAGAAAGGCAGGGGGAAAGGCAGGAGCCCCCTCAGTCTCGCTTCGCTCGACAGCTCCCCCTTGGGGGAGCTTGAGCAAGAACCCCGCACCTCCTCGCTGCGCTCGGGCCCTCTCCCCGGCGACCGGGGAGAGGGTGCAGGAAGTCAGCGGGCCGCGGCACCCACGGTCATCTTGACGGGGACGAAGGTCCGCTTGACGCGGGATTCGAACTCGCCGCGGAACTTGTTCATGATGGTGCGGATGGCCCAGTTGTTGCCGTCGGCCAGGCCGCAGATCGTGGTGCCGGGCATTGCGCCCATGCTGGTGGCGATCTCGAGGGCGAGGTCGAGGTCCTTGGTGCGGGCGTTGCCGTCTTCGACGCGCGAGAGGAGCTGGTAGAGCCAGCCGCTGCCCTCGCGGCAGGGTGTGCACTGGCCGCAGGATTCGTGCTTGAAGAAGCGGGCGATGTTGCGGGCGACGGCGACCATGTCGGTGTCTTCGTCGAAGACTGTCGGGCAGGCGGTGCCCAGGCCCAGGACGTTGTACTTGCGGCCGATGTCGAAATCCAGCTCGGCATCGAACTGATCGGGGCCGAGGATGCCCATGGAGACGCCGCCGGGGATTGCGCCTTTGAACTTCTTGCCGTTCTTCATGCCGCCGCAGTACTTCTCGACGAAGACGCGGAGGGGGATGCCGAGATCAAACTCGAAGACGCCGGGGCGGTTGACGTGGCCGCTCATGCCCATGAGCTTGGTGCCGTAGCTGGCGGGTGCGCCCTTGATGCTCGACTCGGTGCCCTGGGCCATGAAGGCCTCGGCACCCCCCCTCCCATCCGCACCGATGATGAGCGGGAGGTGGGCGAGGGTTTCGACGTTGTTGATGATGGTGGGCTTGCCGAAGAGGCCCTTGATGGCGGGGAAGGGGGGCTTGTTTCTTGGCCAGCCGCGCTTGCCCTCGAGGCCTTCGAGGAGTGCGGTTTCCTCGCCGCAGATGTAGGCGCCTGCGCCGCGGTGGAGGTAGCAATCGACGGCCCAGCCCTTGCCTCCGCTCGCCCCCCCCACATTGCTGAATGGGTTCTTGGTTTCCGCGCCGTTGAAGAGGCCCTGCTTGCCGAAGATGCCGTGGGCGTAGGCCTCCTTGATGGCGTTCTCCATGACGCGGGCCTGGTGGTGGTACTCGCCGCGGATGTAGAAGTAGGCGGTAGAGATTCGGCAGGCGTAGCAGCAGATGGCGATGCCTTCGAGGACGAGGTGCGGATCGAAGTCGCAGAGGAGGCGGTCCTTGAAGGTGCCGGGCTCGGATTCGTCGGCGTTGATGGCGAGGTAGCGTGTGCCGCCGTCGCCGTTCTCGGCGGGCTTGGGGAGGAAGGTCCACTTGAGGCCGGTGGGGAAGCCGGCGCCGCCGCGGCCTCGGAGCTGAGAACGCTTTACTTCCTCAGTCACTTGCTCGGGGGTCATGGTGAGCGCTTTGCGGAGCGCTTCGTAACCATGAATGCCGCCGGAGGTGGTTTTGGTGTACTCGTCGTAGGAGACGATGTGGCGACCTTTGGGATCGGCGAAGGGCCAGCTTGGGATGCGGGCGGTGAGGACGGGGGCGGTGGTTTTGGGGGACCAGGTGGACATATGCGGGAGTGTAGGGGGAGGAAGGTGGGGGAGGGCGGAGGGGGAAAGCACGGAGGAGGGGCGGGAGTGGGTTGGGCGGAGGGAGGAGAGGAGTGGATGACGAACAAAGCGGCGATGAGACGCTCGATATCACGGGCCGGAGCGGACGGTGCCTTCGGAGCCGATCTCCGCCCAGGCTGCGCCGCCCTCGGCGGTGATGTGCCAGGCGGCGTCGGCGCGGATGAGGCTCCAGCCGGCGGTGTGGCTTTGGCGCGCGCGGCGGGGGCCCGTTGATTGCAGAACGATGTCTGGCGTGATGGTCCGCACAAACTCGATGGCGGCTTCGTTCACGCTCCCGTGGTGCGGGAGCTCGAGGATCGCGATGTCTTCGAGGCCGGAGGAGTCATCTCGCGCGAGGAGGTGGGCGATCGATTCGGGGCCGATGTCGCCGGTGAGGAGGAGTGCGGGAGAGGTGGGTGTGGTGGAGATGCGGGCGACGAGTGAGGCATCGTTGATGAGGCGGGGCGTGTAATCGGCGGGGGGCCAGAGGAACTCGACGCGGGCTTTGCCCAGCACGAACGAATCGCCCGCGCTGACGATGCGGACGTCGATTTTGCGATCGCGGAGGGCGGCGAGGAGGCGGCCGGGTCCGGACCAGGGAACGCTTGCGGCCTCGTGGGCGAACTGCCGCGAGACAAGTACGGTGCGAATGCCCAGTGGCGCGGCGACGTCGATGAGGCCGGAGTAGTGGTCGATGTTGGCGTGGGAGATGATGGCGGTGCGGACACCACCCCACCCGCCTGCACCGAGATCGCGGATGGCGCGGGCGACGGTGCGCTCGCCGATTCGCGGCGTGAGGCTGCCACAATCCCAGAGAATGGCTTCATCGGGTGTGCGGATGAGCATGCAGGTGCCATCGCCCACGTTGAGCGCATCGATGCGAAGCTCGGTGCTGCGCATCGCCCCGCCCACGGCGAGGCGCGGTCCGAGCCAGACCTCCGCGGCCAGCCATGCCACGACCAGCACCGCCGCGATCCATCCTGCGCGATTGCGCCAGTCGTTGCCCCATCGCAGTCGGCCTTGGACGAACCACCACAGCACGCACGCGGTCGCGGCGAGCGCCCACCAGACGCTCACCCGCGGCAGGTGGAGCGTCATGCCGGGCAGGGCATCGAGCACGAGCACGGTGTTGATCAGGAAGCCGGCGAGAAGATCGAGCACACTGCCGGTGAAGCCGGCAGCGGCGGGGAAGAAGATGCCGAGCACCAGCGCGAGGTAGCCGGCCCAGAGCACCAAGGTGACCAGGGGCAGCACCAGGAGCGTTGTGAGCGGCGCGAGCGGGCTGAGCATGCCGGTCTGCCAGATGACGATCGGCGTTGCGACTGCCCAGGAGAGCAGGCTGGCGGCGGCGGCTTGCCGGGTGATGCGCCAAAGGCCGCGGAGCGCGCGACGGAGGCGTGCGTCCCACGCGCGGGAGCGGTCGGGCACGAGGCCACGGAGCTGTGCGCCGAAGAGACGGTCGGTGATGCGGTGGCCCTGCCACACCAGCGCGGCGGTGACACCCATGGAGAGCTGGAAGCCGAGGGACCAGAGGTCGAGTGGCTTCCAGAGCAGGAGGGCGCAGCCGATCCATCCGAGCGTCGTGAGGCGGTCGTAGCGGCGGCCGCCCGCCTCGGTAAGGAGGAGCGCGAGCACGAGCAGGCCGGAGCGGATGATGGGCGTTTGCGCCGGGAGGATGAGCATGTAGAGGATGACGACGAGGGCGAGGAGCGCGGGCTCGAGCCAGCCGCGGTCGCCGGTTGCGCGGAGGACGAAGAGGGCGATGAAGGCCATGAGGGCGAGGTTGAATCCGGAGATGGCGACGAGGTGGATCAGCCCGAGGTTCTGGAATGCGGATTGGACATCGCGCAGTTCGGGGTCGCGCTCGCCGAGGAGGAGGGAGCGCATCAGCGCGCGGGACTGGGTTTGCGCGGGGGTTGGGGGATCGATGCCGGGAGGGCGCAGCGCGGCATCGGCGCGGCCGCGGAGCCAGGCGCGCCAGCGGAGCCAGGATGCGCGGAGCGTGTCGAGGCCGGTGGGCGGCTGCGCGGGCAGGAGCGTGCGTGCGCCGGGGACGGACATGCTGCCGGCCAGATGTTCCTGCGCGGCCCAGGAGACGAGATCGAACTCGCCGGGGTTGTTGCGCGGGCGGATGGGGTCCATCCCGCCGGTGGTGCGGATGCGGTTGCCGGGGCGGAACTCTGGGGCATGCGTGTCGATCGCGCCAAGCTCGTCGGCGATGTAGAGGCGGATGCGGCCGCGGATCGGGATGGGGCCGTGCTGGGTGATGAGCGTGTCGGCATCGAGCTCGATGAGCCACTTGGCATCGCCGATGGGGGAATCGAACTCGCCGCGATCGGCCTCGCGCCAGCGCGGGCGCTGGAGGACTGTGCCTTCGACGGTCAGGATCTCGGGCTCGGCGAGGGGATCGGAGTTGAGGAGCGTGGCGAGGGAGTTTCGCGGCGGCTCGAGGATGCGGAGGGTGTACCACCCTGCGGAGGCGGAGACAACGGCGAGGGCGAGGGCAGCGCGGCAGGTCCAGTTGCGGGTGAAGAGGGCGGCGAGGGTGAGGATGCATGCGGCGGGGAAGCAGAGGAGGGAGGAGGGGGCGGCTTGGTCGAGCGAGCGCGCGGCGATGAAGCCCAGGGCCATGAACATGAGAACCCAGAGGGAGCGGCGGGCGGGTTTGGTGGCCGCGGCGGGGGGCACGGGGGGAGAGAGTATCAGAAGCTGGGGGTGGTGCGTGATAGGGTGATGGTTGATTCGTGAGCAGGGTGGTTGACGACTCTTCGCTGCGACAATGTTGATTCAACATCTTGGTATCAAGCCGAATGGATCGCCCCCGCGCGAGCCGCTGTCGCTTCCAATCCAAGATCCCCACTCCAAAATCCAAACTTCCTCCCCCTACCCTTCCCCGCCATGTCCGCGGCGATCCCCCCACTCCCCGACCCCGCCCCCCTCCGCCACCGCTGGGACCGCCTGTGCGAGCGCGTCGGCGCGTTCAAGACTGCCGAGGAGTCCGATCTCACCTTCGAGATGCTCGCCACCATGTACGCCCACCCGCCCCGGGCCTACCACAACCTCGGCCATATCGCCCAGGTGCTCACCATTTATGACGCCGCGGCCATGCTCGCGGAGGACCGCGATGCCGTCGAGTTCGCCCTCTGGATGCACGACTGCGTCTTCTTCCCCGAACGCCCCGACAACGAATCCCGCTCCGCCGACGCCGCTTCCATGATCGCCGGCCTCCTGGGCTGCCCCGCCGACTTCACCTCCCGCGTCCGCGATCTCATCGCCGCGACCAAGCACTCCGGGCCGCCCGCCCGCGGCGATGCCTCCCTCGTCGCCGACACCGACCTCTCGATCCTCGCCGCGCCCGCCGCCGACTACGACACCTACCGCGCCGCCATCCGCCGGGAGTTCGACTTCGCCGACGATGGCCAGTTCCGCACCGGTCGCGCCGCGTTCCTCGAGCGCATGCTGGCGCGCGACCACATCTTCTCGACGCAGTGGTTCCGCGGCGAGATGGAACACCTCGCCCGCGGCAACATGCAGCGCGAGCTCGACGATCTCACGTGCCCGCCAGCGGGTTGATCCGCGGCGTCGGGTCGCCGTGATGGGCGATCACGCGGGCGACATCCGCGAAAATGGTGCGCAGCATCGCGCGCTTGTCCTCGCGCTCCACACCATCGGGTGTTTCTGTCTCGAGCCATGCGAGCGCCGTTCGCATCATCAGTGCCCGTCGCGGCCGAACGCCGCAGCCGGTCGGCTCGATCAGCAGCGACGCGAACATCCGCGCCGCCCCGGGGATCGTCGCCCGCCTGATGCCCTCGCAATCAATGATCGCGACCTCGGCAGCGCCCGTGATGATGAGGTTCGACGGCTTATGGTCGCGGTTGAGGAGCTCACCCATCTGCGCGATCTGCCGGCCAACCGCCCGCGCCAGCGCGTGCTGCGCACGGATGCCCGGCGCGCCTGCCGCGCCCGCGTGCACATTCGCCATCACCCGCAGCAGCGTCGGCCCGGCAAGCCATTGCATGATCAGCAGTTCGCCGTCGCGCCCGCCCATTCGCGCCCGCACAAGCACGAACACCCGTGCGGTCTTCACGCCCTTGCCCGCCAGCATCGCCGCGCCGCGCCAGTGGCGGTCGCCCTTGCCGCGGCCGAGCGCACATTTGACCCGCGCCCACGCGCCGCTGACCTCGCGACACTTCACAACCGTCTCGCGTCCGAGCAGTGTCGCGCGGCGGACGGTGTTCGTACCGTCTTCCTTGAGCAGCGAAGATTCGCCGAGCCATTGCGGGTCAGCGAGCGTCCTCGCCCACTTCGCGGCATCCTCGCCGCGATGAGCACGGATGATCCGGATGCGGGAGAGGAGCGGTTGGGCGCCAGTGGCCGCGACTCGAGCAGGCGCGCTCACATATCCACCCAGATGAGTTCGCCGGCTTCGCAGAGCCCCAGGGCCGCGCATTCTTCGACGAATCTGTCGACCGCTTCGACCTCTCGATGACCGACTTCGTACTTCAGTTTGCGCCCGAGGTAATCTGAGGCGGGTTCGAGCGGCCAGCCGCGTTCGCCCGCGCGGGCGGCGACGAGCCAGTCGATGCGGGTGGCGTTGTGGCGGCGGGTCCGGTCAAGCACACTCGCGGCGGTGGTGATGGCAGGCGAATCCTGCTCGCCGGCGCGGCACATCCACACGGCGTAAACGAACGGCAGGCCGGTGTGCTGCTTCCATGCTTCACCGAGGTCGAGCTGGTGCGGGTAGATCGCGGCATCGGGCGGATCGGTCTCGACCTTGTCGCCGATGAGCAGGATCGCCTCGAGCGGTGTGCCGTCCTTATTGCCGATGGCCACGTGCTCGCGGGCATCAAAGTCGATGGTCTGCACATCGGTGCCGTAGCGCCGCTTCATGATGATGCGCATGAGCGCGACAGAGGTGTGGCTGTCGGTATCGATGCCGATGGTGTGGAGTTGTTCGAAGGGGACGCGAGAGAAGACGCGGACGGTCATGGTGGGGCCGTCGCATCCGATCATGCCGACGGGCAGAATGGCCACGCGGCCGCGATTGCGGGCGGCATCGATCACCGAGGCGAGGGCAAGATCGACCTCGTGATTCAGGAGCATGTCGATGAGCTTCGCGGGGACTGCTGCAATAACCTCGGCATCGCGCCACGACGCCAGCCCCTCGATCAGCGGGAGGGTGTTGAGATACTTCACGCAGCCGATGCGGACGGGATCCATGGTGAACGGTACGCGCGGACGGAGGAGGGCAGCCGGAAGCCGCTCCGCGCGCTTTGGCGCAGGGAGCGGGGAGTTGAATCAGCCGAGCGGCCAGCCGCCTTACTTGGGCTTGATCGCGTCCGTGGTGGACTTGATCTTCTGCTTGATATTCTTCTCGATCTCGTCGAGCTCATCGTCTGCGCCGGCCGCGGCCTTGCCGGGCAGCTTGGTGCGGACGCACTGCATCTCGAACATCTTGGCTTCCTTGCCGTCGGCGCCGGGGTGGAAGACCTCGACAGAGTACTTGCCGTCGCCGACCGTGTAGACGGTGCGGGTCTTCATGACCTTGCCGCCGGGAGCCTCAGATTGTCCGGTGGTGGTGATGACCTTGCCGGAGCTGTCGCACGTGCCGGTCTCGATCATCATGCCGGTGCCCATGTTGTCGCGCCACACCGTCTCATACTTCTTGGTGATGTTGTTGTAACCCATGATGGCCTGCCCGTTCATGGGCTGGCCCATCATCGTGCCCTGGAAGTTGGAGACGAGGTAGCGGCCACCCATGCGCATGTGGTTCTTCTGGACACCCTTGCTCTCTTCCATCTTGCCGGCCCATCCCGACTTGACGGTGCAATCCCACTCGCCGGCCATTTTGGCCATGTGCTCATGATGCTCACCGGGCTCGGAAGCCGCCATCCACGCTTCCATCTCCGCTTCCATCCCTGGGGATGCCTCTGGCTGGGCGGTCTTCTTGACTGCAGGCTGCGCCGTCACATCGGGTGCTGCGGGCTGGACCGCGACGGGCTTCGCGTTTTTGGCAGGAACGGTGTTGGTCTGCGCAATCGCCGGAGCGGCGATCGCACATGCCAGCAGGAACAAGACGGGGATGCGCTTCTTCATGGTTTGCTCGCTTGAGTTGAAGGTCAGGTTCTCGATCCACGCGCTTGGAAGGGAATGACACGCGTGCAGAACGGTTGAATCGTGGTCTGACCCAAGACCTTTCGGGCTGCGGGCCAGACTGGGGCATGTTGAATGGGCGACCGGGAGGAATGGACCCGAATCTCCAATCAAATACCAAACATAGAGAGCTTATGGGTGATGCTCGGCCGCGTCAAGGGCCACCCCTTCCCTGGATTGAAGGGTGACCGGCAGAAGCCAAGAACGTAAGAGACGTCTCAGCAGCCGACAAACCACGTGCCGAGAAACGCGAAGATGTCCGGCACGCCGATTCCCGGAACGCCATCGACATCCGCCCGCGACTGATTGCTCATGAAGTCAGAGATGTACGCGAAGATGTCCGGAACGGTGGTCTGGCCATCGCCATCGTGATCGGCGATACATGTGTTGCAGGCCGGATGCGAGACAAGCTGCGGGGTGCCGCCAAGCTCATGCCACATCTGCACGCCGACGGCGTAGCTGGGTGTCATGACCACGGCGAGCACCCGAAGCTCCACTCCGCCGTCATCACAGAGCGTCTCGACAAGAACCGGCGCGCCCGAATCGTGGAGATTCGGCACGGCCCAGCCCTGCACCGAGGGGTCGCCGGATTGCCCGCCGCCCTCGCGCACACAGGTCACACACGGGTTCATCGCGCAGGCGTTGATGGGCAAGAGCGTCCCCTGCTGGCCCGCGGCGGTGGTCCCGCCGGACCATCGCAATCGCCAGGGATCCCCACCACCGATGCACTCCCCGGCGTAGCCCCAGCCGGCGATGATGATCTGCTCGCCCGAGATGGCCTCGCGCCGGTACTCAACTGCGAGGGGGGAAATGTGCGCGGGTGCCGATTCGAGGCGGCAGAGTGCGATGTCCGCACCGGGCACCCGGGAGATCGACACGATTCGCCGCTCCTGAAACTCGCCGCTGCACCCCGTCCCGGGGAACGAGTTCTCGACCCCTCCCGATTCGCCGCGGCGGAAGCGCACCCAGAAGTCGCGCTGATTTTCTGGCCATGGCGTGCCATCTGCCCTGAGCAGGCAGTGCGCGGCGGTGAGCACCAGATCGGGCTCGACCAGAACGCAGGTGCCCGCCACCTGGCCGGTGCAGGCCGCGGCACCTTCTCCGGTGCCGAGGAGTATCGCGACGGCGTCGAGGCTGGTGACCTGCGGCGACACCTCTTCACCGTTCACAATGGCCGAAGCGCGGGGGGATGCCCCGAGCGCGACGATGCCCACAAGGAACCAGGCCGCCACCCGGGCCTGGCAGGGGAGCCGCAAGAGGAAAGGACGCTTGCCAAAGGACAGCATGGAAGTGCGCCGTAGAAGGAGACCCTAGACCGGAGAGGCGCGAGCGAAGCGCCTCAAAACGTGACGTTCTTGCCCTGGTTGCTCGTTCAACCGAAAGAGAAGCCTTCCGGTGGCAGGAGGTCCCGTTTTACCGGATGCGGGGCAGCTAAGCAAGGACTATCGGTGTTATCGGACACACCGACGAGGTATCGTCGGGGTTGGCTGGCCATGACCACTCCCGGGGTGAATGTGGGCGGGACGCGACCGCCCCACTTCCTGCAAAACCCCGACAAGCCTGCTCTGGAGAACTGAATCCGCT
The DNA here is from genome assembly GCA_038247555.1 of Phycisphaerales bacterium. Classification (GTDB taxonomy): domain Bacteria; phylum Planctomycetota; class Phycisphaerae; order Phycisphaerales; family UBA1924; genus JAHBXL01. The sequence goes on along the minus strand of JBBRUT010000050.1, from coordinate 8,506 downwards.
AGTCTGGGAGGTATGAAGACTGCGTTTCTCTGCCGCGCTTTCGTGGCCCTGATTGCCGTGAGTTCGATCCTCGCCGCCGCCACCCTCTCTGGGGCTCAGCCCGCGGCGACTTCCTCTGGCCCGCTTGCGCCGCCCAACAACGGGATGCGGCAAGTTGATCCCGGCGACGGGTGGTGGGCACTGACGAACGCGACCGTGCACGTGAAGCCCGGCGAGACACTTGCCGGCGCGACCGTGGTTGTTCGCGACGGCCGGATTGTTTCGGTCGCGCTGGGAGGCGCAGCGCCAGCGGGCGCAAATGTCCGAGACTACACCGGCAAGCACGTCTACGCCGGGTTCATCGATCCTTACCTTGAGGTCGATGCACCCGTTCCACCTGCGGATGCCCCGGGCTCGCACTGGAACAGCCGGATCACTCCTCAGAGGACGGCGCTCGATCGTGGCACGAGGGGGATCGAGGAGCGCGAGGCCGAGACGCTCCGGTCCATGGGCTTTGCCGCGGCGGCCATCTCGCCGCGCGGCGGGCTCATCCGCGGGCAGTCGGCGGTAGTTTCGCTGGCCAAGCCGGGTGCTGCGTCTACGGGCCCATCGCGCGTGTATGCGCTGCGCGCGTATCAGACCGTCGGCTTTGATGCCGGCGGCGGGCGAGGGGGTTTCGGTGGTGCGCCCGGCGCGGGGGAGACCGAAGACCAGTCTCGCTGGTCGCGCTATCCCAACTCGCAGATGGGCGCGATCGCGCTGATCCGGCAGACGCTCAGCGATGCCGATTGGATCCAGGAGGTGCGCGGCGCTTCCAAAGAGTCGGGGCAGGATCGCTTGCTGGGAAGCGTCGCGATGAGCGATGCGTTTGCGCCTTCGTGTCTCGAGCAACTGATGCGTACCGATGCCGCGCCGCGGCTTTTGTTTGACGTCGGTGATGAGCTGGAGGCGCTCCGTGCCGCGAAGATCGCCAAGGAGTTCTCGCGGCCCGCGGCGATTCTCGGATCCGGCAGCGAGTTCAAACGCCTTCCGGCGATCGTGAAGGACGGCCTGCCGATCGTGCTCCCTCTCAACTTCCCCGAGCGGCCGCGGCTGGGCTCTCTGGATCGCGCGGAGGAAGTCGAGCTTGAAGCGATGATGGCGTGGGAGCAGGGGCCGACGAATCCGCGGCGGCTCGATGCCGCGGGCATGAACGTCAGCCTGACAACGTCGAAGCTCTCGACGCGTGCGGGCGGGCGGCGCGCGTTCACAGCGCGGCTTGCCAGCGCCATCAAGCACGGCCTGCCGCCGGAGCGGGCGCTGGCGATGCTGACCACCAACCCTGCGCAGTTCCTCGATGTCGCCGATCAGCTCGGCACGGTCGAGGCAGGGAAAGTCGCCAATCTCGTCGTGACCGATGGGCCGCTCTTTGCCGACAAGCCCGACGGCGGCACGGCGGAAGCCAAACCCGAGGAGAAGAAGGAAGGGGAAGAGGAGGCGGCGAAGAAGAAGGATGCGCGCATCACCGAGGTATGGATCGACGGACATCGCACCGAGTATGTCACGCCGCCGGAGCTGAACATCAACGGCGAGTGGGCTGTTGAGATGCTTCCGGCCCTTCCGGGCGGCGCGGCCATCTCCTTCTCGATCAAGCAGGAGGAAGACTCTTCGTCAGTTTCGATCACGGTCCGCAAGCTGACGCCGGTGGCGGCGGTCGCGGCGACTGCTGATGCGCAGCCCGCCGAGGGCGCAGCACCCGAACCAGCGGCACCCGAACCAGCGGCACCCGAACCAGCGGCACCCGAACCAGCGGCACCCAAGCCACACGAAGCAACGGTCCGCGCAACCAGCGTGCGGCTTGTCGGCAACCGGCTGAGCTTCGCGTTTGATCATGGCCCGTTTGGCGAGCCGGGTGTCTATCTGAGCAGCGCCGCGGTGGATCGGCGTGCCGACGGCACGCTCATCATGGACGGCCAGACGATGCGCTCCTCCGGAGACGTGCTCCTGTGGAGCGCGAGACGGACCGCCGACACGCTCTCCGCATCGCCGGCACAGCCCGATGCCGGGGCGGATGCGGGCGCGGGCGGTGGCGACCGCCCCGCACGCGGCAACGCACGGCCAGGCCGCGGCGGCGCGGGCGCATCTGGTGGAACGCCGGTGGGCAAGTGGATTCTGGTTCAGGATTCTGATGGCCCGATGGACATCGCCGACCGCAACAATCCGGTGATGTTCGCCAAGCGCGACTCGGCGTACATCCGGATCGGCGCGCGCAACGTGCCCGCGCGTCAGGTGAAGATCGATGGTTCTTCCATCACCTTCCAGATCGATGGACGGCCGTTTGGCTCCGATGGCGAACTGACCATCACTGCCAAGGTTGAGCCCGCGGCGGCGGACTTGCCTGCAGGCAGTGACAAGGCTGATCGCCTGGTCGGCACATCCAAGGAAGGGGACAATGACTCCACACCGTTCATCATGAGGCGCGTGCCCGAGACGCCTGAAGCCGATGACCTTGCCGCGATCCCCGAATCGCTGCCGCTTCCGTTCGGGCCGTACGGCTCGATCGGAATGCCCGGTCAGGAGGACCTGCTGCTGGTTGGCGCGACAATCTGGACGGCGTCGGCGAGCGGGCCGCTGAAGATCGAGAATGGCGTGATTCTCATCGGCGGTGGTCAGATCCGTTATGTCGGCAGCAGGGCCGACTGGGATGGCGGCCGCGGCAACAGCAATGCCGCTGCGTGGCGCACGATCGATGTCACTGGCAAGCACATTACACCGGGTCTGATCGACTGCCACTCGCACACCGGCATCAGCAAAGGCGTGAATGAATCGGGCCAGGCGGTCACCGCCGAGGTGCGGATCGCGGATGTCACGAACCCCAACGCCATCAACTGGTATCGCGAGCTGGCGGGCGGTCTGACGGCTGTGAACAACCTTCACGGCTCGGCGAACCCGATCGGCGGGCAGAGCCAGACGAACAAGATCCGCTGGGGCTGCGACCACCCGGATGACATGCACCTGGAGGGCGCAAAGCCTGGCATCAAGTTTGCGCTTGGCGAGAATGTCAAGCAGTCCAACTCCGGCGAGCGGGCACGGTCGCGCTATCCGCAGTCGCGCATGGGTGTCGAGACGCTGATTGTCGATCGCTTCACCGCGGCACGCGAGTATGCAAAGTCGAGGGGCTCCTTGGGGGACCTGGCCCGGCGCGACCTTGAACTTGAAGCTCTGGCGGAGATACTGGAAGGCAAGCGCCTGATCCACTGCCACAGCTATCGGCAGGATGAGATTCTCATGCTTTGCCGCATGGCGCGGGACTTTGGCTTCAAGCTTGGCACGTTCCAGCACAATCTGGAGGGGTACAAGGTCGCGAACGATGTGCGCGATCAGTCGATCGGCGCATCGCTCTTCTCCGACTGGTGGGCGTACAAGGTCGAGGTGCAGGACGCGATTCCCTACGCCGGCCCGATCATGCACGATGTCGGCGTCATCGTGTCGTACAACTCCGACTCTGATGAACTGGCCCGCCGCATGAATGTCGAAGCGGGCAAGGTCGTGAAGTATTCCCGCGGCACGATTCCCGCGGAGCAGGCGCTCAAGTTCGTCACGCTCAACCCCGCCATCCAGCTCGGCATTGATCACCGCACCGGCTCGATTGAATCCGGCAAGGATGCGGATCTGGCGATCTGGTCGGGGCCGCCACTTTCGAGCCTGTCGCGCTGCGAGGGGACGTATGTCGATGGCCGTTGCCTTTTCTCGCTGGAGCAAGACCAGCAGCGTCGGCTTTGGGTGAACGAGGAGCGTGCACGGCTCATTCAGAAGATCCTCGCGCAGGAGACACGCGGGGGAGGCGGGGGAGGCGGCGACACCGCCGGCGGTGGACGGCGGGGCGGGCCCGGCGAGGAGCTTGAGCTGCGCGAGGATGCCGCGTGGAACAACGCGCTTCGCGAGGCCGCGGATGCCGATCGCTCCGGCTCGCGCCGGTCTTTCCTGGCCAGCTCGCTCGATGTCGCCGCGGTCATGCGGCGCGAGCGGTATCTCGACCTGCTCCGCCGCGGCATCGATCCGCGGTTCTCGCGCGCGGGCGACTGTGGCTGCGAGGAGGAAGAGTTCAAATGGTGACAGGAAGCCCTACCCACCAGCGGACCGACCATCAGGCAGAGCGTCGCAGCGACCCCGCGAAGAACTGAACTTCACCCAGACCCCACGCCCCCCGCCCCCACCTCATGGGCGTTGACGAAAGCGAAACGAACATGCAGCTTTGCTCCCACATTCCGCAGTCAGCATTCCGCATTCCACAATCGGGCCTCGCACGCTTGATGTGCGGACTCATGGCCATGATCGCCTGCGTATCCCCGGCCTTCGCGCAGGACCTGGGCGTTAAGGCCCCGGCGCAGGCGGAGGCGATCGTCATCCAGAACGCCACGGTTCATACGGTCTCCGGCGAGACGCTGCCGGGAGGGTGGATCTACTTCGCAAACGGCAAGATTGAGGGGATGGGCAAGGAACCCCTGCCGCGGTTTGCCGGGCCGGTCCGCATCATCGATAGCGCGGGCAAGCATGTGTACCCGGGGCTGATCTCGCCGTACTCGCAGCTGGGGCTGACGGAGATCCAGTCTGTGCGTGCGACGCTCGACATGAGCGAGACGGGAGTGGCGACGCCGGAGGTTCGCGCGGTCGTCGCGGTGAACCCGGATTCGACCCTGCTCCCGGTGACGCGCTCCAATGGCGTGCTGATCGCCGGTGTGTTTCCGACGGGCGGGCTTGTTGCCGGTCGCGCGGGCATCATGCGGCTGGACGGATGGACCTATGAAGACATGGCGATCGACGGCGATGCGGGGATGGTGGTGAACTGGCCGCTGTCGCGCCCGATCAGTGCGTGGTGGATGGATCAGAGCGAGGAAGATCAGCAGCGCGATATCGACCGCAACGCCCGCGTGCTGGAAGACTTCGTCACCGGGGCCAAGTCGTACATCGCGGCCCGCGCGGCGGATGCTTCGCTGCCGACCGACCTGCGCTTTGAGGCGATGCGGTCGCTCTTTGCGGAGGGCGATGCACAGCGTCCGCTCATGGTCGCCTGCAATGATGCGGATCAGATCCGCGCGGCGGTTGCGTTCTGCGTCAAGCACGGGCTTCGCTGCATCATTCTGGGCGGGCGAGATGCGCCCGCGTGCGCCGAGCTGCTCAAGCGGCATAGCGTGCCGGTCATCGTCAGCGGCGGCACGTTCCGCTTCCCCCGCCGCGATGATGGCGCATACGACGAGGCGTACACGTTGCCAGCGCGGCTCGAGGCCGCGGGCATTGAGTGGACCCTCGCGCACGGCGATGACACCGCGCACGAGCGGAACCTGCCGTACGCCGCGGCGATGGCGGTTTCGCATGGCCTGTCGCAGGACGCCGCGCTTCGCGCGATCACGCTCTCGCCGGCGCGGATCTTCCGCATCGCGGACCGCTACGGCTCGCTGGAGACTGGCAAGAGCGCCACGCTGTTCATCGCCGATGGGGACATTCTGGAAGTGATGACGAATGTCGAGATGTGCTTCATCGATGGGCGCGAGATCGACATGGATGACAAGCACAAGGCGCTGGAGCGGAAGTATCGCGAGCGGTACAACCAGATGGGGGAACTGAAGAAGAAGTGAGTGGCGCCCGAGCACGAACGTTCGTGTCCCCTCTTTTCCTTTGCCCATGCACCCGACCCACGCCTTCGTCTTCGGACGGCGGCACGGCTTTCGCCCCTACCCTCCCCCATGATCCGCTCCGTCCAGCTCATCGTCGGCATGGAGGTCCACGTCGAGCTCGCCACGCGCAGCAAGATGTTCAGCCGCGTCGCCAGCCCGGCGCACCCGGAGGTCTATTCCCGGCACGGAGTGCCGGGCCACCTTGAGCCCAACACGCTGATCGATCCCGTGGTGCTCGCGCTCCCCGGCGCGCTGCCGGTGATGAACCTCGCCGCGGTCGAGCTGTCGATGATGGTCGGCCTTGCGCTGGGCTGCTCGATTGCGCCGTACAGCAAGTGGGACCGCAAGAGCTATTTCTACGCCGATCTACCCAAGAACTACCAGATCTCGCAGTATGACCTGCCGCTGTGCTTTGATGGCTTGATCATGCTGCCGCCGATCGGCGGCGATGGGCGCATCGACTTTGATGCGCTGGCAAAGGGCGGGGCCGAAGGCCGGGGAGGGGGGACGGGTGGCCGCGACATCGGCATTATCCGGGCGCACCTCGAAGAGGATGCGGGGAAGCTGCTGCATGAGCTGCCTGGTGGTGGGGGCGGCGCGCGCGCGAGCAGCGACAACCTCTCGTATGCCGACTACAACCGCGCGGGCACTCCGCTGCTGGAGATCGTCACCCAGCCCGACTTCCGCACGGCCGATGAGTGCGTGGTCTTCAGCCAGATGCTCCGCAACATCTGCCGGTTCCTGGGGGCGAGCGAGGGAATCATGCAGCGCGGCCATATGCGCTTTGAGCCGAACATCAACTGTGTGTTGACGCTCGAGGATGGCCGCACCGTGAAGACACCGATCGTGGAGGTGAAGAACCTCAACTCGTTCAAGTCACTGAAGGGGGCGATAGAGTATGAGCTGCGCGAGCAGCCGCGCCGCTGGCAGGAGACGTGCATCGAGTTCGCATCCGGCACCAAGACCACCCGCGGCTGGGATGATGTGAAGCTCCAGACCTTTGTGCAGCGCGAGAAGGAAGAGGCGCACGACTACCGCTACTTCCCCGACCCTGACCTGCCGCCGGTGGTGGTGAGTGAGGAGTGGAAGGAGAGGATCGCCGCGCGCGTGCCCGAGCTGCCGCTGTCGCGTGCGCGGCGGTTTGTCGCGGGCTACGGGCTTGCGGCCAAGGAGGCCGCGGCGCTCACCGAGGAACGCGACGATTGCCTGTTCTATGAGTCCATCGTCGATGCGGCGGTGGAGCGCGGGGTGGAGCGCTCTCGCGCGGGGCGCATCGCGGCGAACTTCGTGCTGCAGAACGGGCTGAAGCGCGCCAACGAGCGGACGCGGGCGATGGCGCACGCGGCGAAACAGGCCGCGCACGAGGAGGGCGACATTGCCCAGAGCCAATCCCGGCACGGAGTGCCGGGCCACCAAAGGCAGGTCTACCAGGAAGCTGCCGAGACGGTGCTGGTGAGCGCACTGAGCATCACGGCGGCGCAGGTCGCAGGGATTATCGCGTTGCGCGAAGCCAACAAGCTGTCCGCGGCGGGCGCGGATGAACTCTTTGGCCTGCTGTGCAGCGCGGAGCCCGCGGCGGAGGGGTTTGAGTTTGAGGCCACAGGCCGCGGCGGAAGCGAGCCTGCGGGCGCGGATGCCGCGGAAGTGGCGCAGCGTCGGGGATTGATCATCGTGCAGGATGCGGGCTCGCTGGATGCGTGGTGCGATGCGGCGATCGCCGCGGAGCCCGCGAGCGTTGCGGCGTTCAAAGAGGGCAAGGCCGCGGCGATGGGGCGGCTGGTGGGCGCGGTGATGAAGCTTGCGGGCGGGAAGGTGGATGCGAAGGCTGCGCGGGAGCGGCTGGAGCAGAAGCTCGCGTGAGCTGTTGCGAAGTTTCGTGTCGTTAACTGTGTCAAAGAAAAACGCCGCGACCCTTTCGGATCGCGGCGTCAAGTGTTTGATTCGTAGCTTCTGTAGATTCAGACTCGGCTTAGCGATCGACGAAGAAGGTCAGTTCGTCGTCGCGGACCGGGGTCTTGAGCTGGTCGCAGGTGGTCTCGGAGATGACGAGCTTCTCGCCAGCCTCGGCGGACTTGAGGGTGAGCGTGAAGGCACGCTTCTCGCCCGGCTTGAGGACGCCGGTGATGCCGGTGAAGGTGAGCTTGTTACCCGCGATGGCCGGGGCCTTGGGGGCGGCGCTGGAAACGAAAGACATTCCGGCGGGCATGGTGATGACCACGGTCACGTTGGTCAGATCGACCTGGCCCTGATTCTCAACCTCGTAGCGATAGATCTGGTTGTCGCCGACAAGGACGACGCCCTCATCGTCGGTGAGGAGGGTGCCCAGGTCGGGCGAACCGGTGACGCCGAAGTTGCAAGTCGCGGTGACGGCCTCAGCGCAGGTGCAGGTGGCGGTGCCGGTGATGGCGACCTGGCCTGCGCCGGCGGTGCGGAGCTGCATGGAGACGACGCGGGAAGCGCCGGGAGCGATCTCGCCGAGGTTCCAGCTGACGTTGCCGGTGGCGGCGGTGCCGCCGTTGTCGGCGGAGACGAAGGTGGTGCCGGCGGGAATGGCCGCGCGGAAGGTTGTGGCCTTGCAGGCGCCATCACCCTTGTTGCTGACGGTGAACTTGACGGTGGCGGGGCGACCGATCAGCAAGCCTGTGGGGCACTCGGCCTTGGCCTCGAGGACGGGCTGAGTGGCCTTGAGGGCAACGGCCGCGCTCTCGGCGGTGAGGTTGCCATCGGCGGTGGCCATGGCCTTGTTGGAGTAGGAGCCGGTCTTGCTGACCTTAACCGGGAAGGTGAAGGAGCGGGTCTGGTTGCTGGCGAGGGTGCCGGCATCAAACTCGACATTGGACTTGTTGTCGGCGGTCATCATGCCGGTGGGCAGG
>JBBRUT010000049.1:0-21692 GCA_038247555.1 Phycisphaerales bacterium | reverse complement strand
TCGTTGCGCGAGTTGTCGCCCAGCAGCCGGCTGTCGCAGTCGGCGCGCCGCGGCCCCCGGAGAGTTCCGCGGGAACGGATGTTGCAGATGGTTCGCGTGAGCGTGCCCAGCAGCAGCTCGATGACCTTCTGGCCCGCTACGAACGGGATGCGCCGCACAAGAACTTTGTCACCGATCATCACAACATCGTCTTCGGAGAAGGCGACCCCTGCGCGAGACTGATGTTTGTCGGTGAAGCCCCTGGCGCGGAGGAAGACCGCGTGGGCCGCCCCTTCGTCGGTCGATCCGGGCAACTGCTCGACAAGATGATCAACGCGATGGGTCTCAGCCGCGAGGGGGTGTACATCGCCAATGTGCTCAAGACGCGGCCGCCCGACAACGCCACGCCGACCTCCGATGAGTGTGCACTGTGCGCGCCGTATCTCTACGAGCAGATCATGATCATCCGCCCCGAGGCGATCGTGACGCTCGGACTCCCCGCCTCACGAACCTTGCTGAACTCCACCGAATCCATGATGCGGCTTCGCGGGCAGTGGCATCGCTTTCAACCGCCGGCCGCGTTGCTTACAGGCCCATCAGGGAAGGGGTTGGATTCGGAATGGAGCGTGCCCCTCATGCCGACGTATCACCCGGCTTTCATCCTGCGCTCATATACCCCTGAGAATCGGGCAAAGGTGTGGTCAGATCTGCAGCAGGTCATGGATCGTTTAGGCCTTGGAAACGCCTCAATGGGGTGATGTGCAACGCCTGGGCAAGGTGTTCCCCACAAATTTCTCAGTTTTACCAAAAGATGGTGGAATCGGACCTCCGTTGTTGCCACAATCTGAACACAGGAGACGTGTCGAACGAATAACCCTTAGAGGCTTTGAGTAGTGCGAGACAGCGAGCCCGAGTAGGATGTGTAAAGTCTGATCTCCCGGCTCTTTTCCGCAAGAACGATACCCTCCCTTACCCGACCCCCACGAGACCCGGCGCTTGGCCCTTGCGGCTAGGCGCTGGGTTTTTTCTTGCATGCAACGAGTCTCAGACTCCGCCTCCGGCGCCGACCCCGTCTCATTCCGGAAGGTCGAGCTTGGTTTCGTCCGGAAGCTTTCGGAGCTTGCGCACTTCGTAATGCCGGCTGCCCGGGGTGCTCCACACCGCGAACTCAAACTCCACTGGGTTTCCCACCGTCAGACCCTCAAGCGAACTGTCCGCGCCCAGAGGGAACGGCATGATCATGGAGGGCATGCCCACAGTGCCATTGGCATTGACAAAGGCCTCGATCGGCTCGTGATGGATCTGCAGCTCGGCGGAGATCGACTCTGATGACGGCAGCATCACCACTCTCCCCCGCGTCGGGTACGCCGCATCCGGCTCGCCGCGGCTCTGCATGGGTGGTGTGGTTGGTCGGCCGTCCATCTTCCCGAGAGCGATCAGCATCCCCAGGCCGCAAGCAATCAAAACACCTGAAAGCACCAGCAGCTTCTTCATGCAGGAAGCGTAGGTGGCGGTGTCGAACTCCAAAAATGAACAGGGCCCGGCAACTTGCCGGGCCCCGGTAAAACTCGAGTTCAAGACCAGGCTTCGATCAGGCCCCTTCGATCTTCAGCAGCTTCTCGACCGAACGCAGCTCATCGGCCAGGTCAAGCTGATACACGAACGACCAGTTGGCCCCGGCCTTGAGGATGGCGATACGTGCACACGGGCGGCGCTGAACCCAGTCGCGGTTGCCACGGTTGTATACCACGGTGTTGCGACGACGCAGCATTTGTGCCCGGCGCGATGCGCGGACGTTCTCTGGGTCACGGAGCATCAGCGCCCGCACCGTCTTGCTGTTGCCACGCGAGCGGGGCATCTTCAAAAGGGTGCATCGGACGGTCTGGCCAGGCTTCAGCGAGTTGATCATGGTTCTGCTTCCGACAAAAGAGGGCCCAGACCATAGGGGGCCGACGTCCAACCGTCCACAACCGCTCTTGCTGTTGAGCTTTGGAACGCCTCGCCGCATCTCGTCCATCTCCGGGCTGCCAGACGCAAGGGCTAAGATGGCCCATGAGCCAAGCCGACACCCCTCAGCCAGATGCCCCGAAGCCCAAGTTCGACCCGAACGCATCCCATATGCGGCGACCGAAACTGCGGCCCGTTCGAGGATTTCCGGTCCAGGGCCAGGGGCCCGATGGTCAGCAGCTCCAGTTGATGGGCCTGGCCGATGCCCGCCAGATCTCCGACAAAGTGGTCTTCACCATGCCCGCGGCGCGGCTGCTCTTCCCGCTGATGGACGGTACCCGCGACGTCGACCAGTTGATCACGGAAGTCGGGCGCGGGCTCAACCGCGAAGTGCTTGAGGGGATCATCGCGCAGCTCGACGATGCCGCGCTCATCGAGGGACCTGCTTTCGACACACTGCTCGCGCAGGTCAAGGCCGAGTTCGACGCCGCGGCGAACCTTCCGCCGGCCAGCAGCGCCGCGTTTGCCGACATGCTGGTGACACAGGCCGCGGGCAACGAGAAGGTGGACGACTCGGTCAAGGCGGAGCAGGGGCCGGGACGCGTGCGCGAGTTGTTTGACCAGTGGATGAGCAAGGCCCTGGAGAAGGCCGAGAAGCCGAGCTTCGATCAGCTCCCCCGCGCCATCGTCGCGCCGCACATCGACTATCCCCGAGGCTGGGTCAACTACGCGAACGTCTATGGCCGCATGCGTGTGTGCGATCGCCCCGACCGCGTGATCGTGCTCGGAACCAACCACTTCGGGCACGGAACCGGCGTCGTTGGCTGCGACAAGGGCTTCACCACCCCTCTGGGCACCTGCGAGATCGATAGCGATGTCGCCAACGCGCTGCGGTTTGCCCTCGGCGACAAGTTCTACGAGAACCGATTCGATCACGAGCGCGAGCATTCAATCGAGCTGCAGATGATGTGGATCCAGCACATCTTCGGCGCGGATGAAGGCGGCAGTTTCCCGAAAGTGTTTGGCGTACTCGTGCACGACCCGGCCGTCGCCAATGGCGAGAGCTACGACGGCACCGGCATCGCGATCGAGCCGTTCGTCAAAGCGCTTAAGGACTGTGTTAATAGCCTTCCCGGTCGCACGCTCATCATCGCTTCGGCGGACCTCTCGCACGCGGGACCGTCTTTCGGTGATCAGCAGATGCTCGCGGGCGAATCGCCCGAAGCCGATGGAGCGCGAAAGAAGGTCTTCCAGCACGACATGGGCATGCTTGACCTCATCCGCAACAACAAGCCCGGCGAACTCGTCTCGGCGATGGCCTGGCAGCAGAACCCCACCCGATGGTGCTCGATCGGCAACATCGTTGCCACGCTGCTCACCGTCGAACCAACCAAGGTCGAGATGCTCAACTACGCCGCGAGCATCGATCCGCAGGGAACCACCATGGTCTCCAGCGCATCCGCGGCAATATGGTGAAAATGAATCCCTGAGGACCCGGCGCCAGAACCCAGGACCGATCATGCTCACGCGGTGCGTTGATTTCCTCGGAGGGATCTACCAGCTCGCAAGGCTGGGTGTGATCACCGGCTTCCGCTTCAAGGGGCCCTACTGGGAGTGGCGCAACCAGACCGCGTTTGGTCGCGGAATGCCGCAATCCAAGCGCGAGTTGATCGCGGCGGTTCTGGAGTATGGCGTGTGGATGCACCGGATGCGGACGGGGCGTTAGTTCCAGGCGTCCAGCCGGTCAACGACCATCTGCACCGGCAGGCCCATGATCGTGCCCGAGTCGCCGATGAAGGTGATGGGCCATCCCGCCGCGATACGCTCGACAAGGTTGTACGCGCCGGCTTTTCCGCGCCAAAGCCCGGAGGCCAGGTAGTCGTCGATCGATCGTGTGTCGATCCGGCCCACGCGCACTGTGGCGCGATCGGTGAAGATTTCGCGGCGACCGGTGCTGGGACAGAGCATCGCTACGCCAGTGAACACGTCGTGCTCCGCGCCGGACAACTGCTCGATGATCCTGCGCGCATCGTCTTCGTTTCGGGGCTGCCCGATGATCTCGTCTCCATGGGCGACGACCGTATCGGCGCCGAGCACCACCCCAACGGGTCGTGATGTCGAAAGCGACATGTGCAGCTTCTGGCGCGTAGCGGCCGCGCCTTTCAGATACGCCATCGCTGCGACCCATCGCTCGGCACTCGAAGTGCCCGAATCAAGATCAGCATCGTTCAGGAGCGGCTGCGCAACGACGAACTCCACACCCGCCTGAGTCAGGAGCTCGACACGCCGCGGCGATCGGCTGGCCAGCAGCACGAGCGGACGCGCCCGCAAGCCGCCGCGAGCAGACCGGAAGCGATCGCCGGAGGGAATGGGAGCGGTGTCATTGGGCACGTGTGAAGCAGGGGTTGTTCGGTGAAGAAGTCTCATCGCGCTTGCTTGTTGGGATTCAACCGGTGCAGGTTGCATTGGTGGCGGTGTAAGGCGGTGTTGTTGCCCGAATGTGTACGATCGGCGGGGCGGGTTCAGGAGCGATGCACGTGCAGGCACACCTGGTGCAACTCAATATCGTGTGGGAGGACCGCCCGGCAAACTTCGCGCGGACCACGGCGCTGCTGCGCAGCGCACGCGTCGGGCCGGGCGATCTGGTGGTGTTGCCGGAGATGTTCGACACCGGTTTCTCATTTGACCTTCCCAAGACCAACGACGCCGACGGCCGGACTTTGCATTACTTGCAGGAACTTTCAAAGGAACTTGCCGCGACCGTGCAGGGCGCACGCACGGTCATCGGGCCCGATGGCCGCGGCCGCAATCGTGCGACCGTTACCGGGCCGCGTGGTGAGGTGCTTGTCGAGTACGACAAGGTCCACCCGTTTTCCTATGGCCGTGAGAGCGAGTTTTTCTCCGGCGGGGATCGGGTAGTGACGTACACATGGACGCCGCGACCGGGCACGTCCGTCGCGGGAAATCCCGACTCGATTACACCCGATAATGGGGAGGACGAGACGACAGTTTGCCCTGCGATCTGCTACGACCTCCGATTCCCCGAACTCTTCCGACGTGGCATGCTGGCTGGCGCGGAGGTCTTTGCGATCGGAGCCAACTGGCCGGCCACTCGAGCGGGCCACCGACGAGTGCTCACGATCGCCCGGGCGATCGAGAACCAGGCTTACGTGCTCGGCGTTAATCGCGCGGGGGCCGACCCTCACCTGGAGTATCGCGGCGGCTCGGTGGCCGTAGGGCCCACGGGCGACATCGTGGGCGAGCTTGGTGAGGCCGAGGGGGTCCTGAGCGTCGAGATCGATCTGGCGGCTCTGCGGGCGTGGCGGGCGAAGTTCCCGGCATGGAAGGACCACCGCCTGATCGGGGCGTGAGTCTCCCGCTCCTCATCATCATTGCAGTCGGCAAACTCAGCAGCGTGTCCCCCAAGTTCTCCGTGCGGGGTTTGGCGGCGATGCTCACGGGCCGATAGCGAGCAACAAGACAAACGGTCCGGGCTCCCAGCCGCAACGACAAATGCACGAGGCAACGCCATGCTCAACGAATCAGTCTCGAATCGAAGACGGACCGGGCGACTGGTTTGCGAGGGCCTGGAGTGTCAGTACGGCCTGATCGCGGATCTGTCGGGCACGGGCATGAAGATGTTGACCAAGAAGCTCCCGCCGATGGATGTGGGCGAGATCGCCCACATCAAGTTCACGGGCCATGGAGAGGGAGTCGCGCTTCCCGCACAGCTGGTCCGAATAATCAAGCGGAAAGATGGCTGGTTTGAGGCGGGTTTCAAGTTCTGGAACCTCGATCAGGCTCAATCCAAATCGCTCGGCGGCCTTGCTCGCATCGCCGCGGATCGGCGGACGCTGCGCATCGCCTGCTGAGCAGACGATGATGCGAGCGGGTGCCTGGATGAGCGGGCGAGACACGCGCCCGTGGTGGAAGTTGTGCGTGCAATCCCACGCGCCCATCCGGCTGTTGGGCGGCGCAGGCCGACGGATCAGAATGGGCCAAAGGGGCGATGGCGAGAAGTTCCAGACCGTGGTTCTGGCGAAGCCATGTCGCCCAAGGCTCACCCGCGTGAAGCGCGACATTCGATCGCTGGTTGGCACTACACTGCACTCCCGTGAACCCGCGGAAGCTCTTCGCCAAGCTCGCCAGCAGTCAGAGCAATGTGCGCTTCGGCGATCTCGTGCGACTCGCCGGGGCTTTCGGGTTTCGACTTGAGCGGAGCGAGGGGAGTCACTTTATCTAGCGCGATGCCCGCGTCCGAGAGCATTTGAACCTCCAGAATGACGGCGGAAAGGCGAAGGCCCTACCAGGTCCGGCAGTTGCTCAAGCTCATCGAGATGTACAATCTGTCCTCGGAGCGTCGCTCATGAACCACAAGTACCACCTCAACCTTTTCTACAGCAAGGAAGATGGCGGCTTCATCGCCGATGTGCCGGACCTGCGGTATTGCTCCGCCTACGGACATACGCCGGAAGAGGCGCTCCGCGAGGTTCAGGTTGCGATCAAGCTTTGGGTGCAGACTGCCCGCAAGCACAAGCAGAAGGCGCCTCCGGCGCGGTACCGGCCCGCGATTTATGGCGCGGCGTGAACGGCGGATCGGGTTTCGCCGCACTCGGGACATGTCGTCATAGAGACGTCGAGTTGATAGCCGCACTTCAGACAGCGGCCCTCTTTCGCGCGATTCGTCAGTTTGCGGTAGCGTTTCGCGGCCAGCAGCACAGGCGCGCCGAAGATGAAGATGAGCAGCCAATAGGGCACATCGGCGGCGCGAGCGATCTCACCACTCCCGGCGGTGGTGCCTGGCCCCATGCCGAGAAACCGCCAGTTGCTCGGATCGTTTGTGAACCACGGTCGCCGCTGGGGCGAGATCGCGCTCCCGGGAAAACTGTGCATTTCCCATCCGAGTCGATCGCTGAAGCGGTCCTTCTCCGCTTTGAGAGCCATGACGCGCTGAGATAGTTGCTGTGAACGAGGCGGAACTGGTGCGGGTAGGTCTGGAAGCTCGATGTGGTCAGCGTGTATTCCCACGCGCCCATCTGGCCGTCGGGGACAGCCTCGATGCGCACAAGGGCGGCGGACCTGCGGAGGAGGGCAAAGCCGCGAAACGCCGACAGCAGCCATGTCACGATGAGCAGCACAGTCAATGCGCAGCAACTGAAGAGAAGCGCCCGACGCGTGCGTGTCCAGCGAGTGCATGCTCTCACGAGCGGCGCTCCATCCAGGCGACTACACAATCCTGCTCTTCCCACCCATGTACGGCCGCAGCACCGGCGGCACCGTCACCGTGCCATCGGCGTTCTGCCACATCTCCAGGATCGGGATGAGCAGCCGCGGCGATGCAGCCACCGTGTTGTTCAGCGAGTGGCAGAACGTCGTTGCGCCCTTGCCTCCCGCGCCGCCCCCGCCTGCTCGATAGCGCATGTTCAACCGGCGGCATTGATAGTCGTACAGGCGCGATGCGGAATGCGTCTCGCCGAACGCGCCGCTCGGTACGCCGTCCTTGCTCACCTCGCCGCGGCCGGGCATCCAGCTCTCGACATCGATCATGTCCGCGTTCTTCACGCCCAGATCCCCAGTGCAGCACTGCAGCAGGCGGTACGGCAGCGCGAGCCCCTGCAGCAGGCTCTCGACATACCCGATCATCTTCGTGTGCCACGCGCGGCTCTCGGCCTCATCGGCCTTGCAGATCACAACCTGCTCGACCTTGTCGAACTGGTGGATGCGGTAGAGGCCCGCAGTGTCCTTGCCCGCCGCGCCAGCTTCGCGGCGGAAACAGGTGCTGACAGTGGTGTAGCGAATTGGCAACTGCGACGCGTCGAGGATCTCATCCTGGTGGATACCCATCAGGCCAACCTCGCCGGTGCCGGTGAGGAACTGGTCGTACCCGCCGCCGCGTTTGGATTCCTCGATGTGGTACGCCTGTTCGCGTCCCGCGGGGAAGAAGCCCGTGCCGACCATGCACTCTTCCTTCACGAGCACGGGCACCGACATCGCCTTGAACCCGTTGGAGAGCGTCATGAAGTCGAAGGCGTATCGCAGCACCGCGTTGTGCAGCAAAAAGCCGTCGCCCGTCAGGACGTAGGACCGCGCCCCGGCCATCTTCACGCCGCGTTCAAAGTCCGCAAGGCCAAGGTCTCGGACAAGTTCCAGATGGGTTTTGGGCCGGAAGCCCCGATTGGCTTCGTATGACTTGTTGGTGTCGAAGCCCCACGGGCCTTCCTCAGCCTTTGCCGGGGGATGCCACCGGCGGATCTCGACGTTGTCGTCGCTCCCCTTGCCGACCGGGACATCGGCATCGGGGGGGAGCGGCACGGACAGGAGGATGCTGTTGAGTTCGGGTTCGATCGCGGCAATCTGTGGCTCAATCGCCTGGATCTGGTCCTTCAGAGCCGCGGGCTTGGCCTTCAGGCCATCGAGCTCGCGCTCGAGCGCGGCCTTCTCATCGGGGCTCGCCTTCTTGATCGCTCCGGCGAGCTTGCCGATCTGTGGTCCCAGATCCTTCTCGATGGTGCGCTGCCGGGCGCGAAGGTTTTCCTGCTCGCTCTGGAGCGCGCGTCGCTGCGAGTCCAGGGCCAGCAGGCGATCGATGTCGACGCGCATGCCCTTGAGTTCGGTGCCGCGGCGGTACTTGTCGGGATTCTCACGCAGGTCGCGAAGGTCGATCATGGGGTCGATGGTAGGGAGGAGTGGGGGGGATTCGAGTCAAACACGCGTGCAAGCCGGCCAGAAGCGGGATGCTGGCGCAGCAGGTCGCTCGTCGCCGATAGCAGGAGTCCTGTAACATGATCGCTCAAGGCGGTTCACTCAGTCGTTCGGGGAGTTTGTTGGCCGATCGGCGCGGGGGCCGCAATCGGCATTCGGGATCTTTTATGCCCCAGTTGTTCCTGACATCCGTTGATGGTTCTCAGCAGGAGCTCCCCCTCGGCGAGACGCCCATCACCGTCGGTCGTTCGCCAGAGAATGTGCTCGCACTCGATGACACGTTGCTCTCACGCTTTCACTGTGTGATCGAGCCTGCGCCAAGCCGTCCCCATGGCGACACGTTCCTGGTCGATGAGACAGGCAACACAGAGGCGGCCACCTGGCACCTGCGCGATCTTGGCTCCCGCAACGGCACCAAGCTCAACGGCGTGAAGGTCACTGACTCGATCGTGCGGCCCGGAGATGTCATCAAGCTTGGTACGCATACGTTCATCGTTCAGGCGGAGGAAACGCTGGGCGAACGTCAGGCGGCGGCGCGGGCTGCGGCTGCGGATGCCGCTGGAGCCGCAGGGCAGGCCAACGGCAAGAACAGTGGGCGTCCCAAGGCCGACCCGGCATGGGTGATCGATCTCACCGAGTTGATCAACATGCTCCCGCCTCGCAACACGGGCTCGGAAGACAAGCTGGAACTTGTCGATGGCCGCGGCCGTACTTCGGGCGCGCTGGGAGGGGATGGTGAAGGTGCGCGTGCGGCGCGGCTGGTCCTGCTTGGTGCATCCAAAGCCCACGCGACCGATGTGCACATGGAGCCAAAGGGCGACAACGTTCAGGTACGCATGCGCGTCGATGGACAGATGATCAGCGTCGTGCAGATGCCCAACTCGGTCGGTGACCTGTGCTTCGGGTTGATCAAAGCCGCCTGCCAGATGCGGCCCACCGGGCGCGAGGCGGTGCTCGACGGGCACTTCTCCGCCAAGTTCCCGGCTTCGAGCGGCACGCCCTCGCGACGGGTTGATTATCGCGTGAGCTTCACGCCCAGCGTCCACGGCCAGAAGCTGGTTATCCGCGTGCTGGATATGCGCGACTCGCCCAAGAGCCTGACTGAGCTCGGGCTGCCCGCGTACATGTACGACCGCGTCCGCAAGGTGTGCGAGCAGGAAGCTGGCATGCTGCTGGTTTGCGGTCCGACGGGTTCGGGCAAGACCACCACGCTCTACAACGCGCTGCGTGTGATCGACCGTCAGACGCGCAACGTCATCACCATCGAAGACCCTGTCGAATACCACCTCGAGAACGTGACCCAGATCCCGATCGACGATCGGCAGGGTAATACTTTCGGCTCGCTCCTGCGAAGTGTGCTCCGCCAGGATCCGGATGTGATCCTCGTGGGCGAGGTACGCGACGACGAAACCGCGCGAACGGCGATGCAGGCCGCGATGACCGGCCACCTCGTGTTCTCAACCGTGCACGCCAAGGACACCATGAGCAGCGTGTTCCGGCTGCTGGACTTGAAGGTCGAGCCTTACCTGGTCGCCAACTCGCTGGAGCTCACACTCGCCCAGCGTCTGGTGCGGGTGCTCTGCGACAACTGCAAGCGTGCAGTCCGTGTCACCCCCGGGCAGTCCACACGGATGGGGCGATTCCTCGAAAACCAGACCGAGATCTACACCGCCACCGGCTGTGCCCAGTGCCTGCGGACGGGGTATCGCGGCCGGCGCGCCATCTTCGAGCTCCTCGACTTCACCGATGAGCTCAAGGACGTGATCATCAAAGAGCCCTCGCTGGCCGCGATGAAGAAGGTCATCGAGCAGGGGCTGTTCACGACCCTTGTCCAGTCGGGCTGGCAACTTGCGGCCCGCGGCATGACCTCGCTGGATGAGGTCGACCGGGTGGCGACGTCGAGATAAGTTCGGACCGTCGATTGAAGGCACCTCGATTGGCGATCCGGGCGACGATCCAAAATCCAGAACCGCGAATCCAAAATACACGCTCCCCGGACTACCCTTTCCCGATGACCACACCAGCACATGCGCCCGGCCAAGAGGCGGGCGAGATCGCGCTCCCCGAAGCCAAAATGCACCTGTACCGCCCGGGTGAGCCCTGCACCGCGCGGATCACCAAGTCCGAGATCTGCACCGCGCCAAAGGCGGCGGGCTTTGTCCGGCATGTCGAGTTCGATGTCTCGGGCACGCAGCTCGCGGGCACCGTCCTCCCGGGTCAGTCGATCGGTGTGATCGCGAGCGGCCACGACGAGAAGGGACGGCCGCACGCGGTGCGGCTGTATTCGGTCGCCTCTCCCACCCGCGGCGAAGATGGCCAGGGTCAGGTGATCTCGACGACCGTGAAGCGCACCATCGATGAGCATTGGGAGTCGCACAAGCTCTTCCTCGGCGTGGCGTCGAACCATCTGTGCAACCTGCAGATTGGCGACGAAGTGAAGCTCTCCGGGCCCAACGGCAAACGCTTCCTGCTCCCGGCCGATAGGGCCGCTCACGATTACATCTTCTTCGCGACAGGAACCGGCATCGCCCCGTTCCGCGGCATGGTGATCGACCTGCTGGAATCCCGCGCGGCGAGCAAGGTCGTGCTGGTCATGGGCTCCCCCTACGCGACCGACCTGCTCTACGACATCGACTTCCGCAAGCTCGAATCCGAGCACCGCAACTTCACCTACCTCACGGCGATCAGCCGCGAGAAGCAGACCGATGGGCACGACCGGATGTATGTGCAGGACCGGCTGGTCTCGCATCGCGAGCAGCTCCTGCCCATGCTCGCCAGCGAACGCACGCAGGTGTATGTCTGCGGCATCGCCGGGATGGAACTGGGCATCATCCAGCAACTGGCCCGGCTGTTGCCCGCCAGCGCGCTGGAGCAGTATCTCCATGCCGATGCCGAAGCGATGTCCGACATCGCCGGCTGGAACCGGAAGATGCTGCACAAGCAGCTCAAGCTGTCGCGGCGGATGGTGCTTGAGGTCTACGCCTGAGCCTCACTCGGACTGTTCGACCGACCAGCGGATCGAGGGCTTGCCGTCGGCGTCGGTGATCGAGCAGTCGATGTGCAGTGCAAAGAATCCCGGCCGGCCGGGGTGCTCGCGGTCATGCTTGCGGATCATCGGCCAGATGATCTGCCGGTCCGTCTCGGGCAAGGGCAGGGCGTCGATCTCGTGCGGATGAAACCACTCCAGCGAGCCCTCGGGGATCGTCTGGGTCGGCACTTCGACCGGTCCCAGCACCCGGTAGTAAAACAGCAACCAATGGCCCTTGCCCTCAAAGGCCTTTTCGCTGATGATCGCGCCAAGATGCAGGCGAGCGATGGGAATGTGAATTCCCGCTTCCTCCTGAATCTCGCGGCTGGCGCACTGTGCCGGGCTTTCACCCGTCAGCATGTCCAGCTTGCCGCCAATGGGCGAACACAGGCCGCGATTCGGCTCGCGGGTCCGCCGCAGAAGCAGGATCCGGCCGTCCCGGTCGCGCAGGTCGCACAGGCAGGCGAGCTTGTACGGCAGCGCGGGCAGGGCCGCGGCCGCAGAAGGCGAAGGGACGGGAGTTGTTGGGTGGTCGTGTAAAGGGGAGGGCGGCATGAGCGACGTCAGGATAGACGCGCGGAAGAACATCGCTTGTCGACGCGCGGCGGTTCACGCCGGGCGTTCGCGCGATCCGATACACCCGCCGATGCCTACAACTTCCGTGATGTCCACTGAGGCTGGCTCTTCGTCCGTCGTGGCCGCACCGTCAACCGCGGTGACTGGCCGCGGTGGCCCTGCGCCGCGTGGCAGTTCATGGTGGGACGGCTCGACAGGGATCTTTGAGCCCGCCGGGCGTCACATGTACCTCATCGGCATCGGTGGATGCGGGATGAGCGGGCTGGCCCGCATGCTTCGCGGCCGCGGTGCGGCCGTGGCTGGCTCCGACGCCTACGCCTCCAGCTTCACCGAAGCACTTGCGACCGAGGGCGTGGCGGTCGGGCTCGACCAGACCGGCCCGCTCCCCGAGGCGTGCGAACTGGTCATCGCCTCCGCCGCAATCAAGCCTGACCACCCGCAGCTTCTCGAAGCCGATCGGCGTGGCATCCCCCATCTGACCTATGCCGAGGCCCTGGGCCGCTGCATGCTCGGCCGGACGGGCGTTTGCGTCGCCGGAACACACGGCAAGAGCACCACGACCGCAATGCTCGGATGTGTTCTCGCCGCGGCCGGGCTCGACCCCGGCGTCATCGTCGGGGCCAACTGCCCGCAGCTCGCCGCGCTCGGTGGGAGTGGCGGCTTCCGCATGGGTTCAGAGCAGATGGCCGCGGGCACGCTCAAAGGCGAGCCTGGCCTGCTGGTCGTCGAGGCCTGCGAGTTCAATCGCAGCTTCCACAACTATCGCCCCCGCATCGCCGCCATCACCAGCGTCGAGGCCGACCATCTGGATATCTACGGCTCGCTTGATGAAGTCGTGAAGGCGTTCGCAGACTTCGCGCAGTTGCTCCCGGCCAAGGGGGTCAACGGCAAGCAGGGCGGTGTGCTGTTGATCGCGCACGAATGTGCCCACCGCACGCGCCTGACCGCGGGCCTGCTGTGCGATGTGCAGACGATCGGATACTCCCCAAGCGCCGACTGGAGCGTGCAGTATGACACGCGCTCGCGTCGCACCGGATTGGTGCGAAAGGGCGAGGGCCTCGTCGCCGCATGGGTGACACAGATGCCCGGCGAGCACAACGCAATGAACGCAGCGACCGCCGCGGCCCTGAGCATTATCTGTGGCGCAGACCGTGATATGGTCGGACGCACCCTCTCCGGCTTTGCGGGCCTCGAGCGGCGCATGCAACTGCTCGGCGAGCGGCACCTGCCCGCGCCCCGCGGCGGCACCGTCCGCGTTTATGACGACTACGGCCATCACCCGACCGAGGTCGCCAGCACGCTCCGTGCGCTGCGAGACTATGAGCGGCCGCAGGAGCGGGGGGGACGGCTCATCTGCGTCTTCCAGCCCCATCAACACTCGCGGACACGATTCCTGCTCGATGAGTTCGCTACCGCTTTCGGCGAGGCGGACATGGTGATTGTGCCGCACATCTACTTCGTGCGGGACTCGGAGATCGAGAAGACACGTGTTTCGGCAGCGGATCTGGTCGATCGTCTCCGCCAGCGTGGCGTGCAGGCGATGCACCTCTATCCGTTCGAGGCCATCGTTGAAGCACTGGAAGTGGTCTGCAAGCCCGAGGATGTGCTCGTCGTCATGGGCGCCGGCCCCGTCGACAGCGTTGCCAAGGGGTTCCTGAGCGGCGGGGCGGAGGGGTGCCGCTGACATGACCGCGATCGCCGATGCCATGCATATCGAGCACAACGCTGTGATCCCGACCTGGTTCGGGGTTGGTGGGCGGGCCGACAGGCTTGCGCGGCCGAGGAGCCTGGAGCAGCTGCGGCGCTGCATCGAGGTCGATCCCTCCACTCGCATCCTCGGCGATGGCGCGAACCTGCTCGTCGACGATGAGGGTGTCGTTGAACTTGTCGCGGTGCTGAGCGAGCCTGAACTGTCCAGATGGGACTTTGATGTTCCCGGCGCGCCGGGCATCGTCCGCGCGATGGCCGGTGCAAACCTTCCCCGACTCATCCTCGAAGCCTGCCGCAATGGCCGCTCGGGACTTGAGGGCCTTGGCGGCATCCCTGCGACCGTCGGCGGCGCGGCTCGCATGAACGCGGGCGGTACGTTCGGCGAGTTCGGAAACGCGGTGCACACGGTCCACGCAATCGATCGCGCGGGGCGCGACGCCACGCTTACCCGTGAACAGGCAAACTTCGGCTACCGCCGCTCCAACCTCGGCGACATGATCATCGTGTCGGTGGATCTTGATCTGGGCGAAGAAGATCCCAAGAAGCTCCGCGACCGCCTCAAGGAAGTCATGGAGTACAAGAAGCGATCGCAGCCGATGGCCGAGCGCTCCGCCGGATGTGTCTTCAAGAACCCTACCCTGCTGAGCGATCTTCCCGACATCGCCTCCGCTGGCACCCGCGTCTCCGCGGGGATGCTCATCGACCGCGTTGGCTGCAAGGGCCTGGGAATCGGCGGCGCGAGTGTCAGCACGCGCCACGCAAACTTCGTGGTGACCAGCGATGACGCCACAGCTCGCGATGTCATTGCGCTGATCGACGAAGTGAAGCGGCGCGTGTTTGACGTTTACGGCGTCTCGCTCGAGCCCGAGGTTGTCATCTGGAGGCGTGAACAATGACTGCCCACTCAGCAACCCCGATCCACGGTGACCGGCTCCCCCGCGTGCTGGTTCTCGGCGGCGGCCCGGATGCCGAGCGCGATGTCTCGCTGAACTCCGCCCGCGCCATTGCCGATGCCCTCGTCGCCGCCGGCCACACGGTTGAGCGACGAACCATCGAGCGCATCGCCGCGGCGGACCTCGCCCGCATGCCCGGTGACGTCATCTTCCCCGCGCTCCACGGCGGATGGGGCGAGGGCGGCCCGCTTCAAGATATCCTCGAATCCGACGGACGTCCCTTCGTCGGATGCGCTTCGCTCCCCGCGCGTCGCGCCATGGACAAGGTTGCAACCAAAGCCGTCGCCCTCTCCCTCTCCATTCCCACGCCAGCAACCGCGATCCTCGATTGGCGCGACGGCGTCTGCCCGATGGAACTCCCCGTCGTCGTCAAGCCCGTGCACGAGGGCTCCACAATCGGTCTCTATCTCTGCCGAACTCCCGAAGACTGGACCGCGGCCCGCGCATCCATTGCCGATGAGGCCGCCCAGGGAGAACTGCGGACCTACATGATCGAGCCCATGATCGGCGCGGGCCCGGCCGGCGGCGGCAAGGGCCGGGAGCTTACAGTCGGGCTTCTCGACGGCCGCGCACTCCCCATAATCGAGATCGTCCCCGCCGAAGGGCTGTACGACTACGAAGCGAAGTACACGCGCGACGACACCACCTACCTCCTCAACCCCGAACTGCCCGCGGGTGTCGCGGACCGCGTCAAAGAGCAGACGGCCCGCATTGCCAAGGCGCTGGGCGTGCGCCACATCGCGCGTGCCGACTTCATGCTGGATTCTTCCGGCACCGCGTGGTTCCTTGAGATCAACACGATGCCCGGCTTCACCGACCACTCACTCGTGCCTAAAGCCGCTCGCAGCATGGGCCTTGAGATGCCGGAGCTCTGCTCCACGCTCATCCGGCTTGCCCTCCGCGACCACTCTCGCCCATCAATGAACGAGCCCGCGGCCCACGCGGGCGCCGTGGCGTAAGCCCCAAATCAGCCCCTCCCGGGCGACCAAGGACGGTCAATCATGGCAGCAAAGGCCAAGCCCGCAAAGGCCAAGACAACCAATCAGCCGGGGATGCTCGCGCGCATCCGCAGCGCCATGGGCGATCGTTCGCGCGTGCTCAATCTCTGCGGGGCAGTACTGGGCGGGGCAACCGCCATCGCCGCCGCCGGGTGCCTGATTGTCGGATACAAGCCGCTTGTCACCCTCGCCTCGGATATGCGTCGAAGCTCGCCGCGCATCGAGATCGCCTGGCCGTTGATTCCGCTCCCGCCGGGCACGCCGCCCGGCACGTTGCCCATGACGTGGCTGGATTCAGAATCGCGAGTTGGGCTGGAACGGCTGGTCTCGCGCCAACTGGGCGAGAACCCGCTCGACGGCCGCGCAATCGCCGGTGCGCACGAAGCGCTCATGGCCACGGGCTGGTTCGATGCATCCCGCGGCGGCGTCCGCGTGACGCGACATGATGACGGAATCGTTCGCGTCAACGGGGTCTGGCGCGTGCCGACCGCGGCGGTGCGTGTCGGAGAAGCCGACTACCTGGTCGCCAAAGGCGGCGAACTCCTCTTCCCGACCTACAAGCGTGACGGATCAGGCTTCAAAGTGATTCTCGGTGTGTCTCACGATCTCCCCGAGCACGGCAAGGCATGGGTCGGTGGAGATGTCCAGGCCGGCCTCGGCCTGCTCGCGTTCCTCGCTTCGATGCCCGGCTATCAACAGGTCTACGGAATCGACGTCTCGGAGTACGTCAACGGCAAGCAGCTCGTGGTCGTCACCGATCAGGGCAACCGGATCGTCTGGGGGGGCGCGCCAAGCGCGGCGGAGTTTGCACCCGGCCAGGCCAAGCCCGAGAAGAAGCGGGAAGAACTCGCCAAGCTCTATGCAACTTACGGCCGCATCGATGCCGGCCGCGCCGTCGTGGATGTTCGGCCAGAAGCCGGGGCGTACATCCATGTCGCCGAGATGGCCCGAACCGACCGTCGCCGCTAGCGAGTTCGCCGTACGCTCACGCATGAACGACACGGGCGAGCCCCTGCCGGACAACCCTGCGGCACCAGAAAGTGCGAGCGGCGATCCCTCTGCACCGTCCGAGTTGACGCGGCCGCTCCTGCTTGATGCATCTGATCCAGAGTCTGCTGCAACTGCTGCGGTGCCGGTCGCGCCTATCGATCCCTGGGCGCACCGCCGCGGCGAGCCGAGACTCTTCGCGTTCCTCTGGACGATCTATCTCCTGGTCGCCGTCGGCGGAAGTCTGCTCTGGCTGTCGCGCTCAACAGTCATCTCCACATCCACATATGGACCCGCCGCGAGAATCATGTTGCTGGTCGTCGCCGCCGGTTCCGCCGTGCTCTGGCCGATGGTGCGGCTCAGCCAGGCTTCTCCGCGGGGCTCGGGCGTGCGAGCGGCGATGGCCGATGTCGTTGTCGTGCTCTTTCCGATGCAGATCATGCTCTGGCCGCTGGTAATGCTCGCGCAGTGGCCCGCGGGAATCGTCGCCGCCCTAGCGCTGATGAGCACCCTCTGGGTCCTGCTCACCGGCGGTGTGATCGCCCTGGGTACTTCCGGCCCCTGTGTCCGTTCCCCGCACGAGCGAGGACTCGGGGAGCGCGCCGCATGGATGGTCGTGTGCATCGTGTTGGTCGCCGCCGCGCCAACATTTGCGCTTGCGCGCCGCGCCGCCGCCGGGCCCGATGATCCGATCCCGGAATGGCTCGCGATGCTCTCCCCCTTCACCGCGGTGCCCGCGCTCACCGGACAAGGGTTCTCTGGCCCCCAAAGGCCCGTAAGCCCTGAGCAATGGCGTGCGCTCGCCTTGATCGCCGCCCCTGTTGCGATCCTTTGGTCGCTCGCGGCCCTGCGACATCGTGCCAGCCGGGGGAGGAGGGTGCGTGATGAATGGGAGGGTGATCAGGGTGGTTCGGTGACGGCTTCCGGCCTAGATTGACGAGAGTTTCTGCGACTGCGCCGTGCGGCCACATGGACCCGGGCGTTTGTATTCATGGAGATAGCCCGATGGAAATGGTCACTCGCGAGGAAAAAGAGACGCTCGAAGCCAAGCTTGCAGCGCTCGTCGATAACCGCCCGGTGATCTCCAAACGCATCGCCGAAGCGCGCGAGCTGGGCGACCTCAAGGAGAACGGCGACTACCACGCCGCCCGCGAGCAGCAGGGCTTTGAGGAAGCAGAGATCCGCCGCTTCGAGCAGCGGCTCGCTGCTGTACAGATCGTCGACGAGAACCAGAAAAGCATGGGCGTCGTCTACGTAGGGGCGATTGTCAAGATTCGTGAAGTCGGCGGCGACGATGATGAACTCGTCCGCCTCGTCGGCGAGGCCACCGGCTCTGCCAACGCCGACTACTTCGAAGCAACCGTCAATAGCCCCTTCGGCGAAGCCCTACTCAAGGCCCGCGTCGGCGAAACCGTCAGTGTCCGCGGGCCCCGAGGCCTGAAGCAGTTTGAGATTATCGAGATCACCTGATCACCCGCAGAACGCGGCAACTCCGGTCCGAGAACGATCAAGATCGTCCGGACGCCTCGACGGACCATCGACGTCCGAGCGGACTAGAGTTTTGTGCCTTCCCAACCCGATTGCTCGATTGCGATCAGCGGGCAGCAGACCAAGGGACATGGGGCAGGGGGATCGCGACCAAGGCCGTCGCAGCGAACACACCCTTCTTGCCCAAAGGCAAAGGAGCCGGCCCATGGGGTTGAACCTCGCACTCGATGAACTGCGCGCCACCGGCTGGTCCGACCTCGATTCCACAGGCTGTGCTTACGACCGAGACGGACGGGCGTATCCGGGAGTCTCGCGCGTTCGTCAGGAGTTCGCCGCGGCGGGCTTTGACCTCAGAATCGAACGTGTCGATCAATACTCCTGCTTCCGGGCTTCTTGGCGCGATGCCGCTTCCTCCACCGATGCTGGCGCCGTGGTCGGCTTCACCGAGCCCGAAGCCGCCGTCTACGCGCTTTCCCATCTTCGCCGAACTCTCGCCGCCGTCTGACCCTGCGCCCCCCGGGAAGCCACTTCGGGCCAAAGCACCGGCCCCGGGCCAGACCCACCAGCTGCGGCACCTCCGCCGCCCCGCTGCAATCCGATTCGCGGCGAAAAGTTGAGTTCCTCCCGGCTCCGGTGGTTTCCAAACGGCGAGCCCCTCGCCTAGGCTTCGCCTCTGACAACCGGCCCCATCGTCTAGCCTGGTCTAGGACGCTAGGTTCTCATCCTAGAAACTGGGGTTCGAATCCCCATGGGGTCATTGCCCCCGCTTCGGCGGGGGCATTTTCGTTTTGCACAGAATCACACTCGGCACCAACCCCCACCAACTCCGCGGGATTCAGGGGCTTTTGTGAGTCCATCCGTTCGGCCGCGTCGCCGACTTGCCCTCGTGTGGGCGCGCTCGGGCGCGTGTCTGTTGCCGTTTTTGTTGCCGCCTTGTCCAGCCCCGTCGCCTTTGCGAAGTGGGCATCGCGGCGTTGCAGATAGTGCTTGGCCGCGATCATCGGGGAGTGCCCCAACCAGCCCGCTACAACGTGGTTCGGGTATTCGTCCACCCAGTCGGTGGCGCACGACGCCCGCAAGTTGTGAAACAGCCGCGGCCACGCCGTCAGCCCGGCGCGGGCGATGATCCGTTCGAACGTCGTGCGCAGGTTCACCTTGGGATCGCGCAGCCGCGGCACGATCGCCTCCGCGCCATCCTCCGCGTGGTCGAATAGGTCTTGCAGAATCGGAAACAGTTGATCGGCGATCGGCACCAGCCGCACCGCGTGCCCTTCGTGGCCAGCCGTCTTGGCGGAACGCACCGTGAGTGCCCGCCGCGCCCAATCCACGTCGCCCCAACGTAGCACCACAATCTCCGACGGGCACCGCAGCCCGGCGTACCGGCTCAGGGCCACGATCGCCCGCCACTCCCGGTCCGGGCACTCGTCCAGAATCGCCCGGATCGCTTCACGCGACACGTAGAAGGCGCGATCGGCGTTGCACTGTGAACCGCCGCGCAGATCGGCGAACGGGTTGGATCGCATCAGCCCCCACTTCACCGCCTTCGCAAACACCGCCTTGGCGACGCGCACCCGCTTGGCCACCGTGGCCGTGGCCAGAGTCTTGGCCGGGGCGTCTTTGTCTTCGGGATTGGCCTTGGGCTCGGCGATCGACTTCCGCCAGCCGTCCGCACCCGCGGCCGTCAGTTCGCCCAGTGGGGTCGCCGCGCCAAAGTGGTCCCGCAGCATCGCAAACGCTTGGCGGTACGTCGTGCGCGTGCCCGGCTTCACCGTGGCCGCGGCATCGAATCGCGCCAGCAACTCGCCCAGTGTCACCACCACCGCGGCCTTCCGGGGCTCCACCAATCCCAACGCGACCACACGGGCATGGATGCGATCGTCGATCTTCTCCAGCCACGCGATGCCATCGGGGTGGATCGTTGTGCCCACCCGGTGTGCCTCTAGCACGCGCTCGAATCCCGCGAGTGCATTCTTTGCCCCCCGCTTGGAGCACTTGCCCAGCCGCAGCGACTGTTGCTGTCCCGCGGCGTTGCGGAACCTGATCGACGCCA
Source organism: Phycisphaerales bacterium (assembly GCA_038247555.1). Classification (GTDB taxonomy): domain Bacteria; phylum Planctomycetota; class Phycisphaerae; order Phycisphaerales; family UBA1924; genus JAHBXL01. Next base: position 1,274 of record JBBRUT010000049.1, on the reverse strand, counting down.
AGTCGCCGTTCTCGCCTTCCCATGCAATGCTCGCCATACGTCACCGTCCCTTCCGCGCCGGCGCGCCCTTGATCTTGTTCCGCATGATGCGAAGTTTCGCACCGCCGCGCTTGGCTTCGGGCATGGTGCCCGCATCGCGTCCGATATACCGCGCGGCAGCGCGTGCGAGCAGCCCCGACCGGGTTTCGCCGTTCGCCTTCGCGTGCCGGTCGATCGCGTCCAGCACGCGCTGGGGCATGGTGACGCCGATGCGTGCAAACTTCAACCGCAGCGTGGATTCGTCCACGCCGACGATCGCCCACGTCCCCCCAGTCCCGTCGGCGTAGTCGGGGTCGGCCCGCAGTTTTTCGATCGGGGTTGGGAGTGGGATAACGCCGCCATCTTCGATGATCCCTTCCAGGTGGAGTTCGATCGCCTCCCGGACCATCGACAGGGCTTCATCGACGGTCGCGCCAGCGGACACGCAACCGGGCAGGTCCGGCACGCTCACGCCGTAGTCGCTCTTTTGGTCTTTGTGGATCACGACTGGATAGTTCATGGCTTGCTCCATCCGGCTTGCTTGGCGATGCTCCGAACCGTTCCGATCGGCAGGTCACGCTTGGGGTGCGGTACCGTCACCAGTCCGGGCTTCGATGGGTGGCGGTACTGACGGTGACTCCCCTTCGTGCGGGCCAAGACCCACCCATCGGCTTCCAGTCGGCGGATCAAGTCCCGGCTGTTCATGCCTTAGTATTGCATACGGTGTGCATTGTGTCAAGGTTCGCCCCGCTTGAATCTTCGGCGCAGATCGACTCCCCCACCGCCACCAGCCACGCCGCCGATCCGGGGTGGGTGGGCATCCCAACTTCGTTGGTCAGCCCATCGTTCGGTGTGTACTTACCCTTGATGGGCCAGCTTGACGCAATGAGCATCCCATCGGCTTTGTGCGGGCCAAGCGCATGTCTTAGACTTGCAACATGACCACTCACCCCCGCGTCATATGGGCGGCTCTCTGTCTGGCGATAGCAGCCTGTCTGGCGACAGGGTTCCAAGGCCCGCAGGCCGCGGCAGTTCAGCCCCCCAGTGAGGTGGCCAGACTCACGAAGCTGGCCGATCAGGGGGACGCGGGTGCCCAGTTCAGCCTCGGCGTCATGTACGCCAATGGCCGGGGCGTGGCCAAGGACGCTGCCGAGGCGGTGAAGTGGTACCGCCTCGCCGCCGAGCAAGGGGACGCGAAAGCGCAGTTCATCCTCGGCTTCATGTACGACAACGGCGATGGCGTGCCCAAGGACGCC
>JBBRUT010000048.1:0-21752 GCA_038247555.1 Phycisphaerales bacterium | reverse complement strand
GAGGGGTCCACCCATCGGTCAAATCGGGGGGTGGGTGGTGGCGCAAAGTGATTGAGAGGTCTTTGTACGGATTCCCGCGTATTTACCCAAACAAGGGGGTCACAATGAACGCCGCGGCTTGCGCTCGCGCCCCGTCCGAAGAGTGCGTTTTCGCATCCCCAATTCAAGGAAACTCGTATCGTTTGTGGCCAATGTTCTCGCGCATTACTCACTCGGGCCGCGCCTGACGATGCTCCCGACGAACTACCACCGCCGGAACTGCTCATGCCTGACGATGCGGAACTCTGGCCGCTGCTCGACGGCGTATCGCTCGGCGTGCTGGACGGCGTGTGCGTCGTACCAGGCGTGTTGCTGGTGAACGCGCCGGTAGTGTAGAAAGTCAGCGTCGGCGTGCCGCCCCCCTCACCGGCCCGGTCGAGTAGATTACATCGCCCGTCGTCGAATAGCTCGCGGGCAAGCTCGGCGTGCTTGTCGGGGTCGAGTACGTGCTGTACGACGAATCAGGAGACTCCGACGGCGTCGAGTAGTTGCCCCCCCACATCGACCCGCCGCCTTGCGGAGCGCGACCTGTTGCCCAGACCGGGATATAGAGCTAGTACCGCGTGGGGCCCAAGGCCCGATACACTCGGTTCCATGGGCTACCTCCATACCGACTTGGGCTCGCTTCGTGGCGGGGAGATTGTGGAGATCACTCTCCGAGGGAGTGCCGTGAACGTCCGCCTCATGGATAGCAGCAACTTCTCGTCGTACAAGAGTGGACGTCAACACCGATACATCGGCGGTCAAGCAAAACGTTCACCCGTGCGTCTACAGGTGCCTCGCTCAGGACACTGGCATGTGGCGATCGATGCTGGCGGATTCCGAGGCCGCGTGAGGGCCGGGGTCCGTGTATTCCCTGGAGCGCTGCCTGCCATCCGTGAGCCGTCGCTTGCGAGCGTTCCGAGTCTGTTGCAAGGCTCGCCGGATCTGGCACCAAGCGATAGCCAAGCTGAACCTCGTGAGTTTGACGTATTCATCTCTCACGCCTCGGAGGACAAGAATGACGTTGTTCGACCACTCGCGACAGCGCTTCAATCAGCGGGGCTCAAGGTCTGGTAAGATGAGTTTGAGTTGCGCACTGGCGATAGTTTGCGTAGGAAGATCGATATGGGTCTGGCGAGAAGCAGGTTTGGCTTAGTTGTTTTCTCCAAGGCATTCTTCAAGAAAAACTGGACGAACTACGAGTTGGATGGACTTGTCACCAAAGCAGTGACCGGTGAACAGGTATTGCTACCAATATGGCACAACGTAACCAAGCAAGAAGTGATCAGCTACAGTCCTTCGCTCGCCGACAAGCTAGCTCGAAGCACGGCAACGCATACGGTGGAGGAAATCGCCAAAGAGATTGTGGATGTCATTCGTGGAACATCGAAGGACGACATCGACTTTCAATAGGATGAAAACGGCCCCAGCGTGTGCCGGGGCCGTTGAACACAGTCGAACTATCGAGCCGTCCTTACGCGGCCTTCTTACTCACCGCGTTCGCCTCGGCAAAGCCAAACCGCATCGCCCCCGGCCCACCAGAGCCAAACGTCACCGTCAACTGTCGCGACGACTGCCCCTGCACGTTGCCGCGCTGAGCCGTCACGATGTACGTCGCGCCGTCGATGCCAATCGGCAACGTGTCATCCTGATAGCTCTTCTCGCCGCTGCCGCCGACGAGTGTGAACGCGGTCTCCGAGATGAGCTTGCGTTGCACGAAGTAGACCACGCGATCGGAGCCCTCGGGGTGTTTCGCTTTCCATTTGAGCGTGATCGACCCGTTCGAGTTTAGCTCGACCTTGAAATCCGTCGCCTGCCCGGGCGGCGGCACGGGCGCCCCAGGATTTGGCGCGGGGATCTGCGCCAGCACGTACACGTTGGGGTTGTTGGCGTTGGTCGCGAACGCGCGGAGCCTTTCGCAGGGATACAGTCGGGCCGCCCGCCGCCTCCTCAACGGAGCCGACCGACTATGCCCGATACCCCTACCCCCGATCAACCAGTGCCACCAGGGCGGCGTGCGCCACTCGTTGCGTTCACGCCGGGGCGCGCGTGTGGAGGGTGGGTGGCGAGCTGGAGGCATCGCGAGGGGTTCTTGCCTGCACTCCCGGATCGCAAAGGTACTGGCAGATGGACTCCAAGCCGCGGGCGAGTCCAGTTGGCCACTGACTGAATGCTGCCGCATCACATTGAAAAAGACCCCGGCGCAAGCCGGGGCCTTTGGTCGAACAGTACAGTGATCCGATGCTCAGACCCGTCGCCGCCGAGCCGCGAGCAGCCCCCCCATTCCAAGCACCACCGCCGCGCCGGGCGCGGGCACGATCTCGAAGGTGATTCGGTACACCTCATCGTCGGCACCGATCTGGCGGTCAAAGGTGTATCCCGCCGCGGTAGTCAGGCCGTTGAACGTATCAAGCAGCGAGAAGTTGAAGTTGACAACGCCGTTCTGTGGTGTGCGCAGGTCGTTCACGCCACCGACGAGGAACGCAGCGTTTGCGGGGTCTTCGAGTTCGGACCCGTTGTCCCAGATTTCGCTCCCGAACTGAGAAATGCTGCTGATGTTCAGCTGGCCCGCGGCGTCGAACAGCATGTACTCTGTCGGGTCGTCATTTCCGATGAAGTGATCGTTGCTGGGCACCACCATCGACCCAAAGGTGAAGAACCGGTTGATCGAAGGATCGACCGTGAACTCGGTGATGGCCGTTGCGCCGGGAAGGAGCGGGCCCGGGGGCATGCCGACAACCGTGCCGAGCGTGGCGTTGGGTTCGGCGGCGGTGAAGGCGGGGAACCAGTCGATGCCGCTTCCTCCTTCGGCGATCGAAATGATCGGTGCGGTGGCGGTCTGTCCGTTGTTGAAGGCATCGAAGGTGCCGTTGTGGAAGCCGACGCGCAGCGGTGCGAAGGAGATGCTGTTGGCCGGCGCGAGGTTCTGGATGGTGACGCGCAACTGGACAGGCTGGGCACCCGCGGCGGCGGTGAGCGAGGCCGCACCCAGCAGCGCGATGACCTTGGATCGATTCGAGATGACCATGAACTTCTCCTCTGGAGAAAGACAAATATGGATCGGGGCGGAAAGCGCCGTCCGCGCCAACACAGCGCGGGAACGGCCCGGGCCGCCATGACGGACGGCACGATGCCCATGCGTGAGTCGCGTTCGCGGCCCGCGCCTTGCAGCCCGATCTAGTTTTTCTTGGTTTCCCGTGCCACGCGGGCGTGAATCCGCTCGCGAACATCCGCCGGAAGGCCCGGCTGGCTCTCGGCCTGCTCGGCCAGCGCCCGGCCCAGTGATTGCAGATGCCGGAGGTGCGAGCGAAACCGTCGGCAGCCGCCGCAGTACACGATGTGCAGGCGCAAACCGAACGCCTCCCCGCGCGAGAGCGGCACATCGAGCTGGCGGCTGAAGAGGGCCGCGTGCTCGCGGCACGGCATCGTCAGCACCCTCGCCATGTCCCGCACGAACCGGATCACTTGCCCTTCTCCTTCCGGAGGCCGAACTTGGTTTCCAGACACGACCGCAGCGCCACGCGCGCGCGGTGCATCCTTGACCAAAGATTAGTATCGGTCAGGCTCATGGCCTTGCACACTTCCGATGCCGGAATGCCCAGAATGTCCCGCAGCCATACCGCCTCGCTCTGTCCCGGGGGCAGAGCATCGATGCACGCCCGCAGCGCCTCGGCCTGCTCAAGCTTCTCCGTTGCGCTCAGTGTGAGATCGGGCCATTTGCGCGCGACGCAGGCCCACATCCCCTTCGCGGTGAACATGCCCCGGCAGGTGTCGCACACGCAGGTCGCATCGGGTGAGATCGCGCGTGCTCCGGGAAACTTGGCCCGCCGCACGCGCCGGAAATGGTCGGCAATCTTGTTCGCGGCAATCCCCAGCAGCCAGGTGCGCTCCGATGATCCGCCCGCAAAGGCATCGAACGCCTGCAGCGCGGCCAGCACCGTCTCCTGCACGATCTCCTCGGCGGCTTCGTTTGACCGCGTGCGAGCCAGCGCAAACCGCCAAAGGATGTCCCCGTGCATCTGTACCCAGCGCAGAGCGGCGGCTTCGCGCGCTTCAGGCCCGCGTGCAAGCCCGGAACTCTGCTCGGATTCCCCTACGGATTGGGATAATGATTCAGATTCGGTCATGATGACTCGTTTGATGCCGCAGCGACCCCATGTCACGCCGCCCAACGTACGCACGTCGCGGTAAGACGGTTTCCGCGACGCCTCAAGCGACTGGATGCGACCGGACTCATCATGCCAACTGTGAGCAGTCGATTGCTACGCGCTCCGCGGCGAAGAGCTCGCCTGCTCGTTTGCCGGCCATTCCGGCTCTTCGCCCGAAAGCACGCGCCAGAGGTCGCGGACGACCCACGACATGTTCCGGTTCGCCGAAGCCGTCGCCGCGCCGATGTGCGGGGAGATGTGCGCATTTTGCACACCCAGCAGCGGGTAATCCGCAGGGATCGGCTCGGGCTCATGGACATCCAGCAGCGCGCACGCACCGGGATTGGCCAGCAGAAACGTCCGCAGTGCCGCGTTGTTCATAACAAACCCACGCGAGGTATTGACGAGCACGACATCCGGCCTGCACCGGGCAAGATCGGCCGGACCCACGATGCCGCGATTCCCGGCGCGGCCATCGACATGCAGGCTGAGGACATCCGCCTGCGCGAACAGCTCATCGCGAACGACGGGCGCAGCGCCAAGGCGGCCCTCGGGCGCGATCTCGCGCAGGTCGTGGTAGATCACCCGCATCTCGAACGCCGCGGCGATGCGAGCGATCGCTGTGCCGACCTTTCCGAGCCCGAGGATGCCCATGGTCATACCCGCGAGCTGACGCGGGGCCTGAAGCTCCTTGCGCAGCTCCTTCCAGCGGGTCGCATCGAGAGCCTCCGTCAGAAAGACCCGCGGCCGGATGGCATCCAGCACCATCGCGAACACAAGTTCCACCACGGCGCGCGTGTTGGCGCCGGGTGTCGAGACCACCCGTACGCCGCGCTTCGTGCAGGCGGCGATGTCGACGTTGTCAAGCCCCACCCCCGCCCGCGCCACCACCTTCAGCCTCGGCGCACGGGCGAGCATCGCGTCATTCACCTGCGTGTAGGTGCGGATCAGCAGACCATCGGCCTCGCGCAGCAGGCTGCTGAACCGGGAATCTTCGGATGGACAAACCTCTACGCGGCAGCGTTCGGCGAGCCACGCGCCGGCTTCGGGGTCGAGGTGCTCGGTCTGGATGATCAGTGGCTTCATGTCGTGGAGTCGCCGCAGGTCGCGAGCAAGGCGTCAGACCGGTCGCACAGCAAGAACGCTGCGGCCACCGCTGCCGATGACGCGCTGGGCGGTGGAGCCGAGCAGCACATCGCGCAGGTTGGTGCGGCCGCGGGTGCCCAGGGCGATGAGATCGGCATCGACCTTGCGGGCGTACTCGACGATGCCGCGGCCGTGGCTCTGGTGCTCGACCACCTCGATGGTGGGCTTGAGATAGTTGAACTCCGGACCAAGGGCATCGCACTGGGCCTGGAGTTTCTGGCGCAGACCCTCGACGATGCCCGCCTGCCGCGCAGGGTCGAGGCCCTGGAAGACAGACAATCGGCTCTCGCGCCAGGTCGCACGGTGCACGTGCAGGACGTGGAGCGCGGAAGAGTCCTGCAAGGCGATTCTTGCGGCCGCATTGAGCGCGCGAGCGGAGGTCAAAGAAAAATCCACGCAAGCCACGATCCGCTTGAACGCGCCGGGCTGGGTGTCGGCGGCGAGCAGCACCGGGCAGTTGGCCCTCTCGGTGCAGTGGGTGGCGAGCGGGCCGGGGCCATTGCCGCCGGAGGTATCGGCGCGGACACCCATCACCAGCAGGTCCGCGCCGAGCTTGTCGGCCATCTGAATCACTGCGCGCGAAGGGCTGTCGACCGCGATGTGGAACTGGCAGTCGCTCCGGCCGGGGTGTCCGGGAAGGAGCTTGTTCCACCGATCCATCGCATCGTCTTTCAGTGCGTTCTGAATCTGCTCCTGGAATCCTGAAACGGCTTCCTGAGCTTCGACGAGCACGCCGGTATCGACGACGAAGATTGCGTGCACCGTCGCGCGGTTCCATGCGGACATGCGCAGGCCCTGGGCGAGCGCGGCTTCGGATGCCTTGCCAAAGTCAACCGCCACGAGGATGGTCTTCAGAGCGTTCATGCGATCGGGCCTCCTGTATTTGAGTACGCGGCATGGTACGGGGCGCGCGGTGGCGATCGGCGGTCCGTGGCTGGCGGCTATGCTCGCACCAATGGCGCGACCGTTTCTCACGGCCCGATGGGCGAACCTGGCGATCGTCACCTACGCCGTTCCGCCAGCCCTGCTTGCGCCGCTACTGCCACCCGGCTCTGAACTGGTGCTGGATGAGCGCGATGACCTTGGCGTGCTGGGCGCTGCGCCGGGGCACACCGCGCTGGTGTCCTTGGTGGCGTTTGAGTTTCTTTCGACCCGGGTCATGGGCATCCGCTGGCCGACGCTGGTGAACTTCCCGGAGATCAACCTGCGGTTCTACGTCCGGCAGGGGGACCACCGGGGGGTGATGTTCGTGAAAGAGATCGTGCCCCGACGGATCATCGCGGCGATCGCGCGGCGGTGGTATGACGAGCCCTATGTGTGTGCGCCGATCGAAGCGCGGATCAGCCAGACGGCACGGCACGTTCAGGCCGAGTATCGCCTGCATTGGCCGGGCTCCGGGATCCAGAGCATCCGCGCCGTCGGGGATAAACCCTCGCTTCGGCCCAAGTCGGGATCGCTTGAGCATTGGATCAAGGAGCACCAATGGGGATTCACCCGCCGGGCGGGCGTTACGGGAGGGGCATGGGTCTACGAGGTCATTCACCCCATCTGGAGCATTTTCCCCCTCGTTGAGGCGGATGTTCAGTTCGACTTCGGAGCGGTCTACGGCAGCACCTGGGCAGGACTGACCACGGCCAAGCCTGTTTCGGTGGTGCTCGCGGCCGGATCGGAAGTGGCGGTGTTCCCCCGTCAAAGGACCGTGCATGTCCGCTGGCCGGTGAAGCGGGGGTGAGGACGCCTGCCCCGGGGGGAACGAGCCCGGGGTCAGGGAACTAAAGAAGGACCCTCAACCGGGAGGGCGGAGGGTGCGTAGTTGAAGGTAGACGGCTGGGCCGTTACTCTGGTCGTCCCCGGCGAGGGGACGTTGGTTCGGGGAAGGTGGGAAGTTGTTCTGCGCCTTGGAGAGCCCGCATGGCGAAGATGTTCTATTCGATCGAAGAAACCGCCGCGAAGCTCGGCAAGAGTTCCGAGGAAGTGAAGGAGTTGGCGGCGTCGGGCAAGCTCCAGGAGTTCCGCGATCGGGACCGCCTGGTGTTCAAGGTCGAGCAGGTCGATCTGCTCGCGCACGGATCCGACCAGTTCACACTTGCTGATTCCAAGGGCGGCTCAGGACTTGAGTTGGCTCTTGAAGACTCGTCCCCCGGTATCCCCGGTAAGGCCGGCTCGGCTTCGGGAATCGAGATCGATGAGGGCGCGAAGGAGCGCTCGGGCATCTCGATCTTCGACACCGAATCGACTGATGAAGGTGACCCATCCGCGGTGACACGCATCACCCCGCACTCCGGCGCTGAGCCGCTCTCGCTCGAGTCGGTGGGTTCGGGCTCTGGGCTGCTGGATCTCACCCGCGAGGGGGACGACACTTCGCTCGGTGCCGATCTGCTCGAGGATGTGTACAAGAGCGATGAAGATGGTGTGGGCTCCGAGACGACCGGCGCTTCGGGGCTGTTCGAACCCACAAGCGCGGCATCGGACGTCTCGCCGGGCATGGGCGCCGGTGTGCCCGCGATGGCGATGATGGCCGCGGAGCCGTACGACGGTTCGGGCTCGGGGCTGGTTGGCGGGGCGGCGTTCGCGGCCATCGTGATCGCGGCGATCGCTCTGGTTGCCACGATTTCCGGCCTCACTGGTACCGCCGACAACCCGGTGGTTTCACTGGTCATGGGCCAGCCGATGCTCTGGGCGGGAGTGGGCGTGGGCCTGCTGGTGCTGGCATCGCTCATCGGCTGGCTGCTCGGCAAACGGACGGATTGACTCGTCGACTCACCTCTCGAAATCACACCAAGGGCTTGCGCGCGTGTGCGAGCCCTTGTTCATTTGGCGTGTGATTGTGAGGCGGATCATGCTGGTGAGCGCTGCCCGATTCGCCGGTCCAGCTCAGTGTGCTCGACTCTTTCTCAGGCCGCGACAGATTCTCGACCATCGCTGCCGAACCGCTGCTTCGCGGAGCCCGAGCCCGGCCGCGATCGAGCGGTCCGGTACGCCGTTCAGCTTGAATATCAGCAGGGTACGGTCTGTTTCAGAACGCAGCCTCGACAGCAGACTCTGAACGCGGTTCGCGGCATCCTCGTTGTCGATTGAATCATTGATTTCGCTCGCGGTCCTGCTCAAGCGGTTGCTGTAGGCAGCGGCCAATCTGCGCAGACTGCCCGCCTCGCGCGACTTCTCCAGCATCAGGTTGTGCGCCGACTTGAGAATCAGCGCCCAGAGCTGCGAATCCGTCGCTGCGCGGAGCAGATCACGCTCGGCGAGTCGGTCGGGCCGGAACGCAAGGGAGCTGAAGAGATCGTTGGTATCACTGACTGCGCGGACCGAGTTGATCCTTCCAAGCTTGCGGCGGATTCGAGCGAGCACAAGGTCGCGGTTGCAGATCAGGAACTCGGCTAGCTGGACGCGGGAGAGCGGCAGATTGGCGATCGTCGGTTTGGCTGACTCGTCGCGATTAAATGCCGAAGTGGACAATGTGATGGCAATCTCGGTGATTCCTGTCACACACAGATCACGTCGATCGTCCATGTTGGTGGCTGGGGACTTTGCGGCTCTATTCCAGGAAGGCGAACTGATGCGATTCTTAGCCTTGATCGTGGCAATGAGTCTATGCGTGTTCTCCAGAATTGCGGCGGCTCAGATGGCAGTCTCGGCGACGCAAATACACATGGGGGATTGGGTGCTGTCCCCGATTTTGTCAGCACCCGTGCCTCCAAGTGTACAGCCGCGTCTTCACAGCTTTCTTGCGCTGCGCGACAAAGAAACAGTCACCGGGAACAATATCGCGTCAATTTGGTACATCCGCGGGCAGGATGACGACAGTGCATGGCAAGCGATGGCTTGGGATAGCCAGAACCAGTGGGACGCAGTTTATAGGCTAAAGCTGGACTTGGGGATTGGCGACGAATGGGATGCGAATTGGCCTACCAAAGATCCGAAACCAGTTGCGCCACCGTCCGCGCCGCTTTCACCAGTTGAGTACTTCAAGGGTGTGTTCATAACTGACCCGCTAGCAGAGATGATCGCCCTGATGGAAGATCGGGACGAACTTGTCGAGAGCCTTGTGAATCTTGGGTACAAGGCGGCTGATGTTCCCTTGGAGAAGGCACTTGTTGTGGGCCAATGCGAAGAACGATTTGTGTTGACGTCTTTCGCCAAGACGATTGAGGGCGTCGAAGTTAGCGCGACTAGCACTGTTGCAGATGGGGTGGCCGCCGGCCAGTCTTTTCTTGCAACGAAATGCGCTGCGATTTGTTTCCCGTATCTAACGGTGGGGGCGTGGGTAGCTACCCCCCCGGGCACATGGGCGGCCGCGCCGTGGGTCTTTGCCTTTTGCACACCAACTCTTGGTGGCTGTTCGGCTTGCAACTACACGACAGAAGTCTGTCGGCCGGTGACTCGCACCTGGGTATTCGTCTGGCCAAACTGCTCGACAAGCACAATCATCGACAACGCGAACGAATGCTGGAGTCAATCACTGCTCTGTCTCAATCCTGCTGGCGGTGCGTGTCCCGCCGCGCCAAGCTGCACAATACCACCTCTTGGTGCTCCACCTCTTGGTGCTCCACCTCCTGGTGTTCCGACGTACATCGATAACTAGGCGCTATTCTGTAACTGCCGAGGATTCCAGCATCTGGGCGCGGCAGGCGTCTCTCTTTTGCGGACGCTAGAATGGGTCGGCCATCGTTATGAAAGCTGCTGAGCCCCGAGTTTCATTGACGGATCCACCGGTGCCAAGCGGTTTCAATCGCCTTGGAAGGTTCCGACACGTTGGTCGGTTCCTTTGCAGGTGCGTCGCTTGGAGTCTGCTCGGAGCAATCTTGGCGTGGTCATCGGCTGCCGTCGTTGGTTGGATCGCTCCGACACCGTACACATTCTTCAAGTTTCTTCAAACGCCCGGCGGCGTGAGTATGCGTCTTGGCCCGGCCAATCCCACTGACGCGACGGAGCTACTCCCGATCACAAATGCCGATGGGTCGATTTCGGGAATCGGAGTCAACGAGCCGAAACTCCTCGCATTGCCCTCGTGGCCTGACGGTTCGATCGTGCACGCCCGCGCAGGAGAGTTGCCGACTCCTCCGGCCATCGATCAAACACCCAGGGTCGAAAAGCGCTACTACGCAGATGTCTACGGTTGGCCGCTCGGCAGCGCGGCCATCATTTACAGCAAAGATGTTGGCGTGTTTCAGACGATCGCATCCAGATCGTACGACCTCGAAATGGGGTTGGAGCTAAAGGGATGGCGAACCGCCTATCCGCTGCTCACCGTTCGATCTTCGCTCCGACGAGCCATACCGATCTGCCCTTGGCCGGGCATATTCATAGATGGTCCACTGCATGGCCTCGGCGTTTGGTTGCTCGTATACGTGGTTCGCGCCTTTCGCGGCAAGGTGCGGCGTCGGCGAGGCCTCTGTCCCCTATGCGCATATCCGACAGTACCGACAGGGGAGTGCATGACCATGTGTCCTGAATGTGGTTGGCAACGAAGTCTACCAACTTGAGGATCAACATCTCCCGTGGACACCCCCGGGCAACTGATCGTTGCGGCAGCCGACATGCTCACCACGCCCCCCGTCGCGAATCCGCCACCCACGCGCCGCGGCCGATGATCGCCGCGAGAATGAGCCCGCACACGCCCAGCGCCTGGAGCACGGGGTCGTGCCGCTTCACGCCGACAGAGAGCACCCCCAGGCCCATCATCACCAGGATCAGCACGATGGTCCACGTCGATCGGCTGGACTGCGGCTGGGCATCAAACTCGGGCCCGAGGTCGGTCGCATCCCAGTCGACCGCTGCTCCCTCAGCGCGGATGGCTTTGAGCATCGCCCGGGCGTCATCGAGTTCTCGCTGGTAAACAAGGACCTTGGCTCCGCCGACTGCGCCGGCCCAGAGCTGGGTTGTGGCGGTGTTCACGGCCTGCGAGGCGAGGCCACGGGCGCGCAGAGCGGCGGCGATGGTCTCGGCTTCGAACGCGGTTTGCGTGGTGACCAGCACAGCCGTGGATTCATCGGATTCAAAGAACATCGGGGTCCCTGGTTCGGGCTTTCGCGGTGTTGCAGCCGCGCGAATGTCGGAAGTATTGGGAACTGTAAGGGGCTTGCGACGCGGCAGCGACATGAAGGGGACGAAGGCGGGATGAATCGGTGCCTTGAGCCGATAGAGGTGCGACACGCGCGCGATTCCGGCTGGGCGCGGCGAACGAAACGTGACGGGGCAGGAACGGAGCGCAGAACGTGGCAGCGAACGAGACCGGCAACCAGCCCGAATCACCGATCGGCAACGGGGAACAGCAAACACCCAACGCAAATGGCGCACCGGCCGGACGCTGGGGCAAGGCGACGCGCAACGTGGAGGATGGGCAGTTCCTGGAGGGGCCCCACACCCGCGGCTTTGAACTGTGGCGGGTGATCAAGATCGCGATGGAGTTCATCCGCGGCTTCCGCAAGCTGCACTTCGTCGGGCCGTGCGTGACGGTGTTTGGCTCCGCACGCTTCAAGGAAGACCATCGCTATTACGCGCTGACACGGGATGTCTCGGCGCGGCTGGCGAAAATGGGGTTCACGATCATGACCGGCGGCGGGCCGGGCGTGATGGAGGCGGCCAATCGCGGCGCAAAGGACGTCGGCGGGCGCTCGATCGGCTGCAACATCATGCTGCCGATGGAGCAGAAGCCCAATCCGTACGTCGACAGCTTCGTGGAGTTCCGCTACTTCTTCGTGCGGAAGGTCATGCTGGTCAAGTACTCGTACGCGTTTGTGGTGATGCCGGGCGGCTTCGGCACACTCGATGAAGTGTTCGAGACATTAACGCTTGTGCAGACGGGCAAGATCCGCGACTTCCCGATCATCCTGATGGACAAGGACTATTGGGAGCCGCTGATCGCGTTCTTCCGGGAACGATTGATCACCGAGCGGACGATCGACCCGCGAGATCTTGACTTGCTGGTGGTAACTGATTCTCCAGAAGAAGCGGTTGATCGCATCGCCGACGTCGTGCAGCGGCACTTCGGCTTTAGCTGGACGAAACAGCCCAAGCAAGCGTGGCTGCTTGGCGAGCGGTGATCAGTTCGCCTGATCGGTACCGCCCGGTGCAGGATCCGCCTGAGTGGTCTCGGCCGCCGCGGCATCGTGCACGCTGAAGAGTGCGAAGGTGTATTCGCCGAGCTTGTCTTGCGCCACAAGGCGGATGCGCTGAGATTCCATCGCTTCGACGTAGCGCGGCCCCTCGCCGCTCTGATCATCCGTGCGCAGCAGCACGTAGCTGCCCGCAGCGGATGGCCCGGGGAGCTCTGCCTGGTGCATTCCGGGCTTGGCCCAGACGCAGGTGAGGGAGCGGCCCGAAGCGGCCGCGGCCTGCTTGGCATACAGCAGGATATCTGGACGCGCTTCGATGAGGTCATCGGCCCAGACGGTTGCACCATCTGGCAGTGCTTCGGCGAGTCGGGCCCCGACAGCTTGGCCAGTCTCGGGCGGCACAATGGTGCGGCCGGTGTTGAGGATGAGGGCGAGGCCGAGGAGCGCGCCACCCCAAGCCGATGGGCCGCGGAAGAACATTCGCTTGAGGATGTCGCGGCGATGCTCCATGAATCCCGCGCGGGCGAAGGGGCCCGTTCCGCCCGCCGCCATGCCGCGGATGATGTAGCCGACGATGGGGGCAAGGAAGACGGACGCGGGCACGAGGTAGCGCGGGTTGTCGATTCCGATCGCGGCGTAGAGCAAACACGTCGCGAGCCATGCGAAGGCGCAGGCGCGGCCGGCGAGCACGCAGCGTGACCAGGCGGCGTCGTTGGAGTTGCCTTCCGCGCGGGCATCCTTGCCGATCGGGATCAAGAGCGCGAGCGACAAGGGGAGAGCGGCAAGCAACGCGATGGGAATGAGCGTGAACACGCGGGATGGGCTTTGCCAGAGAAACGAGCCCGTCTCGCGGACGGCGTCAGGGTCGTTGTTTATGTCGGCAAAGTGCCGGAGCGTGAAGTACGCGGCGATCGAGCCGAGCAGGATCGCGCCCCACATCCACGCACACGCGAGTGGCCGCGGCGAGCGGCGGGCGATGCACACGCCCACGACTGCACCGGCCACGCATGGTGCGCTGGCGGCGGTCTTGGTGAGGGCAAAGCCGAGGATTCCGGCAGCGGCGACGATCGCAAGGCCTGCCGCGCGGCGGGCATTGCGCGCGGAGCCCAGTTCGCGCGAGCGCGACGGCAGAGTCAGCGCGATGAGCGGCAGGACGGCCAGTTGCGTGAAGAAGGTATTGACCGCCTCGATCTCCGCGCTGCGGCCGGGTCCGCCGGCGCCGCCTCCGCCGCCGGCCCACATGAGGGGCAGTAGGGCCTGCGCCAGGCCCGTGGCAAGCCCGGCCTTCGGCCCGCACCATGCACGCCCGAAGCCCAGGGCCATCAGCGCCATGAGCGTGCAGGCCAACGCGGAAGGGGCACGCGCGGCAAACTCGTTCTGGCCGAAGATCGCCGACGATGCGGCGATCGCCCACGGCATTCCCGGGGGCTTGCGGACATAGTTCAGGCCGAACATCTCGGTGCGCGACCAGTCTCCGGAGTCGAGCATCGTCCACCCGGGTACGACGCGATGCCCCTCGCTCGCCGCGAACGGCGTCGAACCCAGGAACAGCCAGTACACCAGCACGCAGACAAACAGGACGATCGCGCCGTCACGCCAGAGTGAACGGACGGGTTCAGTAAACACGACCGACGCGTGCGCGGCTTTGCCCGAGGCACCGGTCGGGTGCGGCACACCGCTCAAGGCTGGTCCGTCCTCTTGGACGCGAAGGGCACAACCGGCACTTCGGCATGGTCAGGAACCTGCGTGCCCTGGCGGAACGCCCGCTCGATGTGATCCTGCCAGACATCAAGATACTCAAACAACCTGGGGTTGTCCTTGGGGTCGTGCCGGAAGCTGAAGGCCTCGGTGCGTGCCGCGGCGTCATCACCACCCTGGATGAAGTCGCGGTACATGATGATGCACCCGCTGGTGCGCTGCGCACCGGCGGAGCAATGCACGAGCACCGGGTGGTTCGCCGGATCAGCGAGCACGCGGAGCGCGGCGACGTAGGCATTAGGGTTGCCGGTGCCGTCGCCCGAGAGCGGGAAGACATAGCGCGTGATGCCCAGGGACTCGGCGGAACTCTGCGCGAGCTTGTCGGCCAGCGGGTCAACATCGAACCCGCCCAGATCAATGATGGTCTTGAACTGGTGCTGCTCGTGGGCCTTCTTCAGCGAGGCCGGTGTGAGCGCTGCGGCGCGGTATACGTGCCCCTCTTCCACCACACCGAAGTTGCGGGGAACAAGTTGATCGCGAACGCCGTTCTTGGCGAAGACGACCCACGTCGCGAGGCCGCAGGTGATCGCGCCCAGGACGAGCACGCGGGCGAGGTTGGAGGGGGGGCTGGACATTGAGGGAATGGTAGTCGTTCCCCCGCTTATCGAGTCCGCGACGTCCCGCTGCTGCCCTGCTCTTCAAGCACCCGCTCGATCACTCGTGCATGACACATCGGCGAGTCGAGCCCGCAGCCGGGGCACCACAGCCGCTGTCCGGCAAGCTCATCAAAGTGTGCAGCAAAGTCCGGGCTGTCCTCCAAACGCTCTCGCAGCCACTGCTCATAGCGCTGGAGCGTCGATTCCGCATCCGGAAACTCCGGAGAGGACTTCACCACAAACGGATTGCCGAACATGCCAGCATGCACCCCACCGGAAGTTCTTCTTCCGACATTCACCGTGCCCGGTGGTTGTGGTCTCCGTCTGCCGCCGCTCATACAGCCTGCCCCTTTCCCAAGAACCGCTGATCATCCGCCCCGGCCCGCCCCAAACGCCCCCTCCGCCGCATCAATCGCCCGCGCCAGCGCGGCCGACTTGTTCACCGTCTCCATGTACTCCGCCTCGGTCTCAGAGTCGGCCACAATCCCGCCCGCGGCTTGCAAGTGATACACCCACTCGCCGTCCTTGTGCATCGCGGTCGGCACCACCATCGTCCGCAATGCAAGTGCGATGTCCATGTCTCCATCGAGCGAAACATAGCCCATACCGCCGCCATACGGGCCGCGGCGGACCGGCTCGAGCTCATCGATGATCTGCATGGCGCGAATCTTCGGCGCGCCGGAGATGGTGCCGACCGGCAGCGTCGCGCGGAGCGCATCCCAGCAGTCCAGTTCCGGTCGAAGGTGCCCGGTCACGGTCGAGCTGATGTGCATGACGTGCGAGTAGCGCTCGATCGACATGATCGCCGGAAGCTCAATCGTCCCCGGCGTGCAGACCATGCCGACATCGTTGCGGCCGAGATCGACGAGCATGATGTGCTCAGCGCGTTCCTTCGGGTCGGCGAGCAGTTCTCGCTCCAGTGCAACATCTTCTGCCGGCGTCAGGCCGCGCTTCCGCGTCCCCGCCAGCGGCCTGTTCGTCAGCACACGCACACCGTCGGCGCGATGCCGGACGCGGCAGAGAATCTCCGGGCTCGACGCCACCAGGATGCACCCCCGCGCCTGCATGTACACCATGTAGGGGCTCGGGTTTACCGCCCGCAGCGCGCGATAGACATCAAACGGGTCAGCGGCGGACTTCCGCTCAAACCGCTGCCCCAGCACCACCTGGAAGATGTCTCCCGCGCGGATGTACTCCTTCGCCTTTGCCACCATCTCCGCGTGCTGCTGGCGCGTCATGTTGCTCGCGAGCGTGGGGGGGGCGCCCGCGCCGGCCTTGGAATCCGCGGCTGGCCTCGCGCCGGCGGTAGAGGGAGGCTCCATTCGTCCCAGCGGCAAGGGCTTGGCGTGCTCCTGCAACTCGCGGGCGCGGGCCTCGACTGCTTCGACCGCCCCCCGATACGCCCTCGCGATCTGCTCGCGCGTTGTGCCCGCCGCGATCTCTACCAGCTTCACCACGTACACCAGCTTGGCGACGTGGTCGAACACCACAACGCCGTCGTAGAAGCCCCAGTGCATGTCGGGCAAGCCGCGGTCATCTTTCGGCGCGGTGCGAACATCCAGCTTCTGCGGCTCGGCATACCGAACCGTCTCGTACCCCGCGAAGCCGACCCATCCGCCCAGAAAGCAGGCGGGCAGCAGCGGGCTCGGACCGGGCGCAAGCGGCGGCATTACTAGCCGCGTCCCGCGCGTGATCCGCCGCAGCACCGCCAGCGGGTCCGCCTCTGTCGCGTGCGTCCGGTGCCCCGGCCTTCCCTCCAGCCGCTGGTCGATCGTCTCCACTTCGTGCCCATGCGCCAGAACCTCCAACGCGGGCTGGGCACCGAGGATTGAGTATCGCCCCTGCCGCTCGCCGCCTTCGACGGACTCGAGCAGGAAAGATGGAGCGGTTCGCTCATCCGGGGCAACGAGCCGACGGTATGCCAGAACGGGTGTAAGCTGATCATCCAGCAGACGGAGCGCGATGGGGATGGCCAGTCGGTCGGCGCGTGGGGCATCGGGGCGCATCTCGCGCTCAACGATTTCCAGGAACTGTTCGAGCCGGGGCCAGGGCATGGTGCGTACGTCCAAGAGCAGGAACGATGTGTGGATGGCGACCGCGAATCAAAGGCAAGCTATGCGAACAGCGAAGCGGAGCGTCCGGGGGAACGGCGACAAGGTCCGGCGGTGTTTATCGGCACTCGCAGCGGGCTCGTTGACCGCGATCGCTGCCGGAGCGGGGGTGGGCACACAACCCGCAACCGGGGGACCTGCAAGCGGGGCTAATCCAGCCGCTCAGCCCGCAGGCGGCGTCCGGCTTGAGGACCTTCCCCCATCCGTGCGACTCGGGGCACGGGTGTCGGGCGTCCGGTCGCAGATCCCGGTGATCTCTGCGGTCGTCGTCGTGCCGGATACCGCGTCGTACATCGCCGCGGTGAGCACATGGACAACCCGGGCCCGCTTTCCCATTCTGATCGATGATGGATCGTGGGAATCAGCGGAAGCGGTCGCGCGGTTCGTGCGGTCATTTAAGCCCGAGCGGGTTGTACGCTTCGCAAGCGACAGCAAGCCGGGAGAGGGAGAGGAGGGCTTGCGCGGCGCGGTGGAGCGTGCGGCCGCGGCGGCATGGGGCTGCGACGACCCTGCCAGACTGTTCGAGCACTGGAACACGCTGAAGTTCACGCCGCCGGGGGTTGTGGTGGCGCACCCGAGCGATCCGGCGTGGACGGGCGCGCTTGCGCTCGCGGCGGGGCACGGCCAGCCGATCATCTGGCTCAATGCGCGGCCGTGGGGGTTGTCGGTCGACCACTGGTTGCCGTACGACAAGCTGGCCGAACTGGTGCTTGCACTGCACGCCGAGTTGAAGACGATGCCATGGAAATGGGATGCGCTCGGGGATGAGATCGACGCGGTGACGCTGTGCCAGAACGCGCCGGTGAAAGTGTCGGTCGGCGAGATCTCGCAGACCTCGACGTTTGCCGTGATGGATGTCATCGGGCGGCCGAGTGGCGTGCTGACTCTTTCGCCGACGGAACCCGGACGGACGGCGCGTTGGGCGTGGGCCGGGCAAGTGATCGGCAACGAGTGGCAGGCGGCGTACGCCGCGATGTCCTCGCTGTTTCTTTCGCCGGAGAGCGCCTGGTTGTTTGACGGCTATGACGACGGCCCACCGTGGAACGGCTGGGATGCGACGGCCGCGGCGGGGTATTTTCAGAAGGCCGGGCTGCAAACGCTTGTTGATGATGGGGCGCGCAGAGGCCTTGAGGATTGGCGTCGGCGGGGCGCTGGCCAGCAGCGCGGCGGAGACCCCGGGGTTGCGGAGTTGAAAGGCCGGCCCGGCGGATTGCTGCCCTCGCGACGCGGCGTGAATGCCTCGCTCGTGTTCGTGAACTCCTCGGGGAACGCGGAGTTCTTTGATCTGAAACCCGGCCAGGGCAAGCCGGGCGATGCGCCATTCCTGCACGTTCCCTCGGCGGTGCACTTCGTGCATTCATGGTCCGCCACGATGCCGGGCAACCGCGACACCGTGGCAGGGCGGTGGCTGGAGCGGGGCGCGTTTGCATACCTTGGATCAACGTACGAACCGTACTTGCAGGCATTCGTCCCGACACCGGTGGTGGCGCAGCGTCTGCTGATGGCCATGCCGTTTGGCGCAGCGGTCCGCATGGACAGGGGCGAAGCGTGGAAACTCACCGTGATCGGTGATCCGCTCTACGTGGCAGCGCGCCCGGTGGCGCGGGCTCCACTCCCCATGCCCGGGGCGATGGGTGAACTCACACCTGTTGCGACGGAGCTCTCGGGGCAGCTCAAAGAAAGGAAGTTCGAAGATGCACTGAAGACGCTCAGGCTTCTGGGTCGCGATGAGGAGGCGGCACGGCTGCTCGGCGCGATCATCAAGGATCAGCCCGAAGCGCTTTCGGCCGAAGTCGCGCTCGCGGGTCTCACCGCCGCGTTCATTGAACTGCATCCGGTGATATTCGCCAAGGTCTATGAAGCCGCACTGCCGCGAATCGCGGAAGACCCGGCACTCGCGGCCTGCAAAGACATGATCTGGCACTCGACCGTGGCATGGGCGATGGAGATCAGTGAGCTCGAGGCGGACATGCTCGCGCAGAGTCTTCGCCCGGGGTCGCTGGTACGAGATGCGAGTGAGGCGTCGCGCGCGATGAAACGTGCCCGTGGCGCGGAGGCCTCGCGATCGGTGATCGCCCGGGCCAAGGCAATGGCGGTAGATGAGGCGACGAGGGCAGAGATCGAGCGGCTGGCCCCCTGAAGACATAGACAACTCGAAGCGGTCTGGCCCGACGCAGCATGTCGCCCACCCCGTTCGTGATGCGCAGGCATCGCTCAGATTGTGCTTCCGCCGGAGAACACCCGTTACTCGGGCGGCGACCGCGGACCAGCCCCCGATGCGGTCAACTGCACACCCGTCGCGGGCTTGCGGCGCATCGCCGGGTTGCCGAGCTGCCCGCACGCCGCCATAGTGTCGCGGCCCTTGGTGCGGCGGCGCTTGGCGTACACACCCTGCTGCCCAAGCCACAGCATGAACCTGTCGACATCCGTCTCTTCCGGCGCAGGCCAGGGCGAGTTCTCGCGCGGGTTGTAGGGGATGAGGTTCACGAGGCCGGGGAGTGCGGGGCGGCCGAGATAGATGCCGCGGCCGAGCACGAAGTCGCCGAGCTGCTCGGCGTGCTCCGCGCGGTCGTTGACACCGGGGATGAGCACATACTCAAGGCAGATCTTCGCGCCGCCATAGATCGGCCAGCTCTCGATCGCCTCGCGCAGCCTGCTCATCGGAACCGCGCGGTTGATCGGCATGATCTGCGACCGCACCTCGTCATTGGACGCATTCAATGAGACCGCAAGCGACAGCCGGTGCCAGCCGGTGGTGTGTACCTGCTTGCCAAGTCGCTCGATGCCATCGACGCGGCCGACGGTTGAGACGGTGATTCGGTTGCGGGCGAGCGCCGGGCCACGATGGTCGCCAAAGATGGCGATCGCGCCCATCACGTTGTCGAGGTTGTCCATGGGCTCGCCCATGCCCATGAAGACGATGTTGCCCAGCTCGACGGCCTTGAAGTGGTGCTGCGCGATGAACCACTGCGCGATGATCTCGCGAGTCGTCAGGTTCCGCAGCAGCCCCATCTGCGCCGTCTGGCAGAAGCCGCACCCCATGGCGCACCCGACCTGCGACGACACGCAAAGCGTGTGCGTGCGGATGCCGCGCTTGCCGATCATCGGGATGATGACCGATTCGGTTTCCAGCGCTTCGGGCTGCCCTTCCCGCCCGGGGACCTTCAGCGTGAACTTGATGACGTTGCCCTCGGGCGAATCGCTCTCCAGCACGCGACCGAGCGGCGGGAGACTCACCGACGCGAGCGGGTCATCGAGCACCCCTTGGCGATACGTGCGGGCGTACCGCTCCAGCGCGCCAAGGCGCTTGCCCTTGAGTTCCGCTGCCGCGCACGCCGCGGCGTAGGCCTCGGCGGGAAGGGAGAGGGGGTCGGGAAGGCCATCGGCCACTTTCCCAACCAACTCAGGACCGAACTGTCCAGGTTTGAGTGACATGAGCAACGAATACGAACTGGAGCTTGCCTTTATGGCAAGCGTAGACGATAATTGCACAGAACGGACCCACGCCGAACAGTCACCCTTGGGTGGCGTGCCCGATAGGACTAGGCGCGGGTCTCTTCATTTTTGGCGATCGACCGGCCAGTCGATGGTCGCAAGCTGATGACTCCGAATCAGTTGAAGACAGGTCCGAGAATCGGTCAACTCCGGCCTCTGCGCTCGAGCCACCGATCCAACCACCATATCCGCCAGTTGCAGGAGTTGATCAGAATGTGATCGCTGCGCGAGAACGCGCTTGATCTCGATGGTTCCGTCTGGCTGGCGTGACGCAGCTTTGCAGCAGGAAATAATCGCTCGACGAAACTCCACTCCGCCACAGGAATCGAATATCACCGTTGCTTGCCGCAGGTGTGGGCGGGCCGAGCCCAGAAGCAGCGTTACGGCGAACAGGTACAGATCGAACCCGGCTGCCGTACGAGGTGCGTCGAGTTCCGCCTTGTCGATTGACAGCGACAGGAAGCTCCAGGGAAGCGCCGAGGCTGCGGCGAGATACTCGCTTCGCAATCGCCTGTCACACTGGTTGAACCCAAACTCCGCACGCTTCAGGCCTCGCCTTGACCTGAACGCGGGGAGCCCCGCTCGGCAGCGTTCCAAGTCCTGATCGGACTGCACGATAATGGCTGCGGTTGTGAAGTGGCGCGACGTTCCTTCGCGGGAGAGGTGGATGCCGATATCCCCAGATTCATCAATGTACACGTGCACCAATCCATTCTAACAGGACGTACTGCAAGCGAGTTCCTGACGCTCGCGTCGGCAAGCACGATCGATCTACACTGAATCAATGCGCCTCGCCCTTGCCCAGCTCAACCCGACCGTTGGCGACATCGCCGGAAACGCCCGGCTGATCGCCGATGCCGCGACGAATGCACGCGCAGCGGGCGCGGACCTGCTGGTCTGCCCGGAACTCGGACTCTCCGGCTATCCGCCCATGGACCTGTTGTGGCAGGAGGGGTTCATCCGCGAATGCGCGGCGGCGGCGAAAAGGCTCGGCGAGCAGCATTCCGCCGCGCTGACACTGGTGTTCGGCGTGCCGCTGCCCGCCTCGGGAGATGCCGCGGACTTGTCCAAAGGCGTGAGCAACTCCCTGCTGGCGTATCGCGACGGCAAGCTGGTCGCGTACTACGACAAGCGTCTGCTGCCGACGTACGACGTCTTCGATGAGGACCGCTACTTCGTGCGGGGAGACCGGGCGGTGGTGCTTGACGTGCCATCGAAGGGCAGCGCAGTCACCCGCGTCGGGCTCTCCATCTGCGAAGACCTCTGGAAAGGTGAGGATGCCGGCTTCGCGCACCGGTACATCGATGATCCCGATCCCGTCGTTGAACTGGTCGAGGCGGGCGCGCAAGTGATCGTGAACCCGTCGGCCAGTCCGTTCGTGCTCGGCAAGGGCCGCCGCCATCGCGACATTTTGAAGCG
>JBBRUT010000047.1:0-22303 GCA_038247555.1 Phycisphaerales bacterium | reverse complement strand
CCCGCTCGGAGGGGGTCCCGCTGCCACCCACGACGATCACGCCACTGGGCGTCATGCCGAAGGCCTGATTGAACGACCCGAATCCCGTGACGATCGGCAACAACTGATACCCGCCGGTCGTCGTCCAGCGAAAGGCCCGCGTGCTTCCGGAATCGCCATAGCCCGCGAGGATTGTGCCCGTGGCATCGATCGCCTGGGCGTACGAGTTGAACACCCCGCTCGGAAGCAGGCCCATGTTCTGCGTCCCGCCCGAGAGCGTCCAGCGGATGGCCCGGTCGTTGGAGCCCGCGTCTTCACTGAAGCCAGCGGCGGCCGTGCCGTCGGAGTTGACGGCGTATACGCGGGTCAAGCCGCCGCCTGGGATCGGCGGCACCTCGGAGATGCTCTGCGCAGAGACGGACGCCGCGGCGCAGGCGAGGACCGCGAATGCGATCGCGACAGATGTTCGGTACTTCATAGGGGATACTTTACATGACGGACTGATGGGCTCAGAACAGATTTGCCGGAAGGGTGCAGGATCTTGCAGCGGAGTTCGAGGATTTGAGGTCGGCGGGGCGGTGGGAGGGGTTTTCGGCCGCGGAGACCGGCTGTTCGGGCGCAGCGCACAACCCAGGGCTTTGGCTGCGAGCCGCCTTAGCCCCGGCGTCGGGATTGCGAGCGTGATCAGGCGACGGTGACGGACTTGTCGAGGTAAACATCCTGAATGGACTGGAGGAGGGCTGCGCCATCCTTCATGGGGCGCTGGAAGGCCTTGCGGCCGGAGATGAGGCCCATGCCGCCGGCGCGCTTGTTGATGACGGCGGTGGTGATGGCCTCGGCGAGATCGCCCGCGCCCTTGGATTCGCCGCCGGAGTTGATGAGAGGGATGCGGCCCATGTAGCAGTTGAGGATCTGGTAACGGCAGAGGTCGATGGGGTGTCCGCCCGCGCCGGTTTCATCGCTGCCGGCGAGCTGCGTGTACACGCGTTTGTCCCACTTGCCGTACGACGAGCCGCCGCCCCCCCCTCCCGAGTTGAGCGCGGCGTAGCCGCCGTTGTTGGTGGGCAGCTTCTGCTTGATGATGTCGGCCTTGATGGTGACGCCCAGGTGGTTGGCCTGACCGGTGAGGTCCGCGCTGGCGTGGTAGTCGGTGGACTTTCCATCCGCACCCTTCACCTTGAAGGCGTTGTTGCGGGTGTAGCACCAGAGGACGGTGACCATGCCATAGGAGTGCGCTTCCTCGAACATGTCGGAGACGTAGGCGATCTCTTCGCGGGCGGTATCGCTGCCGAAGTAGATCGTCGCGCCGACGGCGACGGCGCCCATTTCGTAGCACTGGCGGACGCTGCCGAAGTAGGACTGCTTGAAGGTGTTGGGGAAGGTCAGCATCTCGTTGTGGTTGAACTTCACGAGGAAGGGGATCTTGTGGGCGTACTTGCGGGCGACCGCGCCGAGGACACCGAGCGTGCTGGCGACGGCGTTGCAGCCACCCTCGATGGCGAGCTTGACGATGTTCTCGGGGTCGAAGTACTCGGGGTTGGGGGCGAAGCTCGCGCCCGCGGAGTGCTCGATGCCCTGATCGACGGGGAGGATGCTGACATACCCAGTTCCGGCGAGGCGGCCGGTGTTGAGGATGGTCTGGAAGTTTCGCAGCACCACGGGCGAGCGGTCGGTCTGGCTGAAGACGCGGTCGATGAAATCTGGCCCGGGGAGATGCAGCTTGCCCTTGGCGATGGTTTTGGATTCGTAGGCGAGGAGGCTCTTGGCGTCGGGGCCGAGGATGGAAGCGATATCGGTGGCGGGCATGATGAGATTCCGTGTGAGGGCCGGGGTTTCCGGCCGTGGCGGGCGTTGAGTGGGCGGGAAAGATAGTACGCTGCACTGTTGATGGGTCCGGCGATCGCGTGGGGCGAGAGCGCCGGGACGGAGGAGGAAGCCATGAGCGCTCTTGGAACGGACGGCGGGGTGGGCGGTGGGGGTGATGGAGGCAGCGGGGGGGTGGGCGCGAGCGGGACGATGGAGCGGCCGCGGCTGACGGCGGCGTTGATCGCCGGCGCGTACCTCGTGGTTGCGATTCTGTGGATCTGGGGGTCGGATCGGGTGCTGCGCACGATGGGGCTGCCGCCCGAGGTCGCGCATCAGATAGAGCTTTGGAAGGGGACTGGGTGGGTGGCGTTTACCGCCGGGGTTCTGTATGTGCTGATTTCGCGGCCGCTGGTGCGGCTGACGCGTGCGCGGGCGAAGGCCCTTCAGGCCAAAGTGGAGGCGCAGTCGCGAGCGGTGGAGCTGGAGACGGTGCTGGATGCGGCGCCGATAGCGGTGTGGATTGCGCGGGACCCGGAGTGCCTGGTGATCGAGGGGAACCGGGCGGGGCGGGAGCTGCTGGGGCAGAGCGAGCGGGTGAACCTATCGCTGTCGGCACCGACGAGCGAGCGTCCGATGGGTTTCAAGGTGCTGATCGGCGGGCGGGAAGTTCCCGCGGAGGAACTGCCGGTGCAGACGGCGGCGCGGACGGGGCAGGAGGTTTGGGACTGCGAAGAGGAGCTGGTGTTTGATGATGGGCGTCGCGTGCGGCTGCTGGGCAACGCGGTGCCGCTGCGAGATGGGAAGGGCCAGGTGCGTGGCGCGGTGGGGGCGTTCATGGATGTGACGGAGCGGGAGCGTGTGCTGCGGGAGTTGCAGAGGAACAAGGTGATCCTGGAGCAGGCGCAGGAACTGGGACAGATCGGGAGCTGGGTGTCGGATGCGGCGCACCACGAAGGCGTGCTGGAGTGGTCTCGCGAGACGTACCGGATTTTCGGGATCGAGGAGGGCGGCTTTGATGGCTCGCTGGCGACGTTCTTCTCGATGGTCCACCAAGGTGACCTCTCGGCGGTGCGCCGGGCGAGCAGCGATGCGCTCGCCGGGAAGGCGGAGTACGCGATCGACCACCGGATCGTGCGGCCCGATGGGACGGAGCGATGGGTGCACGAGCGGGCGCGGGTGGAGCGCGATGCGGCGGGCGAGCCGCTGCGGATGATCGGCGTGTGCCAGGACATCACGGAGCGCGTGATGACGGAGGCCGTGCTTCGGGAGAGCGAGCGGCGGTTCCGCGAACTGTTTGATGCGCTGCCCGACCCGGCGTGGGACTGGGATATTGCGGCGGACACGACCAGTCACAGCGCCACGTGGCCGACGCTGCTGGGACATCCGGCTGGGGCGCAGGCGGAGGAGATCGGGACGTGGGAGAGCCTGCTGCATCCGTCGGACCGGGAGGACGTGCTCGCGCGGCTGAAGGCGTGTGAAGTGGGCACGACCAATGGGTACGAGTCGGAGTATCGGCTTCGCTGCAGGGACGGGAGTTACCGGTGGGTGCTGTCGCGAGGGCGCGTTGTGCAGCGCGGGGCGGATGGGCGTGCGCGGCGGATGATCGGTGCGATTACGGACATGAGCGAGCGCAGGCGCGCGGAGGATGACCTGAGAATCAGCGAGGCCCGTTTCCGCACGCTGATCGAGACGGCGCCGGAGGCGGTTGTCGTGCTTGATGTGGAGGCACGGCGGTTCACGGATTGCAACCAGCAGGCGGGGAGGCTGGTCGGGTTGCCCGTCGCGGAGCTGCTTCGGCGAGCGCCGGTTGCGATGAGTCCTGAGTTTCAGCCCGATGGGAGGCGGTCGAAGGACGTGGCGGAGGAGTACATCCGGCGGGCGATTGCGGGCGAGAAGCCGCATTTTGAATGGGTGCATCTGTCGGCGGATGGGCACGAGATCCCCTGTGAGGTCCGTCTGGCCCGCCTGCCGGATCGCGACCGCGTGCTGGTCCGCGGGAGCATCACGGACATCACGGAGCGCAAGAGTGCCGAGGCGCGTCTGCGGGATCGTGATGCTCTGCTGCGAAAGCTCTCGGAACAGGTCCCCGGCGCGATCTTTCAGTATCAGCAGGCCGCGGATGGGCGCGCGAACTTTCCGTATGCGAGCGATGGCGTGCGGGCGATCTATGAGGCGACGCCGCAGCAGCTTCAGGAGACGGCCGAGCATGCGTACGCGCGGATTCATCCAGATGACCTTCCCGGGGTCGTCGAGAGTGTGAAGCGATCGATCGAGACGATGGAGCTGTGGCGGAGCGAGTATCGCGTGGTGCTGCCGGAGCGCGGTGTGCGGTGGGTGGAGGGGCATTCGATGCCGGAGCGGCTCGAAGATGGGAGCACGCGGTGGCACGGTCACCTCCTGGATGTGACCGAGCGGCACAACTCGCAGGAGGCGCTGCGCGCCAGCGAGGAGAAGTATCGCATGGTGCTTCGCGCGACATCGGATGCGATGTGGGATTATGAGCCAGCGACGGGGCTGGTGCGATGGGGTGACAATGTCGAATCGATGTTCGGCGTGAGAATCGCGGAGCTGGGCGACCGGCTTGAGGGATGGTCAGGCCGGCTGCACCCCCATGACCTCGAGCGGGCGATGAGGAGCTTTGGCAAGGCGGTTGAGTGTGGCGATGCGCGATGGGTGGAGGAGTACCGCTTCCGCAGGGAGGATGGGACGTACGCGGTGGTGCTGGACCGGGCGTACGTGTTGCGGAACAGCGCGGGCGAGGTAGTGCGGATCATCGGCGCGATGTCGGACATCACCGAGCAGCGGTTCAACGAGCAACTGATGGCCGGACAGGCCAGGACTTTGTCGCTGCTGGTGGGGGGCGAGCAGCTGGGGAGGGTGCTTGAAGAGATTGTGCGTATTCTCGAGGAGAACGAGCCGGGGTGCATTGGTTCGGTTCTGGTGCTGGATGGTCAGACGGGCACGATGCGGACTGCTGCGGCACCGAGCCTGCCCGAGGAGTACTCGCGGACGATCAACGGCTTGGCGATCGGCCCGAATGTCGGGTCGTGCGGGACGGCGATGTATCGGCGTGAGCGGGTGATCGTGAGGGATATCGCGACGGACCCGTTGTGGGCGGAGGTGAAGGACCTTGCGCTGGTCCACGGGCTGCGAGCGTGCTGGTCGGAGCCGATCATCGGCGCGGGGGGCAAGGTGCTGGGGTCTCTGGCGATGTACTACAAAGAGCCGCGCGGCCCCGGCGAGCACGAGTCGCGGTCGATTTCGTGGGCCGCGCGACTGGCAGGTCTGGCGATCGAGCGTCGGACGGCGGAGGAGCAGCTTCGCAAGCGTGAGACGGATCTGCGGGACCTGCTCAACGCGGTGCCGGATCTGATGTTCCGCATGGATCGTGAGGGGCGGTACGTTGAGTATCACGTGCCGAACCCGGCGGAGCTGGCAGTTCCGCCGGAGCAGTTCATGGGCCGGACGGTGCGCGAGGTGCTCTCGCCCGAGCGTGCGGAGCAGTGCATGAGGGCGATCGCGCAGGTGCTTGCGACGGGTGTGACCCAGTCGTACGAGTATCAGGTGTCGAATGATCTTGGCCTGAGGTACTGGGAAGTGCGTGCGACGCGGTGTACGGAGGAGCAGGTGCTCCTGCTGGTGCGGAACGTCACGACGCGGCGGACAGCGGAGCGCAAGCTGCGCGAGAACGAGCAACGGCTGAGCCTTCTGGTTCAGCAGAGCCCGCTGGGGGTGATCGTGTGGGACCTGGACTTCCGAGTGGCGGAGTGGAACGCCGCGGCGGAGCAGATCTTCGGTTGGGGGGTAGACGATGCCCTGGGCAAGCCGTCGCAGTTCATTTGTCCCGAGAGCGTGCGGCCGCAGGTTGACGAGGTCTGGCAGGCGCTCAAGCAGAACAGGGGCGGATCGCGCAGCACGAACGCAAACGTGACGCGCGAGGGGAAGACGATCTTCTGCGAGTGGTACAACGCGCCCCTGGTGGATGGCGACGGCAAGGTGTTTGCAATCGCTTCGATTGTGGATGATGTCACGGATCAGCGTGACGCTCAGCAGCGACAGCAGTTGATGATGGCCGAGCTGGATCACCGGGTGAAGAACAACCTCGCGGCGGTCATCTCGCTTGCCGAGCAATCCGGCCGCGCCACGACGACATTCTCCGAGTTCCGCGAATCGTTCCTCGGGCGCGTGCGTGCGCTGTCGCGATTGCACAACGCGCTGGCCGCCACCCGCTGGCAGGGGGCGAACCTGGGGACGCTGGTGCGTCAGACGCTCGAGGCGTTCGGGCAGGATGCGACTTCGCAGGCGGTGGTGGAGGGCCCCTTGGTGGTATTGCCGCCTCGCGCGGCGCAGGCGATGGGAATGGCGCTCAACGAACTGTGCACGAACGCGATCAAGTATGGGGCGCTTTCGATTCCTGGCGGACGGATCGAGGCCCGCTGGGCCTTGCGGCCGCCACGGATGGAGATCGAGCCGCATCGGTCGATGGAGACCGAGCCGCCGCGGCCGCGGCTGGAACTGTGCTGGACAGAGTGGGGGGGCCCAGTGGTTATCCCCCCCAGTAGGCGGGGCTTTGGTACCGAGCTCATTGAAGGGGCGATCAGTTACGAGCTGGGCGGTCGAGTGGTCCTGCGGTTTGAGCCCGAAGGGCTGACCTGTCGCATTGACATTGAGATGCCCCCGGATGCGGAGTTTGATCGGCGAGATGTGCGGGCCGGAGCATTTGACGATCAGCGGAGTTGACTTGGGCGTAAGAACAAAGGACACTGGGGCCAACAGGCCGCGCGTTGTGCGGTCGTCAGAGTGTTGACCGACTCCCCATGATCGTGGGTCCGAGTTGGAGAAAAAGCGATGGCCGCAGCGGCTCTGAATGAACAGCTTTCCGCGCGCGCGGGCGGGGGGTCACTCGATCGTTTGGTGGGTTTGCGGGTGCTGGTGGTAGAGGACTCGTTCCTCGCCGCGGCATCCATATCCCGAATGCTGATCGACCTGAAGTGTCGGGTGATCGGACCTGTGCCGACGGTGGAGAAGGCGATGACGCAGATCGCGTCTGGCGGCTGCGATGCGGCGGTGCTGGACATCAGCCTGTCCGGGCAGACCAGCGAGCCGATCGCGGACGACCTTGGGGATCGAGGTATCCCGTATTTCTTTGTTACCGGCTATGCAAGCCCGCTGCTGCTGAGTGCGCGGCAGCGGTCGCACCAACGAATCCATAAGCCGATCTCGCAGCCGGAGTTGCGAGAGGCCCTGATTCGGTCGTTGCAGAACGACCGATAACGCTGTAGGGTAACCTGGGCGAATCAGGGTAAAGTCCTGATATATCAACCACTTGCGAATGAGAGCGGCGAGAGAAGATTTTCGCTTGCTTTCTGTGGCGGCCGTGATCTAATACGACTGTCCTTTGATCGGTTCGAGCAGCCCTTGATGGTGCGGCTGGACCAGACAACCGCGGGTGCGCCTGGGAGGGCGGACACCCGTGCGGGGGAGAGAGTAGAAACAGGCGGTCGCGCAGGCACGGAAGTGCTGGCAGCGGCGTTGTTTCTGCTCGCGGATTCCCCTCAAGGAAACGCGAAGAACAGAAGGCCTCAAGGCTCGCCGCTCGCGGCAGGCTCTTGGTGGTTTCCGCACCTGCGTTGAAGAGCGCACGGCCTGGCGGCTTCTCTCTCTCGCGGCTGTCGTACAGCTGCAACATCAGGGGTCCGGCGTTTCCAGCGAGGACGCGCCGGACTGATGCGGTTCGGCCCACCCACGGCGAGCCAGTCGGAAAGAGCCAAAGTCGGCTCCGAGCGCGATCGGTGCGCTCCGGTCAGATATGTCGAGCCCTCAGCGGGGCACATCAGTTGGAGATATGTCCATGAGCAAGGTCTTTGTGAGCAGCTCTTGTGTTGGTGCGATGCTGCTGGCCGCCGGGCTCGCCTCGCCCGCGATGGCTCAGTTCAGCTACCCGAACTTTTCTTCGGTGCCGAACCTGACCTTCAACGGTGTTGCGACTCAGTCGGGCAGCACCATCTCCGTTACGCCGCCTGTCGGCGGTTCTGCCGGTTCAGTTTGGAACAACACCCGCCAGAATCTGGCCCTGGGCTTTGTGAGCAACTTCACGTTCCGCATCCGCGATCTCGCGGGCGTCGGCGCGGACGGCTTTGCCTTCGTCCTTCAGAACGAGGGCACGAACGCCCTCGGCGGAACGGGCGGCGCGCTCGGCTACGCCACCAACCTGGCGTTCCCATCGCAGATCGGCATCGGCAACAGCGTTGCGATCGAGTTCGATCTCTGGAACAACGGCAACAACTGGCCGGACTTTGGCAACTCGAACCACATCTCCATCCAGACCAACGGGCTGAGCGCGAACCTGCCGAGCCAGGGTGCATCTCTGGGCGCTGCCAACCCGGCGACGGATATGTCCGATGGCGCGATTCACTCGGTGCGGATCGTCTATACGCCGGGCATCATGCAGGTGTACATGGATAACCTGGTGACTCCGCTCATCACGGCTCCGGTGACTCTTACCAATCACATGGTTCTGACGAGTGGTGGCGCGTTTGTCGGCTTCACGGCTGGCACCGGCGGTTCCGCACACACGCAGCGCCACGAGATCCTTTCGTGGGACTTCTCCGATGTTGTTCCGGCGCCCGGTGCCCTGTCGCTTCTGGCCCTTGGCGGCCTGATGGCGGCTCGTCGTCGCCGCGCCTGATCCCTGACGCCCCGCTGGTGGATGTGTGGCCCGGGTGAGTCCGCCCCACGGCCGCTATCCCGAGGCACCCGACGGCCGGTCTGCCCTGCGCAGGCCGGCCGCCAGTGCTTTTGAGGTGTGGGGGTTTCGCCGCCTGCATACGACCCGACCGGTCGCGCGGGATCATCACCGACATCGGGGGACCGAATAACCGGTTGGGCCGTGGCCGGACGCGGCTGCGTAACCGATCCTCTTCGTGCGGCCCGGCCGCGGAGGGTCCGTGCGCATGTCGTCAACGAGGATGGTGAGCCTGGGATTCCTGATCTGTCTGGCGGTGCTGCCGGCGATGCTCCTGACAATCGTCCGGGATCACCCCGATGCCGCGACGGGTGCTGGTTCGATCACACTTGCAAACGACTCGGGTAAGCCAGCGCCGGCGTGGGTTGGCGCGGCGAAGACGCCGACAGCAGCCGGGGCGGGTGCACAGAAGCCTGTAGAAGCAAAGACCGCGGGCAAGGGCACCGTGCTGGTTGAGGTGTATTTGCCTGATGCCGAGGCCGCGGCAGTTGCGCGGGAGCTGGAGACTGCTCAGCCCGGGAGTGTGGTGCTGTCGTTCGGGCCGTCACAGTCGAAAACCGCGGCGGGTACGGGGATCGACCCGTATGTCGGGGTTGAAGCGGCGAAGCGTCGTCGCGCGTACGGTCGCGCAGTGGCGGATGGACGGGAAGCGATCGGCCCGGTGGTGATCGCTTCTCCGACGATGGTGTGGGGTCCTGAGAAGCCGACCAGCGAATGGATGCGGCAGCAGGCCGCGCTGGCGGCGGCGGTTGCGCCAGTGGCGGAGCTGAACCTGAAGACATCGCGGCCGGCGGGGAAGAACGCCGGCGCTCCGTGGAAGATCGAGTTCTCCGCGAGGGCGCTGGGGTCCAAGGCGTCGCTGCCTGAGGATGCGGTGGTGAACCTGGTTCTGGTGGAGCCGATGAGCGCGGAAACGGGCGCTCCGCTTCGGGTGGTTTTGTTCAAGCCGTTCAAGCTGCCCAAGGGCGGGTCGGGGACCGTTGAGCTCGCGCCACCGGCGGGCAGTGGCGCGGCGCGGTTGATCGCGGTGTTGCAGCATGGGAAGACCATGCGCACGCTTGCGACGAGCCGCGCGGATCTGAGGTAGTGGATGGGCGATAAGGGGCGGGCGAGTCAGCAGCCGGCGAACCAGACTCCGAGGAATGCGAAGATCGAGGGCACTCCGCCCTCCGATCCGCCGAAGAACCAGGCCCGCGGGTCCTGGGCAAACCATGCCGAGAGGAACGCGAAGATGTCCGCGACATCGGGGGTGCCGTTTCCATCGAAGTCGGCCGCGCACTGACCGGGGCAGGGCTCACCGAGGAAGGTGAGGGAGAGTCCGCCCTGTCCGCCGGGGGTATTGGGGTATGCACCAAGCCGGATCAGGTAGGCCTCGCCCGCAACGGCCGGAAGCGTGATGAGGCTCTGGAAGCCAGACTCGCAGGAGTCATCGTCGCACTGGATCAACGCGGTTTGTGCACAGGTGCCGGCATACACAGCGAGGCGGTCGTCTGTGACGCTGCCCGCACAGGTGGAGATCGCGAACGACCCGGTGCAGGGCGCGGTCCAGTTGAACCAGACATCGCTGCTGATGCCAAAGGGGGGGAGGTTGAGCCGACAGTCATCGGGGCCGTTGCTGGAGGCTCCGCGGGTGTCGAACTCGAACACGCCTGTGCCGTCGATGATGGAAGCCTGCTCGCAGAGATCGTTGGGGGGCGGTGGAACGCAGAGGAACACGGGTGAACAGGGCTCCCCGAGGCCGATGAAGGTTCGCCCCAGCGCGGCACATCCTGCCGCGGTTTCAAGAAAGCATGCAAACGGCTCGACGGTGAGGCAGCACGCGCCGAGGCTGGGCTCGACTGGATAGCCGCGGAGGCGGATGGCGAGCACATTATCCGCGGGCGTTGCGCCGCCCCACATGAGCGCATCGCCCTGGTCGCCCGGCGTTGCCGGATCGGCAGGTTCGTAGCGGATGCCGTCGCCGGAGAGGTTGCCGGAGTCGTTGTCGATCCAGAAGACTTCCTGGCTTGACCCGATCACGGGCTGGATCAAGACGCAGGGGTTGCCTGGGAACACGGTGCTGAGCGGGCCGTTGGTCAGGATCTCGCCGTCGTCATCGACGTATGCGATCTCGAGGGCAAACTCCGGAGCGTGCAGCACGAAAGGTGTGAGCGATGTCGAGATGAGGTATGAACCGGGTGGGGAAGCAAGGTTCACCGAGGTATTTTCGATCACCAGGAACTGCTGCGTGACCAGGTCGTGCTGCACGAGTGCGGGCTCGCCCTCGCCGTCGGGGTTGATGCGGTTGTAGAAGGAGAGGCGGACGGTGATGCGTCCGCGCGGTCCCCATGTGCGGATGTAGAAATCCATGCCCGAGACCACGGCGCCGGCGGTCGCCGCGGGACCGGGGAAGAATGAAAAATCATCAAGGATCGCCGTGGGTCCGCTTCCGTAGCTGCGGAGCGTTGTGCAGCCGGAGATGGAATCAAAGAGAATCTGGCCGATCGGCCCACGCGTCCCGGGCGCACCGGGGATGCTCGATCGAGCGGTCGCCGGGATGGGCGCAGTGTTGGCGGGGGGTTCGTCGATCGGCGACGGCAGGACCGCGCGGGCCTGATGTTCCGGGGACGAAGCGCAGCAGATATCGGCCGCGAGCGCGGCGGACAGCAACAAAGACAGCAGGTGGTTGAAGCTCATTCCTCTCACGTCAAGGTGACCGGAAGTGGGAAAGCCCGCCGCGGGCGCTAACCCGGGGCGGGGGAACTTCAAGGAAGCTTAGGGCGTGCAGGGGCCGGTGCCCGTTGCGAACCAGATGGACAGGAATGCGAAGATGGCCGGGACGCCGGGGTTGCCGCCGTAGTTACGGGCGACAGGGTCATTGGCGAACCAGGCGGACAGGAAGCAGAAGATGTCGGGGACGCCGACGGTTCCGTCCTGGCACCAGTCGGCATCGCAGAACGCGGGGCCACCGGAGCAGTTGACGTTGGTGATCTCGAAGAAGTTCTCTGCGCCGACCGTGGCATTGAAAGTGCCCATACGGATGAGGTAGGTGGTGCCGGCGGTTGCGGAGAACGTGGCGGTGGCCGCGCCACCCACGACGCCGCAGCCGTCATCGTCGCACGCGACCTGCGTGTTCAGATCGCCGCAGTTGCTGCCCTGATAAACGGCGAAGAGGTCATCGGTGAGATTGAGGAGGCAGGTGGAGACAGAGACATCGCCGCTGCAGGGGGCCTGCCAGCGGAACCAGACGTCCTCGCCGAGCGGTCCGCACGTGGGGGCGGGGTCCGTAGCGGTCGCGGCGCGGTTGTCGTAGGAGAAGGTGCCAAAGCCGGTGATGACCTGGGCGTTGAGGCAGTCATCGTTGGCGGGAGCGGGCAAGCAGAAGAACGCGCTGCAGCCCTGCTGGAGGGTCAGGGTTCCGCCCTGGAGGTCGCAGTTCTCCTGGTTGGAGACGATGCAGGAGTTGTCGCCCAGGCAGCATGCGCCGAGCGTGGGGTCGTTGATCAGGCCGCGGAAGCGGAGGCCAAGGCCGTTGAAGACCGTTCCTGCGCCGAACGCGAGCGCATCGCCCTGATTGACGTTCGCCTGGGCGGCGTCGTATGGCTCATAGCGGATGCCGTCGCCGATCAGCGGCTGGCCCGGGCCAAGGTCATTGTCTGCCCAGAAGATCGCGGCATTGCCACCGACCTGCGGCATGGTCGGTGCGCACACTGTGCCGGGGAAGCTGGTGGTGACGACGCCGTTGGCGAGGATGGCTCCGGCGGGCGCAGCGAGGAATGCGATCTCGATGCCCCAGTCGTCATCGGCGATCATGAAGTCCGTGACGTCCGCAGTGAACTGGTACAGGCCCGGGGTTGTGTTCGCGGCGGTGCCGGTGATCACATAGGTTTCGGAGAAGATCTGTTGGCTCTGCACGATGAGGGGCGAGCCCTGGCCCGCGAGATCAATAGTGTTGAAGACCGTGATGCGCGCGACGATGGTGGGGAGCGCCACGAGGGGACGGATGAAGAAGTCGATCTCGCTGATGGTTGCGCCCGAGAGGGAAGCGGGACCGGGGGTGAACGATCCGTCATCGAGGATCGCCGCGGGACCCTGAGTGAGGCGGCTGAAACCCGTACAGGTGGTGATGGTGTCGTACACGACCGTCGTTCCACGGAGCGCTGGTACGCTACCGGGGTTCTTCGTAGTGTGGGCATAGATGATGCCCCCGAACTGTGGTTCCCCGATGTCAACCGCGTGCTCAAGCACGAGTGGGTTGACCTTGGGCGCTGCCTGATGCTGCGCAAGCGCAGTAGGCAGCGTGGCCGCAAGACCACACATAAGAGATAAGGTGCAGGTCTTCCATTGACGAGTCATATCTGAAACCTCCAAGGGTTCCGCCACACCCCGCCCCCCCAGTGTTGACAAGCGCTGCGGCGCACCGCCGTTTGGCAATGCCAGCGCAACCACCAGTCTACTCGATCCTGTGAAAAAACAAGTATTCGTGCTGAGTCGGTCTGCTCGCAATCGCAAGCTTCACCGGTACATGGCGACAGCCTTCAAACAGCGCGAAGCCGCGGCGCTCGAGTCCGTTTGGTTTGGGATAGGTGTGAACTCGACGAGAGGTCAGCAGGGCCCGAACCAAATGGATAAGAAGGCAAAGATGTCCGGCACCGTCACTCCGGGGACACCATCGACATCGGCTTCGGGGCTTCCGGCGAACCACGCGCTGAGGAATGCGAAGATGTCGGGCACACCTTTCTGTCCGCTGCGATCGAAGTCGCCGCGGCAGACCGGCGCGTAGAAGCACATGGACCGGATGTTCTCGGGGAAGACGCCATCCTCCGCCACGCCGGTGATGAAGGCGGTTGTCTCGCCGTCATCGAGGAAGTCGCCATCGCCGGAGAAATCGCGGAGCAGGTAGATTGCATCCTGAGCGGCGGTCCCGTGGCTGGAGATCGCCATGGAGGTTACCGGTGCGATCGGGCCGTGCGCGATGGCAAACGAGGTTTGCAGCACCGAGCCCGGCGGTAGGGCGGCCTCGGTCCAGATCATGGTGGATTCGCCCGCGGCATCAATAGTCCCGCTCGAATCGATGTCGCGCAGGCGATAGACGCTCTGGACGCCGGTCTGATTGTGCACGAACAGATCCGTGCCATCGGTGATGCAGGAGAGATCGCAGGCGGCGCCCTGATCCCCATCGAGAAGGAAGAAGCCAAACTCGTCGGGTCCGACCTGTCCGCTCGCGTCGCCGTCGCGCAGGCTGATAATGGCATCGGCCGTGCTGCCGCGAAGGTCGGCGAAGTAGGCGGTGTCGTTCACAAAGCAGAGGTCGAATGGATTGGAGTTGGGCAAGTTGGCAAGCGCATCGAACCAGATCGAGCATTCGTTCTCGTCATCGGCATCGCCATCACCGTTGAGGTCGATGGTGCGATAGATCGCATCCTGCCCGAATGTGCCGATGCCCGCGTTGGCGATGAAGATTACTCCGGCGGAGCCCGCCAAGCCGTTTGGTGTTTCGATCGTAAAGTTGAGGAAGTTGAAGAGTCCGCCGCGGATCCACACGCGGGCTTCGCCCGCATCCATCGCGTCTCCGTCGGCGTTGTTGTCGCGAACGGCGTAGACCGCATCGTTGTCGCCATCGGAGATGTACACCGTGCGGTCGGCGGCCTGGAAGATGGCAAAGACCGCGCCGGTGGGCGCGGCGATTCCGGACTCGTTTCCAGCTCCGAAGAACACGGTCGCAGAATCGGCGACACCATCCCCATCCGCATCGCGCACGAGATAGACGGTGTCGAGTGTGAGGTCTCCGACCAGGATGCCCCCGGTCCGGTCATTGGGCGCGGCGGCCTGGCCCCAGACAGTTCCGGGAATGACTGCCAGGAGAGAAGCGGACAATGCGCACGATGCAGCGGACTTGAACATCAGAATCTCCAGACGGTCCGTGGGCTCAGCCCACCCCCCACGGCTCACCCCCATGCCCCCTGTGAAGATAGTCACCCTTTGCCAGACAGACCTACCGGAAGTGGTGGGCGAATCGCGTGGTTGCGAGCGGGCAGGGCCCCTTGGCCTGGTGAAGCGAGAGGCGGAATGGTCCCATAAAAGCGGGCGGTGGCATCTTATAGCCAGAATCGGGTACGAAATACATACCCGGATCTTGTGTAGATTGTAAACCGATGTAATCTCTTGACTTAAGCAGGCAATGAAGCGGGCCGCGCGAGGGTCGTTGGGGATTTCTTTTCGTCGACGACAGGTGATTGCGACGCCCGGCAAGTCTGCTGAGGCCTTCGACGCGGCTTATCGCGTCCACAAACCAACCGGGACCCGCTCGTCCCGTCAAGTACCCTTCGGCGTAAACCGAAGGGTCCTTGTTTTTTGGAAAGCGTGTCCGCCGATCCCGCACGAGGGGCGCGCGGATTCCGTAGGATCGTGCATGGGAACGTTCCCGAGCGGCATGTTCGACTCTGTTCAGGCGGGCGCGGTTCCGCAGCGGATTCCCGTATGGAAGCTGCGCGTGGTGATGGCGGTGGCATCGCTGCTGGGGCTGGTGATCTTCCTGCTGCTTTTGCCGCTCATGCTCTTTGCGCTCCTGCTGGTGGTCGTGGGAGTCGGGATCATTCGACTCCGGCTGTGGTTTGCGGGCTTGCGGGGGAGGGGCGGGGCCGGGGCCGAGCCGCTCGAGGGCCGCGAGAATGTGCGGGTGCTGGTCCGCGACGCTTGAAGCTGGCGCGCGGACGGTCCATGCTTGAGGCATGGCTGAAGAGCCCAAGGGCCTGATGCGATCACTGGGGGAGTTTGTCGGGCACATTGCCCGCGGGATCGCCGCGGACCCGGCGCGGCCGGCTGCCCGCGACCGAACCGTTGTGCGAGAAGAGACCACCGAGCGAGAGGCAACCACGGCCGACGGCCAGCGGGTTATCCTTCGGCGGACGGTTGTCGAGGAGGTCGAGGTGCTGCCGGAGCGGAATGTCCCGCCGGCGGATCCGCGGGCTTCTGGCGGACCCGAGGCAAGGACACCCAAGTGACAGCATCAACGCGCTCGAAGTGGTTGTGGGCGTGCGTGAGCGGCGTGCTGGTGGGCCTTGGCGGGTGTGGGGACCCGAGCCGCGCCTGGCTGAAGAACGACACGGATACGGTGCTTCGAGTGCGATTTTGGAGCGGTCCGCGCGAAACGGCAATGGATCCTTCGACCCTCACGCCGAGCGAGGTGTATGACGTTGATCCGGGCGACAAGCTCACGCTTCAACTCGACGAATCGGTCGGGTTTGCTTCGCCGTCGGAGTCGATTGTCCGCATTCAGGCGGAGCCGCTGGGGGCTGGCTTCAAGCGGGTTGTGCAGTATTGGTTCGAGATCAATCCGCCTGGCCCGTACGGCATGAAGGCGATCGGCGTGCGGCCGGATATCCGTGCAGAGCGCGACGGCACGGGCAACATGCGGATGGTGCCGCCTGAGCACTGGCCCGTGCCTGTCAGCAAGCAGTGAAGGTTACTGCGGAGCCGGCGCGGACCCTGTGCGGTCATCCGCCGGCGTGGCGGCCGGGTCGTCGATCTTGACTTTCGTCAGGACTTCAAGGACCTCGATCTCGAGCTTGATGGGAGTCGCAAGCGGAACGACCACCACGTTCTCCTCGTTCTTCACTTCGCGAAACCCGTAGGCCATATCCGGTGGAACTGAGATTCGCCGCTTTCCACCGACACGCATTCCGGGGATGCCGTCGCGCATGCCTTTCATTGCGGTGGCGAGCGCAACCACACGGGGCCCGCCTTGTGTCGTGGTATCCCAGTACATGGCGCCGGTCGCGACGGACCAGCCGCGGATGTTCAATCGCACGCGGCTGCCGGGCCAGACAATCTCGCCGCTTCCCATTTTCAGCTCTTCGATGACCAGGCCCGTGCCCATATCTGTCCGCGAGAGGGGCGGGGAGGAGTCAAGGCCCTTCATCTCCGCGGGTGAAGACGCGGATGGAGCGGGATCGGGAGTTGGCTTCTCAGCCTGCGAGACCACCGGTGCGGGCTGCTGGGCGGTCGCTGCGGGCTCGGGCTTGGAGCCGTCCCGGGGTGCACACCCTCCCGCGCAGAACACGGCGGCGGCGACGGACACGGTGAGCATACGAATTATCGCGGGCTGGGTCATTTCTCGGGCTCCTGTCAAACCATATGGCCAGGCGGGGGTGGGATCACTGGTATCGGCTGGGCCGCCGGGGGTTGTATGTCCGGAAGAACTTCGCGTGTTCTCGGACGATGGGCGACTCAAGGCTTGGTGGTGTCACAGCGGCTTCTACCCTTTGGGAATGGGCCCCGCTCCTTCAACTGAACCCGGCGCAGTCAGCGATCCGCGGCCCGTGATCGCGGTGTCGATGGGGGACCCGCTGGGCATCGGACCGGAGATCACGGTGAAGGCCCTGGCGGATCGGGGCCTTCGGTCACGGGCGCGCTTCCGGGTGTTTGGCTGGGCATATGCGATGCATCGTGCCGCGCAGCACGCGGGGATCGAACCCTATTGGTGGCGGGCTGGATATGTGGCGGCGGAGGGATTGACATCGGCGTCGGGTGTTCCTCTGGCGTGTCTTCATCACGATGTCGTGGTGCTTGAAGAGAGCGGCGTTGCGCTGGATGAATCGCTGCTGGAGGCGATTCCCGGTCCGACGAAAGCGGGGGGCGCGGCGAGCTTTCGGTGGGTGGAGGATGCGCTCGCGTGCGCGATGCTGCGGAAGGATGATCCGCGTGCGGCCGTGGCGATGGTGACGGCGCCGATCGCCAAAGAGGCGTGGAATCTGGCGGGCGCGCCGGCGAAGAAGTTTCCGGGGCATACCGAACTGCTGGCGGCGCGATGCGGCAGCAAACGGTTTGCGATGCTGTTCGTCGGCCCGGTGCTGGTGGTGTCGCTGGCGACGGTGCACGTGCCGCTGGCGAGTGTGCCGGAACTGCTGAGCATCGGGCGCGTGTTTGATGCGATCGAGCTGACGCACCAGGCGTGCATGGAGATGGTGCGCACCAGCGCGGGGGGGGGCGGGCGGCCGCGGATCGCGGTGTGCGGGTTGAACCCGCACGCGGGGGAGCACGGGCTGATGGGGGATGAAGAGCAGCGGATCATCGCGCCGGCGATCGCGCTCGCGGTGCGGGCGGGGATCGATGCCGTTGGACCGCTACCGGGAGATTCTGTGTTTCTCGCCGCGGCGAAGCAGAAGTTTGATGCGGTGGTGGCAATGTATCACGATCAGGGGCTGATCCCGGTGAAGCTGCTGGATCGCGAGAAGACGGTCAACACGACGGTGGGGCTGCGCGGCGGGCACGGGCCGATTGTGCGGACATCGCCTGCGCACGGCACGGCGTTCGACATTGCGGGGAAGAACCTCGCGGATGCGGCGTCGATGCGCGCGGCGATCGAACTTGCAATCGACCTTGCGATTGAGATCGCGCGGAAGGCCGCGGCGAGGGAGTGACGCTGAACTGTCTCGGCGCGGAGTACCGGGTCACCAAAGGTGGTTCAGCGGATGCGTGCTGGCCTGGTACGAGAATCGATGATGGTTGCTTCGATCATGGATTCGTCGAGCGCGGCATTCTCATCGAGGCGCTGCCGCTCGACGATCTTCGCGGAGCCGACAGGATCGGTGGCGCGGATGTCGAGGCCGACGAGGTCGCCGGTGCGCATGGTGAGCTGCTGGGGCGGCAGGCCGCACGCCAGCACGCCGAGCAGCTCGCCGAGCTGTGGGTTATGGCCGACGAGCATCAGTTCCTTGATGTTGGCGAAGGCCTGGATGAGCTCGAGCGCCTCGCTCACGGGGCGATCCACCGCGAGCTGGCCAACGGTGCGAAGCTCGGAAGTGGCGCCGTCGCGCAGGTAAGCTGCTGTTTCCTGAGCGCGGACGGCCGCGCTGGCGAGGATGAGGGTTGGCTTGCGATCCGCGGTCTTGATCCAGCGGCCGAGGAAGTTGGCCTGGAAGCGGCCGCGATCGGTGAGAGGGCGGTCGAAGTCCGCCGCGGAAGGTGAGCAGCACGATGGCTTCGTGCCGCAGCATTGGGTTGCTAGCGGCAGGTCCGCGGCCTTGGCGTGCCTGACAATGTAAAGCCTCATGGAATCAACTCCTCAAAGTCCGGAACATTCCGCGTCATCGTCATCGACTATTCGGCCTTCCGGGATACGGACTTTGGTCAGATAACCGAGGGCGGTAAGCTCCCACACCGGCAAACCGCCAAAGCGGGGGTGTCGGCTGGACGCTTGCGATGCTCGGAGAACCCGCCACCAACAAGTCTTCTGCGATGCTGTTCGTGCAACGGACCGGATTGGTTGCCGGTCCCGCTCTCGCAGGCCTTCTGTATCTACTCATCGGACCCGCGACGGGTTCGGATTTGGGTTGGGAAGCGGGAGGGGAAGCCCCTTCTGACGTTGCCAGAGTGGTGCTTTCTGAATCGGGCCGTCGCTGTCTGGCTGTCGCGGC
The DNA here is from genome assembly GCA_038247555.1 of Phycisphaerales bacterium. Taxonomy (GTDB): domain Bacteria; phylum Planctomycetota; class Phycisphaerae; order Phycisphaerales; family UBA1924; genus JAHBXL01. The sequence goes on along the minus strand of JBBRUT010000047.1, from coordinate 3,376 downwards.
GTGGATGGCGGTGTGGTGGATTACCGAAGCAATTCCTGTCAGCGCGACCGCGCTGCTTCCGCTGGTTCTGTTTCCGGTGCTGGGCATCACGACAACCAGGGCCGCGGCGGCGCCGTACGGCGATGAGATCATTTTCCTGTTTCTGGGCGGCTTCGTTCTCGGCATCTCGATGGAGCGGAGCGGGCTTCACAAGCGGATTGCGCTGGGCACGTTATCGGTCGTTGGCACGCGGCCATCGATGATGGTCGGCGGGGTGATGGCGGCAACGGCGTTCATGAGCATGTGGGTGTCGAACACGGCGACGACAATCATGATGCTGCCGATCGCGACGAGCGTGGTGGTGATGACCGAGCGGCTGCTCGCGGAGAAGCGCGGCGGTCACGCCTGGACCCCGCAGGATGTCGAGCGATTCAGCCTGTGCATGCTGCTGGGGATTGCCTATGCCGCGAGCATCGGCGGGCTGGGCACGCCGATCGGCACACCGCCCAACGGCGTGCTGATGCAGGGCGCGCAGCGACTGCTGGGCAAGCAGATCGCGTTTGCCGACTGGATGAAGATCGGCGTGCCGCTGGCCGTCATCCTGCTTCCCGCGGCATGGCTGCTGCTGACGCGCGTGCTGCACCCGGTGCGCGGTGCACGCATCGAGGGTGGTGCGGAGCTGATCGCCACGGAGCGCCGGGAGCTTGGACGCATGTCGCCGGCGGAGTGGGTGGTGCTGGGCGTGTTTCTGCTGGCGGTCGTGTGGTGGCTGTTCCGCGTGCCGCTGTGCCGCGGGCTGGGGCTGATGATGGAGGACAGCCATGGCGAGCTGGTGCCTCGCATTACCGATGCGGGAATCGCGATCGGTGCGGCGGTGCTGCTGTTTGTGATCCCCGTCAACGTGCGGGAGCGGAAGTGTGCGATCACGTGGGAAGATGCCGAGAGGCTGCCGTGGGGCGTGCTGGTGCTCTTTGGCGGGGGCTTGAGTCTGGCCGCGGCGATGAGCGCCACGGAGTGCGACAAGTATCTCGGATCGCTGTTTGGCGCGCTGGGGGGGTTGCCGCTGCTGCTGGTGCTGGGCGTGCTTGTGGTGGGGGTGATCGCTCTGAGCGAACTGGCGAGCAATACGGCGATCGCGGCGGCGCTCATGCCGGTGCTCGCGGCGGTGGGCCCGGTGATGGGCATCGACCCGATGCTGCTGATGGTGACGGCGGCGCTGGCGGCGACGTGCGGGTTCATGCTGCCGGTGGCGACGCCGCCGAATGCCATTGTGTTTGCGACGGGGAAGATCACCATTCCTCAGATGATGCGGGCGGGAATCCTGCTGGATGTCGTGTGCGCGGTGGTGATCATCGCGTTCATGTGGCTCTTGGGGCCGTGGCTGCTGGAGATGGTGGTGAAGTAGGCCACTTGTCGCGCTACGGTCTGTTGATGACTGATCAAAGAGCAACTTCTGCCGGACCCGAACCGATCGTTGGGATCGACCTTGGCACGACCAACAGCCTGGTCGCGGTGGCGGGGTGGGGCGCGGGGACAGAAGCTGCGCGGCCGCGGATTCTGGCAGATGAGCAGGGCCGCGCGATGTTGCCGAGCGTGGTGCGGTTCGATGCCGCGGGCACGGGTCGCGTCGAGGCGATCGGGCAAGAGGCCCGCGCGGAAGCGGTGCGGTATCCTGAGCGGACAGTCTCGAGCGTGAAGCGGCTGATGGGGCGGAGCGTGAAGGACGCCGCGGCGGACGCTCCGTACCTGTCGTTCAAGGTGGTGGAGGGTGAGCACCAGACCGCGCGGGTGGAGCTGCCGGGAGTTGGTGGTGCGCCGGGCAAGGTCATCTCGCCGCAAGAGGTGAGCGCGATCATCCTGCGACGGCTGAAGGAGCAGGCGAGCAAGGCGCTTGGGGTTGAGGTTCGCAAGGCGGTGGTGACGGTGCCGGCATACTTCGATGATGCGCAGCGTCAGGCGACGCGCGATGCCGGGCGGCTGGCCGGGCTGGAGGTGGTGCGGATTGTCAATGAGCCGACCGCGGCCGCGCTGGCATATGGGCTTGGCGTGAACGCCGCCGCGCCGCAGGTGGTGGTTGTGTATGACCTTGGGGGCGGGACATTTGATGTGAGCGTGCTGAGGCTGACGCCTGCGGAGCGAACGGGCGGTGCGGATGGGGATGGAGCCGGCGCGGTTGGTGCGGACATTTTCCAGGTGCTTTCGACCGCGGGCGATACGCACCTTGGGGGCGATGACTTCGATCACGCGCTGGTGGCGATGTTTACGCGGGAGATACGGGAGATGCTGGGGCGGGCCGAGGGTGCAGGGACGCGCTTTGAAGGCAGGTCCACAGAGGGCACAGAGGCGGACACAGAGCGTACAGAGAGAGGCGGAGAAGGAGCAAGTTCAGAGGTAAGGCCAGCGAAGCTACACGAGTTCGACCCCGAGACCAGGGTTGCGCTGCGGCAGTTCGCCGAGCAGGTGAAGATCAAGCTGTCGAGCGAGGAGCGCGCGAGTGTGCGCATCGACCTTGGGGGCGGCGCGGTCTACGACCGCACAATCACCCGCGCCGAGTTTGAGGCAGTGGTTGCGCCGCTGGTGGAGCGGTCGATCGAGTGCTGCAAGCGTGCGCTGCGGGATGCGCAGCGGCAGATGGAGGCCGCGGGCGAGACGAAGCCTGCGTGCGTAGTGCTGGTGGGCGGCGCGACGCGGATGCCGCTGGTGCGGAGACGGGTTGAAGAAGTGTTTGGGCTCCCGCCGTATACCGCGCTGGATCCGGATCAGGTCGTTGCGCTGGGCGCGGCGGTGCAGGCGGGGGTTCTGGCAAGAAAGAACCAAGGCACACTGGCCAGCGGCTCCCCTTCGGGGAACCGTGTCCAGTGGCACGGCGGGGCAAGCCTGTTGCTCGACGTGCTGCCGCTGTCGCTGGGCATCGAGACCCGCGGCGGGGGCGTTGCCAAGCTGATCATGCGGAACTCGACCGTGCCCGCACGCGCGACGGAGATGTTCAGCACGAGCGTCGATGGCCAGACTTCGATCAAGCTGCACGTGCTACAAGGGGAGCGCGAGATGGCGGGCGACTGCCGCTCGCTGGGGGAGTTTCACTTGAGCGGCCTGCCGCCGATGCCCGCGGGCATCCCGCAGCTTGAGGTTGCGTTCCTGGTCGATGCCAACGGCGTGTTGAGCGTGAGCGCGGTGGAGCGGCGCAGCGGAAAGCGGGCCGCGCTGCAGATTGTGCCGAACCACGGCCTGACACGGGAGGAGGTCGAACGCATCGAGCGCGAGAGTGTGACGTTTGCGCGCGAAGACATGACGCGGCACCGCATCGCCGATCTGGTGACGAACTCGAAGCTCGATGTGCACTGGATCGAGCAGGCACTTGCGCGGGTAGGGGGAGTGGAGAAAGCGGCGGGCGGTG